>NZ_JALJRR010000019.1:0-112630 GCF_024519615.1 Pseudomonas sp. Pse79
CCCCCGATAGCAGTGTGTCAGCCAATACATGCATGACTTCATTACCGCTATCGGGAGCAAGCCCCCTTCCACATTGGATCGCTATCGTCTGGCAGAAATCAGTTCGCCATCCGCACGCCGCCCAGGCTGCCGCTCAACTCATACGCGACCAATTCCGCCTGGTGCGCCGCGAGAATTTCCGGCAGCGAACCGCGCAGGTATTCCACCCAGGTCTTGATCTTCGCATCCAGGTACTGGCGCGATGGGTAAATGGCGTACAGGTTCAGTTCCTGGGAGCGATAGTTGGGCATCACTCGCACCAGCGTGCCGTTGCGCAGGCCTTCGATGGCGGCGTACACCGGCAACAGGCCGACGCCCATGCCGCTGGTGATGGCGGTTTTCATCGCATCGGCCGAGTTCACCAGGAACGGCGATGTGTTGATCGCGACACTTTCCTGGCCGTCAGGGCCGTTGAAGCTCCATTTATCCAGCAGGACCACCGGGCTGACCAGGCGCAGGCAGGCGTGGTTGAGCAGATCGTGGGGCCGTTGCGCGCAGCCTTTGGCCTTGACGTAGTCCGGCGAGGCGCAGGCGATGCTGTAGGTGATGCCCAGACGCTGGGACACGAAGCCCGAGTCCGGCAGTTCGCTGGCCAGCACGATGGACACGTCGTAGCCTTCATCGAGCAAGTCCGGCACGCGGTTGGCCAGGGTCAGGTCGAAGGTCACGTCCGGGTGAGTGCGGCGGTAGCGGGCAATGGCGTCGATGACGAAATGCTGGCCGATACCGGTCATGGTATGCACTTTCAACTGGCCGGCGGGGCGCGCGTGGGCGTCGCTGGCTTCGGCCTCGGCTTCTTCGACGTAGGCCAGGATTTGCTCGCAGCGTAATAAATAGCGTTTACCCGCCTCCGTGAGTGCAATGCGGCGGGTAGTGCGGTTGAGCAAGCGGGTTTGCAGATGGGCCTCCAGGTTGGAGACCGCGCGCGAAATGTTGGCGGTGGTTGTGTCCAGCTGTGCGGCGGCGGCGGTGAAGCTGCCGGCTTCGGCCACAGAACTGAAGGCGCGCATGTTTTGCAAAGTGTCCATGGGGTGTTCTCAAGGGAGATAGCAAATTGTGACAGAAAGTTACGTAGACCAGTGATCCCTACGAAGGGATTATCGCCTGAACGGTAATAAAGATTCACAGGAATACCAGCTTATCGTCATTCCCCTCGCGTCCTAGAATTACACCACCTACCCTGCATCACCCACCTCAGGAATTCGCAGCAGTGCCGCGTCGCATCAGCAGAGAGCTGAAGACTCTCAGTGTTTGGGCCTTATCGTTAGCAATCAGCGGCTGCATCGGAACCGGAGGAATCGCCCCCCAAGACCAGGCCCTCAGCGCCAATACCCTGGCCACCGACGAGGCGATCCAGAGCGCCGCCCGGGACGCCCACTGGCCCACCGCGCAATGGTGGCAGGCCTACGGCGATCCCCAGCTCAACCGCTGGGTCGAACTCGCGACCCACGACAGCCCGAGCCTGGCCATGGCTGCCGCGCGTGTGCGTGAAGCGCGGGCCATGGCCGGGATTGTCGAGTCGGCCGAGTCGTTGCAGATCAACAGCGACACCACCCTCAAGCGCCACAACTGGCCGAACGACCAGTTCTACGGCCCGGGTGCATTGAGCGGTTCCAACACCTGGGACAACAATACGTCCCTGGGCTTCAGCTACGCCCTCGACCTGTGGGGCCGCGAAAGCAACGCCACCGAGCGTGCCGTCGACCTGGCGCACATGAGCGTGGCCGAAGCACGCCAGGCCCAGCTCGAACTGCAGAACAACGTAGTGCGCGCCTATATCCAGCTGTCGTTGCATTACGCCAACCGCGACATCGTCGCGGCCACGCTGGCCCAGCAACAGCAGATTCTCGACCTGGCGAATAAACGCCTGAACGCGGGCATTGGCACGCATTTCGATGTGAGCCAGGCCGAAACCCCGTTGCCCGAGACCCATCGCCAACTCGATGCCCTGGACGAAGAGATCGCCCTGAGCCGCAACCAGTTGGCGGCGTTGGCGGGTAAAGGCCCGGGCGAGGGCGCGCGACTGCAACGTCCGACCTTGTCCCTCGGCGCGCCGCTGAAATTGCCGTCCAGCCTGCCCGCGCAATTGCTCGGCCAGCGCCCGGACGTGGTCGCCAGCCGTTGGCAGGTGGCAGCGCAGGCGCGTGGCATCGATGTCGCGCACGCCGGTTTCTACCCCAACGTCGATCTGGTCGGCAGCCTCGGCTACATGGCCACCGGCGGCGGCATGCTGGGTTTTCTGGCCGGCAAGAAATTCAACTACAACGTCGGTCCGGCCATCACCCTGCCGATCTTCGACGGCGGCCGCCTGCGTTCGCAGTTGGGTGAAGCCAGCGCCGGCTATGACATCGCCGTGGCGCATTACAACCAGACCCTGGTCAACGCGCTCAAGGGCATCAGCGACCAGTTGATCCGCCGCGAATCCATGGACAAGCAAAAGGGCTTCGCCGCAGAGTCGGTGGCCTCGGCGCAGAAAACCTACGACATCGCGATGATCGCCTACCAGCGCGGCCTTACCGATTACCTCAATGTGCTGAACGCCCAGACCCTGTTGTTCCGCCAGCAGCAAGTCGAGCAGCAGGTGCAGGCCGCGCGTCTGACGGCCCACGCCGACCTGGTGACCGCCCTGGGCGGCGGGCTGGGCGCCGGCAACGATGTTCCGCAAGACACCAAGACTGTCCCGAGCAAGACCCCGGCGGCGCTCGCCGTGTTCGATCACTGAGTAGGATTTGATGACTCCCTTGCCTGCACCGCTGCGCTGGCTGTATTCCCTTGAGTGGCGCCGTGGCTTTTTCGACTGGGCACGCAGTGACGGCGTGACCTGGGTGTACATCTTCAAGGTGCTGATCGCTGCGTTCGCCACGCTGTGGCTGGCCATGCGCCTGGAACTGCCGCAACCGCGCACCGCGATGATCACCGTGTTTATCGTGATGCAACCCCAGAGCGGCCAGGTGTTCGCCAAGAGCTTCTATCGCTTCCTCGGCACCTTGGCCGGGTCGGCGGTGATGGTGTTCCTGATCGCCTTGTTTGCGCAGAACACCGAGCTGTTCCTCGGCTCGCTGGCGATCTGGGTGGGGATCTGCACCGCTGGCGCCACGCGCAACCGCAACTTTCGCGCCTATGGCTTTGTGCTCGCCGGTTACACCGCTGCGATGGTCGGCCTGCCGTCCCTGGCCCACCCGGACGGAGCGTTCATGGCGGCCGTGTGGCGGGTGCTGGAAATTTCCCTGGGGATTCTGGTCTCCACGCTGGTCAGCGCGGCGATCCTGCCGCAGACCTCCAGTGCGGCGATGCGCAACGCGCTGTACCAGCGCTTTGGCGTATTCGCGCTGTTCGTCACCGACGGCCTGCGTGGGCGCAGCCAGCGCGAAACCTTCGAAAGCACCAACGTGCGCTTTATCGCCGAAGCCGTGGGCCTGGAAGGCCTGCGCAGCATCACCGTGTTCGAAGACCCGCACATGCGTCGGCGCAACGGCCGGCTCAGTCGCCTCAACAGCGAATTCATGAGCATCACCACGCGCTTCAACGCCTTGCACCAGTTGCTCGAACGCCTGCGTGCCGATGCCGCGGACCACGTTGTCGCCGAAATCAAACCGGGCTTGCAGGACTTGGCCGAGGTACTCGACGGGTTCTCCGGCCGCGCCCTCACCAGCCCCGACGCGGCGCGGCTGGTCAACCAGTTGAGCGTCTACAAGGACGGCTTGCCCGCCAAGGTCCGCAGCCTGCGAGCGATCTTCCAGCAAGGCAACCCGAGCGAAGACGAGCAGTTGGACTTTCATACCGCCTACGAGCTGCTCTACCGCTTCGTCGACGACCTGCACAACTACGCACAGACCCACGCCTCCCTGGCCGATCACAGCCATGCGCGGGAACAGTGGGACGAAACCTTCATCCCCAAAACCAACTGGCTGGCCTGCGTGGCCTCGGGGGTGCGGGCGTCGTTCATCCTGATCGTGCTCGGCAGCTACTGGGTGGCGACCGCCTGGCCGAGCGGCGCGACCATGACCATGATCGCCGCCGCCACCGTCGGCCTGTCCGCCGCCACACCGAACCCCAAACGCATGGCGTTCCAGATGGCGTGCGGCACCCTGATTGGGGCGCTGGTGGGCTTCGTCGAAATGTTTTTCGTGTTTCCCTGGATCGACGGCTTCCCGCTGCTGTGCGTGATGCTCGCGCCGGTGATCATCCTCGGCGCCTTCCTCGCTTCACGCCCGCAATACGCCGGGGTCGGCGTGGGCCTGCTGATCTTTTTCAGCACCGGTTCGGTGCCGGACAACCTCACGGTCTACAACCCCTACAACTTTATCAACGACTACATCGCGATGATCATCGGCATGCTGGTATGCGCGGCGGCGGGGGCGATCATCCTGCCGCCCAACAGCCGCTGGCTGTGGCGCCGCCTGGAACAGGACCTGCGCGAGCAAGTGGTGTACGCGATCAGCGGCAAGCTCAAGGGCCTGGCGTCGAGTTTCGAAAGCCGCACCCGCGACCTGCTGCACCAGGCCTACGGCCTCGCTGTCGGCCAGCCGCAAGTGCAACGCAACCTGCTGCGCTGGATGTTCGTGGTGCTTGAAGTCGGCCATGCGATCATCGAGTTGCGCAAGGAACAGGCGATCCTGCCGATCCACCCGGCCTACGCCGAATCCCAGCCCTGGCGCCAGGCGATCCGCGTGATGGGCCGCTCACTGGTGCGCCTGTTCCTGCAACCCAGCGCCAGCAACCTGGAGCGCGGGCTGATTGCCGTCGACCATGCGATCAGCCGCGTGCAGGCGACCGACGAACCCTTCGCGCCGCACTTCGATACCTCGGCCCTGCGCCGGGTGAAAAGCTACCTGCACTTCATCCGCACTTCGCTGCTGGACCCGCAATCGCCACTGGCGGCCTACAAGCCCCAAGGCGCGCTTATGTTGAAAGGAGCTGGGCATGCCTCGTGAAATCGCGTTCCACGGCATTTACATGCCGACCGTGACCCTGATGTTTTTGATCGCGGCGGGGTTGGCCTGGGCGCTGGACCGCTTCCTGGGGGGGTTCGATCTGTACCGTTTTTTCTGGCACCCGGCGTTGCTGCGCCTGAGCCTGTTCGTTTGCCTGTTCGGCGCCCTGGCGCTGACCGTCTACCGTTGAGAATGCCCCGATGAAAAAGTTTTTCAGCCTGCTCGCGACCTTGCTGGTTCTGGCTCTGGCGATCTGGATTGGCCGCACGCTGTGGGTGCATTACATGGAAACCCCCTGGACCCGCGATGGCCGCGTGCGTGCCGACATCATCAATGTCGCCGCCGACGTCACCGGCGAAGTGGTCAACGTGCCGGTGCGTGACAACCAGTTGGTGAAAAAGGGCGACCTGCTGATGCAGATCGACCCCGAACACTACCGCCTCGCCGTCAAACAGGCACAAGCCCTTGTCGCTTCGCGCAAAGCCACCTGGGAAATGCGCAAGGACAACGCCCACCGCCGCGCCGACCTCGACGCGCTGGTGATCTCCAGGGAAAACCGCGACGACGCCGGCAACGTCGCCGACTCGGCCCTCGCCGACTACCAGCACGCCCAGGCACAACTGGAAGCCGCCGAACTGAACTTGAAACGCACGCAAGTGGTGGCGGCTGTCGACGGCTACGTCACCAACCTCAACGTGCATCGCGGTGACTACGCGCGCATCGGCGAAGCCAAGATGGCCGTGGTCGATATGAACTCGTTCTGGGTCTATGGCTTCTTCGAAGAAACCAAACTGCCCCACGTCAAGGTCGGCGATAAGGCCGATATGCAGTTGATGAGCGGCGAAACCCTCAAGGGCCATGTGGAAAGCATCTCTCGCGGCATCTACGACCGCGATAACCCCGAGAGCCGCGAACTGATCGCCGACGTGAACCCGACCTTCAACTGGGTGCGCTTGGCCCAGCGCGTGCCGGTGCGGATTCATATCGATGAAGTGCCCGAAGGCGTGTTGTTGGCGGCGGGGATTACCTGCACGGTGATTGTCGACTCTATCCAGCACTGAACCTCTGTCGGGCTGGGCGGGTCGTGACGATTACCTACGGCCCAAACCGCACCAGCAGGCGCTGCCCCACGCGCAGAGACGGCGGCGCCGGCTGATCGAACGCCAATATGCATTCAACGGTACGCGTATTGGCCCTGACCAAGGCGTCGTCTTCCAGGGTGCTGTTGCCCAGTACCGCGCTGATCCGCACCACATGGGCGGTCAGCGCCACTGAACCATCGGCGCTGTCATCGGTGACTTCGGCCTTCATCCCGGGGCGCACCGCACCGGTAAATGACTCGTTGAGCTCAGCCCTTACGATACGCGCCTGGTTCGGCAACAAAACGAAAGCCGGCCCGGACTGGGCAGACACTGCGGCACCGGGTTGAATCAGGCGCCGAACCACCTCGGCGTCGACCGGCGCACGCAGGCTGCGTTGCGCCAGTTCGTAGCGTGCCGCCGTCAGCTTTCTCGCGGCGACTTCGGCGTCTGTCTGAGTCTTTTCAATCTCGTCGCGCAAGCGCTCGGCGGCCTCGTGGGCCCCATCGGCACTCTGGCTGTCGCCGGCGCCTGCCTTGGCGGCGGCGGTCAGGCGGCTGGCCTGCTGCTCGGCGAACTTGAGCTGCCTTGCCAACTGTTTGGCTTGGATCTGCACTTGGCGTTGCTCGGTCAGTGCGGCGGCGACGGCCAGTTGCGCCAGTTCACTGTCCAGAGTGGCGAGCAGTTGGCCTTTCTTGACCTGCTCGCCTTCCGTCACCTTGATCTCGGCGACTACGCCGTCGCGACTCGCGCCGAGCTTGAGCAAACCGCCTTCCACATCGATACGGCCGCGCGCGACGGCCAGGTAGGTTGGCGCCGTTGACGTCGGCGTGGAAGGCGCATCTTCACGGGAGCAGGCGCTCAGCAATACAAGTGCGGTACTCAGAAGCAGCCAAGAGCGAAGCGGGCGCGCGTTCATACAGAGTGTTCCTGGGTTCCGACCATAGCGGCCGGTTGGAAGGGAAGGGATTGATCGTTCAAAATGCGGCCGTCTTCTATGGTCAGCACGCGGTCGCAATTACTGATCAGGCGCGGATCGTGGCTGACGCACAGCACCGTGGTGCCACGCGTGCGGGCGATGCGGTGCAAAATATCGATCACGATCTGGCCGTTGGCCGCATCGAGGGCGCTGGTCGGTTCGTCGGCGAACAACAACTCGGGGGCCTTTGCCACGGCGCGTGCAATCGCTACGCGCTGCTTTTCGCCGCCGGACAATTCGGCCGGGCGCAGTTGCATGCGCGAGCCCAGCCCGACGTCCTCCAGCGCCTCAATGGCGCGCGCTCGGACTTCCGTGCTCGGCAGCCCCAGGTAGCTCAAGGGCAACTCGACCTGTTGCTGCGCAGTCAACGCCGGAAACAGGTTGAACCCCTGGAATACGAAGCCGGTGTGGCGTAGGCGAAAATTCTCCAGGGCCCGCGTGTCGAGGCTTGAAAGGTTGTGCCCCAGGGCCGATGCGCTGCCGCGGTCGGGCTGCTGCAGGCCGCTGAGGATCGCCAGTAGCGTGCTTTTGCCACAGCCGGACGGGCCTGAGATCAGGGTCAGTTCGCCGGGCCGTATCGCCAGGGTAATGTCATGCAGCACTGGGGTTACGACCCGCCCCGAGGTGAACGATTTACTGATACTGCTGGCTTGCAGCGTGAAGGGTGTGGCGGATGTCAGGAGACTCATGGCAGTGCTATCTCAGAAGGCTGGCCGGGTCGGCGTGGCGTAAGGTGCGGATGGCCGCCAGGCCCGACACGAGTGCCAGGAGCATGCTCAGGCACAGGCAGGCGAGGGCCGCGACGGGCGAAAGCTGCACCGGCACGTTGTAGTGCGCCGCCAGGGCGAAGAACAGGCCGGCGAGCACCGAACTGCCCAGCAGCCCCAGTGCCCCGACCCAGAAAGCCTGCTCCATGACCACTTTGCGCAGGGCGTTCACGCCGACGCCAAGGGCGTTCAAGGTGGCGTACTCGCGGATGGAACCGACGACCGCGGCGACCAGCGTCTGGCTGGTGATGACCGCGCCCACCAGGAACACAATCGCGGCCAGAAACAGCACGCCGGCACCGGCACCGGTGTCGAACATCCAATACATCTGCGAGCGCTGGGCGAACTGTTGTGCGGTCCATACCGAGTAGTTGCCGAATGCAGGGCCGTCGCTCAGGCGCGCGGCAACCGCACCGGCCTGAGCGGGATCGCGCACTTTGGCCACCAGGTAGGTGATGCGGTCTGCCGCGGTGGTGGTGTCGAGCTGCCGGGCGGTGGCCAGCGACGCCAGCACATTGACCCCGCCCAGCGCGCGCAGGCCGCTGGTGACGCCCACCACGCGCACACGTTGCCCGTTGATGGTCGCGGCGTCCCCCAGGTTCACGCCAAGGGTGCTCAGATCGGCGCGGTCGACGATCACCGCACCGGGCTCGGCCAGGCGGGCGCGCAGTGCCGTCGGCAGGGCGCGCGCAAACATCAGGCCGTCTGGCCCGGCGTCGATGCCGCTGACAAACACCGACACGCCACCGGTATCTCGCGCACCGCGCCAATCGGCGTCGACCCAGCGAAACGACTCGACACGCAGGACATCGGCGTCCATGCGCAGGCGCATTTCCACGCCGGCATCGATCGGTCTTCCGAGGTTGACGCTTTGCGTGCCGGGGTAACCGACCCAGAGGTCCGCCGTAGAGCCGGTGATATAGACGCTGGCACTGCCGAAAATACCCAGCACCAGCGCGGCCTGGAGCAACTGCAGCAGCCCCGCGAAGCCTACGGCAATCATCGCGGGCAGGAAGCGCCGCCATTCGTGGATCAGTGTCAGACGGGCAAGCGCCACCATCAGTCAGCATCCTTCACTGTCGGGTTCGGTAACGGTGCGCCGCCCAGGGCTTTATAAAGCGCGATGTAGGCGATGTCCCGTTCGGTGCTGGCGCTGTCGGCCTGTCGCATGGCTTGCAGTGCCTGCACATGGGCGCTCGTCAGCTCCAGTGGGCTCATGAGCCCCAGGCGCTCGCGTTGTTGCAAGGCCTCCAGGCGCGTCTGCGTCGCCTTATGGGCCTGGCGCGAGGCGTGCTCGCGCAGGCGCGTTTGTTCGAGGTCGCCCAGGGCGATTTCGGCTTCGGCAACGCCTTGCAACACCGCCTGGCGATAAGTCAGAACCGCTGCCTGCAACAGGTGGTCTTTCGCGCGGGCGGTGGCGATACGTTGGCCCCAGTCGAACAACGGGATGCTGATCCCCGGCCCGGCCGAGAAAATACTGTTGCCGCTGGGCGTGCGCTTGCGGTTGCTGGCAATGTTCAGCGACCACTGCAACGAAGCGCCCAGGCTGAGATGCGGGTAGATATCGGCGCGGCTCATCCCCAACTCCCCGGCGGCCACAAGAACCTCGGCCTCGGCGCTGGCAATTTCCGGGCGTGTGCGCAGCAGGTCCGCCGGCACGTTGTTGAGTTGCCACTGGCCGAGCGTGGGCTGCGGTCCGGGCTGCAGCCAGCGCGGGTCGGGCTCCGGCCGACCCGACAACAGCGCCAACTGCTGGGCATGGCGGTGGATCCGTTGTTGCGGCCCGCTCAGCTGCATCTCGGCCCGCGCCAGTTCCGCCTCGGCGCCCGCCACGTCAGCGTGCGGCGCCAGGGCAAGTTGCTCGCGCACACGCAGCAGCGCCAGTTTTTCCTGCTGAGCGTCACGAATGGCCGTCAGCGCGCGTTCGGCGTGTTGCGCCGAACGCAGCTCAACCCAATGCCGGGTGACTTCGGCGACCAGCGACACCTGGACGCTGCGCAAGTCGGCGGCCACCAGCGCCTGGTTGCCCTCGGCGATGCGATCCGCGCTCTGCCTGGCGCCGAACAGTGGCAGTTCCCATTGCGCATCGAAGCCGATCAGGAAGTACGAACTGCTGGTGTCGGGGCTTATCGCGTCGTGGGTCTTGATCCCGAGCGAGGGCAGATAGGGCGCTTGGGAATGTTGGCTCAGCACACGCGCAGCCCGCAGGCGCTCGACTGCGGCGGCGACGTCGAGGTTGTTGTGCAATGCCTGATCCACCAGGGTATCGAGTTCAGGATCATTGAAGGCGTGCCACCACCGATTGAGGTCGGGCTTGGCCGGCGCCAGTGGGGACGGTGCATTGCGCCATGCCTCTGGCGCGGGCGGTTTCAACGCGGGCAGAGGTGCGACCGAACAGCCTGTCACCGCAGTTAACCCCAGTGACAGTGTGAGCAGCGTCCGACAGGCGCGCGATTTGTTTAAAGGCTTGATAGGGGTCACCCAAGAGGTACCGGAACGGCTGTGTCGAATCGACGCGAACAGCGATCAACGACAAGCTAGGTATGAGGTCTGAGCGTGTTGAGTCAGAAGTCAGCGCGTCACTCTAGCGAGAGTGTCCGTTCAGTTCTGTAGCGAAATTGTATTGCCGCCAATGAGCGGGGGACTCAGGGCGATGGGCTGTGCGCGCAAGCGGGGGGAGGCTTGCGCGCATACTGGCGGGGTGTTGCCTGGCGGTTCAGGCCTGGCAGTACGTCTCGTGCAAATGGCGCCACAGCAGTGCGCCGCTGGCCTGTTTCTCGAAGACCACCGTGGCGCGGCGATCGGTCTGGGTGCCGCTGTCGTCGATCTGATGTTCGCGGTAACTGACGACGGCGCCGCGGGCATGCCGGTCAATGCCGCTCAGTTCGCTCAAGGTGATCTTCAACCCTGGCCGCTGGCCGCCCAGGCGGGTGAACAGGTAATTGACCCCAGCGGCGTTCATGCGTGTGCCGGTGGAGGGCGCAATCATGCTGAACTCCGGCGAGAAGCGCGCGAGCAGCCTTTGCAGCGTGCCTTCAGGCGCCACCCCGGCGAACCATTGTTCGATCTCGACGTGGGTCTGGATCACTTCCTCGAAAAAGTCGCTGTAGTCGATCATTTATAAACTCCTATTCAAACCAAAGCGTCGCTTCAATACGTTTTCCAACAACCCTTTGGGCAGTAACGCCGCCATCAACGGCAGTGCCCGACTGCCATTGCCCGCGCGCAATAAGCGGGGCGGTGTCGGTTGTTGCACGGCGTTCAGGACCTGGCTGGCAAATCGGCTGGCCGGTGTCGGGTTGTCCTGGGAGGCCCGGGAGCGCGCGCGGATGCCTTCGCGCAACGGCCACCACGGCGATTGTTCGTTGATCAACAGCTCCGCCTGGGCCCCGGCGTTTTTCGCAAAGCGGGTATCGATTGCGCCCGGTTGCACTTCCATCACCCGCACGCCAAACGGCGCCAGTTCCATGCGCAGGGCATCGCTCAAGGCATGCACGGCGGCTTTGGAGGCGCAGTAGGCGCCAGCGAATGGTGTCACCAGCACCCCGGAAACGCTGCCGATATTCACCACCAGGCCTTTGCCGCGACGCAGCGCGGGGAAGAACGCCTGGGTCACTCCGACGATGGAAAACACGTTGGTTTCGAACTGACACTGCAGCGCCTCGGTGCCGCCATCGAGCAACGGGCCCATGGCGCCGTAGCCGGCGTTGTTGACCAGCACATCCAGCTCGCCCCACTGCTCGGCCAGGTGCTGCAAGGCGGCGCTGTCGTTGACGTCCAGTTGCACCGCGTTGAAGCCGGCGGCGGACAAGCGGGCGACGTCTTCCGGTTGGCGGGCGCTGGCCCACACGTCGAAGCCGGCGGATTTGAAGGCCTCGGCCAAGGCGCGCCCGATGCCGCTGGAGCAACCGGTGATGAGTACGTTGGGCATGGATCGGTCCTTTGTCAGTCCGAGAAGCTGCCTTGCAAATGCTCGGCGCGAAATTCCAGGGTTTGCGGGCGGTAGCCAGGGCGCAACGGCGGGGTGGGCAGGCAGTCGTCCCAGGTGGCGCCGGCCTGCAACTCGCCGGGGCCGCGATAGCGTGGGGCAGCATAGACGTTGTCGGCCAGGTTGACCGTATCGCCCGGCGCATAGGCAGCGACGCGCCAGCGCAGTTCGGTCAGCGGTACGTCGTTGCCGTTGTTCAGGGTCAGCTTCAGTGGGCGGTCGGCCGGGCAGTCCTGCGGGGCGTAGACAATGCGCAGCTCCAGGCGCGCCAGTTGCGACGCTTCACGATTGTCCAGCCACACCACCCATACGCCCACCAGCCCCAGGCCCACAGCGGCGGCCAGCGATACGGGCAGGGCTTTGGCCGGATAGCGCAGCAGCAGGACCAGCCAGGTGATGATCAGGAGAACGCCGAAGAACATGGAGACCACCTCGAATAGGGAACGAGCATCCTAACTTAAGCGTAGGTGGGATTGGCTACCTTGAGTGCTGCGGTGGCCGGGCGGGGCTCATCGGGGGCAAGCCCCCTCCCACCTTTGATCTGTGAATACATTCAAATGTGGGAGGGGGCTTGCCCCCGATGAGGCCCTCACAGCCAGCACAAATCCCAAACAAAAAGCCCCCACCCACCTTTGATCTGTGAATACATTCAAATGTGGGAGGGGGCTTGCCCCCGATGAGGCCCTCACAGCCAGCACAAATCCCAAACAAAAAGCCCCCACCCACCTTTGATCTGTGAATACATTCAAATGTGGGAGGGGGCTTGCCCCCGATGAGGCCCTCACAACCAGCGCAAATCCCAAACAAAAAGCCCCCACCTAAGCCACTGCGGATAGGGGACGCAATGACCTGGGCGAGGGCTTCTTTTACGACTGTTTTACTGCGCGATCGTTTTCACCGACACGCCACGTTCCACCGGCGTCGAGCGACCATAGATATCCTCAAACCGCTCGATATCGTCTTCGCCCAAATAGCTGCCCGATTGCACTTCGATGATCTCCAGCGGGATCTTGCCCGGGTTGCGCAAGCGGTGTACCGAGGCGATCGGGATGTAGGTGGACTGGTTCTCGCAGAGCAGGAACACGTTCTCGTCACAGGTGACTTCGGCGGTGCCGCTGACCACGATCCAGTGTTCGGCGCGGTGGTGGTGCATCTGCAGCGACAGGCACGCGCCCGGCTTGACTGAGATGTGCTTGACCTGGAAGCGCCCGCCCATGTCGACCGAGTCGTAGGAGCCCCACGGACGGTAGACTTCGCAGTGGTTCTGGGTTTCGCTGCGCCCTTGTTCGTTGAGGGTGGCGACCATCTGCTTGACGCCCTGGACCTTGTCCTTGTGGGCAATCATCATCGCGTCCTTGGTTTCCACCACCACGATGTTTTCCAGGCCGATCACCGACACCAGCTTGCCGTTGCCGTGGATCATGCAGTTCTTGCTGTCCTGGATCACCACGTCGCCTTTGGTGACGTTGCCGTTGACGTCTTTATCGTTGACCGCCCACAGCGACGCCCAGCAACCCACGTCGCTCCAACCCGCGCTCAGCGGCACCACGCAGGCGCGCTGGGTTTTTTCCATCACCGCGTAGTCGATGGAATTGTCCGGGCAGCAGGCGAAGGTGGCTTCGTCGAAGGTCACGGTGTCGGCGGTCTGCTCGCTGCGTTCGAGGGTCAGCACGCAGGTGTCGTAGATGTCCGGGTCGTGCTTTTTCAGCTCTTCGAGGAAGCGGCTGGCGCGGAACAGGAACATGCCGCTGTTCCAGAAGTAACCGCCGCTTTTGACGAACTCGACGGCGCGTTTTTCATCGGGTTTTTCCACGAACTGTTGCACGCGGCTCACGCCTTCGGGCAGCAGCGAATCGTTGGCGGACTTGATGTAGCCATAACCGGTTTCCGGACGGGTCGCCGGCACGCCGAACAGCACCATCTCGCCACGCTCGGCGGCCACGGTGGCCAGGGCCAGGGCGCGTTGCAGGGCTTTCTGGTCGTCGATCACATGGTCGGCCGGCAGCACCAGCATCAGCTCATCGCGGCCTTCGTTGACCAGCATCATCGCGGTCAGCGCCACGGCTGGCGCGGTGTTGCGGCCGAAGGGTTCCATCAGGATGCGCTGGGCTTCCAGCTTGCGCACGCTCAGTTGCTCGTTGACGATGAACCGATGGTCTTTGTTGCAGACCACGATTGGGGTGTCCATGCCATCGAATACCAGGCGCTCCAGGGTTTGCTGGAACAGTGTGTGCTCGCCGGTCAGGGCCAGGAACTGTTTAGGAAACTGTTTGCGCGAAAGCGGCCAAAGACGTGAGCCGCTACCACCGGAAAGGATTACTGGGATCATGCTGTTTCTCCTTGAATCGATTTGGGTCAGAGCTACGAAGGTTTGTCGTTCCACTCTTGTTTTTGTCTCGGTCCGAACTGACGCCTCTGCCCTCTGTAGGAGCGAGCTTGCTCGCGAAGAACTTCCAGACACCGCGTACATCCAGAATGCCCGCGTTATCGTTGGCGATTTTCGCGAGCAAGCTCGCTCCTACAGTGGGTTGCTGTCAGTCCGAGAAATGTTTAGCGGGTCGACACGGGGCGTTTCACCCACACTGGCGACAGGCTTGAACCGGAGCCGGTGACATACAGCACCGCCGCCTCACCACGCTCCAGGGCTACCGGTTTCACGTCGCCGACTTTCTTGTCGCCGTCGTACAGCGCCAGGCTGACCTTCACCGGGTTGATTTCACGCTCGCCACGGCCTTTGGCGGCGACGGCCTTGACCACGTCGGTCTTGCCGTCGGCGGTTTTCAGGGTCAGGGCCTTGTCGCTGAGGTTCTGCACGCGCACCAGGGATTTCTGTTTGTTCTTGAACGGCGGTTCTTCGATCAACTGCGGCTGGCCGCTGCTGTTGTTGACCAGGGTGTAGTAGTGGTCGGCGGCGAGCTTGACCGACACGGTCTGGCTGCCCACCTTGGCGCTGTAGTCGCCGCCGGGCATGAAGCTGAAGTCGCTGCTGGCCAGCGGGGCCACTTCGCTCAGGTTGGTGGCGCCGACGGTGGCGCTGACTTCCTGATTGGAGGCGTTATAGACACGCACGAAGCTCGAGCCTTTCGGTGCGACAGGGCCGTACAAGGCGGCGTCACCGCCGGCGAAGGCGGACATCGATACAACGCTCATGCCGGCAACCAGGGCCAGGGTCTTGGCGAGACGACGCGGAGTAGTAGTGAAAGTCATGTGAGTTACCTCTCTTTCAGTTTTGCGCCCGTTCGGGCGTCTCGGATTTTGGGTGTTTAGCTGGAGTGTTCAGTGCCATGTTCTGTTGGCGCGCACCGGCTTGTTTGAGTTGCGCAACCCACTGCGGGTCGGCATCACCGATTTCGTTGTTGACGGGCAGATAGCGTTCGGGGAACTCCCAGATCAGCACCTGGGGCGGGCGGTTCTTGAAGTCATCGCTTTTGAGGTAGCTGAGCATCGGCAGGATCGGGCCATGGCCGTCTTCGGCGTAGCTGATCACGTCGCTGCCCAGGGCTTGCTTGAGCGCCCCGACGAAGTTCCAGTTGGGGTTGGCGCTGTAGCTGGTGCCGACCAGTGCCACCGGGGTTTCGCTGTCGCTGAACAGCGCGTCGTCGCCTTTGGTTTCGGCCAGGTGCGTGACGCGTTTTTCCAGCGGCTCCTTGGGCGGCATCAGGTTTTCGAACAGCGGGTCGAGCGGCAGGAACAGGCGCAGGTCGCCCTTGTGCGGTGCGGTTTTCTCGGCTTCGGTGACAAAGCGCTGCGGTTCGCCGCTCAGTGGGGCCTTGTCGGCGATCGCCTTGGCCAGTTGCTTGGCGGCGATTTCGGCACCGTCCGGGGTCCAGTGGGTGTCGGTGCGCAGGAACACTTGCTGGCCGCCGAGCTTGGCCTGTTGCAGCGGGCCAAGCAGGTCGGGGGCGAGGATCTTGTCGGCGGCGACACGGGCGTGGAAGTCCTGGTACAGGTTGGCGTGGATGCTCGCCGGTTTCACGTCACCCAGGTGTTCCGGGTACAGCCGCACCTTGGCCGGCACGATGGCGAGCACCAGTTGAATGCCTTGGGCCTTGAGCTGCTGGCGCACGCCTTCGACCAGGGCGTAGTTGCCCTCCAGGTTCTGCTCTTCGTTGACGGCGGGGTTGAACTCCTCGTCGCTGTACAGCCAGTGATCGCGGCCCAGCACTACGCCGGGGCGGCCTTCATTGAACAGCTTGTAGTCCAGCGCAGCCCAGAGGTTGGTGCCCAGGCGCTTGATCGGGAACTGTTCGTCGTAGTGGGTCTCGACGGCTTTGGTCCAGCGGCCGTTGAGCACGGTGGCGTCGGCATTGGTGCTGAAGCCGAAGAAACCGCGCAACGACCAGGCGCCCAGGGCGAGCAGCACCACCAGGAACAGGCTGATATAGAGGACGCGCAATGATCGGGTCATGGTCGGCTCCCTCAGAATTGGAAGTAAAGGAACGGCGAGAAACTCTGCGCCGACAGTTTCAGAATCGACGCCACGAACAGCAGCAGCACCGCCGCGCGCATGGCGTAGCGTGGCCAGTCAGCGGTCCAGTAGGCCGGTTGCACGGCGGCGTCTTTGCCCACGGTGAAACCTGGCTGGTGGATGCTGCCCGGGTCGTCGCCCGGTACGGCCTTGATCAGGCTCGGGTCGGCCGCCTTGGTTTTCTCGGCAGGGCGGTTGCTGTAGAAGTCGCGCAGGCCAAAGAACGCCAACGTTGCGTAGGCCACCACCAGGGTCGCCACTTGCAGGCCGGTGAGGCTGGCGCGGTTGAGTTCCGACAGCGACCATTCGCCAAAGCTGAACATCGCGCCGTACATGCGCCCGGCGACGTGCAGGTTTTCGGAACGGAAGATCACCCAGCCCATCACCACCAGCAGGAAGGTCAGCGCCCAGCGGATCGGGTTGAAGCTGCGCGGCGAGGTGTTCAGGCCGATGGCTTTCTCGATCGCCAGCCACATGCCGTGCCAGGCGCCCCACACGATGTAGGTGATGTTCGCGCCGTGCCACAGACCACCGAGCAGCATGGTCAGGAACAGGTTGCGGTAGGTGATCAGCGTGCCTTTACGGTTGCCGCCCAGGGTGATGTAGAGGTAGTCGCGCAGCCAGGTCGACAGGCTGATGTGCCAGCGCCGCCAGAACTCGGTGATCGACTGGCTGATGTACGGCTGCTTGAAGTTTTCCATGAAGCGGAAACCCATCATCAAGCCCAGGCCGATGGCCATGTCGCTGTAGCCGGAGAAGTCGAAGTACAACTGCGCGGTGTACGCCAGCGCACCGAGCCAGGCATCACCGGTGGTGGGGTTTTGCAGGGCGAAGCAATGGTCGGCCACCACCGCCAGGGTGTCGGCGATGAAGACCTTCTTGATGAACCCCTGCATGAACCGCGTACAGCCTTCGGAGAACTTGTCGAGGGTGTGGGTGCGGTTGTTGAACTGGTCGGCCAGGTCGCGAAAGCGCAGGACGGGGCCGGCGATCAGGTGCGGGAAGATCGCCACGAACGCGGCAAAGTCGATGAGGTTGCGCGTGGCCGGAGTGTCGCCGCGATACACGTCGATGATGTAGCTGATGGACTCGAAGATGTAGAACGAGATCCCGATCGGCAACAGTACGTGGGTCAGGATGAACGGCTCCAGGCCCGCCGACTTCATCATCACGTTGATGCTGTCGACGCCGAAGTTGGCGTACTTGAAGTAGCCGAGGATGCACAGGTCGACCGCCACGCCCAGCAGCAGCCAGCGTTGCGCCGGCTTGGTACGCACGCCGGCGGCACCGACCTTGAGGCCGATCCAGTAATTCCACAGCGTGACGGCGGCGAACAGCGCCAGGAAGTCCACTCGCCACCAGGCGTAGAACACGTAGCTGGCCAGTAGCAGCAGCAGGTTGCGATAGCGTTGCCCGCTCAAGTAGTACAAGCCGAGAAAGATCGGCAAGAACAGAAACAGGAACACATTGGACGAGAAAACCATCCCGATCTCTCCATGTTTAACCAACAGTCAAGGGCCGCAGCCCCCCCAAACCCCCCCACGAATCCGGGGGGAGGTTGTATTGCTCAAATGTGGGAGGGGGCTTGCCCCCGATGGCGGTGTAACAGTCGCCATCTGTGTTGAATGACACACTGCTATCGGGGGCAAGCCCCCTCCCACATGTCTAACCGCGTTTCGTCAGCTGCCTTTGTTGCCTTTTTCGTGCGTCGGGTCGTAGACCTTGGTCAGGTCGCCCCCGAGGCGGAAGGTCTTGAACGGCTGCATCCCATGTTTGCGCTCGAGCACATCCGGCGCGCAGGTGTAGAGGGTGCAGAAGGGTTCAAGCCAGGCGAATTTCATGTCTTCCTTGAGGTCCTTCATGTCCTGCTCTTTGCCGTTCTTCTGCTCGAAGATCTGCGGGTCCTTGACCCCGGCCAGCACCTTGTCGCCCAGGCGTTTGAGCGCGCCGTTGTTTTCCTGGCGCAGGTCCACGCCGTTGACCAGGGCAAAACTGGCGATCATCGACAGCGGCGGCAGGGCGTAGTTGTGGTACGACAGCGCGCGTTGCTGGCGCTTCAGTTCGTTGGGCAGGAAGCCCTGGTCGTCGACCTGGTTGGCGCCGACTTTGTATTCCTTCACCGCCCAGTCAAACAGGTCGCGACGGTTGGTGGCGATGGACGTCGCCATCACCGACCAGGCGGCCCAGTAGGAGTGGTTGTTGGTTTTTTCCAGCGGCAGGTTGTCCCAGTCGCTCACCACCTGATCGGCCAGCCGGTTGAACCAGGCTTCGATCAGTTGCGATTCCTGCTGATGGTTGGCCAGCGGGTGCGAGTCGGAGAACTTCAGGCGCACATAGGCCGAGGCCATGCTGCCCAGCGCCCATTTGCGCATGGATTTGCCGGTGTGGTTGAAGTCCTTGGACATCAACGCATCCGCCTTGGCCCAGCTGGTCAGCCAGTTGAGTGTGCATTCCAACTGTTCCGGGCGACCGTCGCGCATGAACTGCATCACGCGCTTGCTGGTGTCTTTTTCCAGCTTGGTGATGTCGGCGGTGCTGTCGCGGAAGGCTTTTTCCGACTGCACGTTCAGCGTGGAACGGGCCTTGTCCGAGCCTTCGTACTTGCTGCGAAACTGCAGCGAGCCGGTGTACGGCGCCGGCATGGCGTCGCAGCCGTCCTTGAAGTCGCCGGTCTTGAACGCTTCCACCGGGGCGAAATAACCCTGGGGCGGACGCAGTGGCGCGGCGGCATTCACAGAACCGGCGAAGATCGCCAGGCCCAGCAATGTGGGGATCAATAACTTCTGCATAGGTAACCTCATTGCCCGAGTGAGGCAGTCTTCTGACCGCCGCTTGGGAATACGTTGCGTGTGCAAATTTTCGCTTCGACTTTCTGCGCGGCAGCACCCGCTTCGGGGCCCTGCACTTCCACGGCCAGCAAGTTCTGCGAGGCCCAGTCTTCGTCGGTGCGCAGTTCAAAGGCGAAACGCCCGTCTGTATCGGATGTTTCGGGTTTTTCGATTTTGATGTCCTCGTGGCGCCCGTTCATGTACCAGAGGGTGGCTTGCAAGGTTTTCACCGACGGGTCGGCGAAGCGGATGTCGACCTGATGGTTGGCGTTGCGCAGGTCTTTGTTCGAACTGTTGACCAGCAATTCGTTCTTGCCGGGTTTCAGGGTGGCGCTGGCGCTCATCTGCGCGGTCTTGCCTTCGCAGCCGTTGTCCAGCAGCGCCATCATCTGGCGGTAGATGGTTTCCTGGTCGAGGCGGTACAACGGCGAGAATTCCCAGATCAGGATTTTCGGCGGGGTCTTCTGGAACTCGTCGCTGCCCAGGTACTGGATCATCGAGCCTTCCAGGCCACCGCCGGGGAAGGCGACGTTGAGGATGTCTGCGCCGATTTCCTGTTCGAGGAAGCCGGCGAAGTTGTAGTTCTTGCCGCTGTGGCTGGTACCGACCAGGGTGATCTGCGGGTTGCCCGAATCGCCGAACAGGTCGCCGTCGCCGGCTTCGCCCTTGGGTTCGGTGGTGAACTGGTCCATGTACTGGATCGCGTAGCTGGTGCCGCACAGTTGCCCGGCCATGTTGTGCAGGGTGCCGGTCTTGCCCATGCGCCCGGAGCGCTTGGTTTCGAATTCGCGCTTGGGAATCTCGGCGAACTCGGGCATCGCGCGCACTTTGGCACCGACGATTTTCGCAGTGCGCTGGGCGCCGTAAGGGGTCCAGTGTTGGTCGCCGCGGAAGTAGAAATCGTGGGCCGGCAATTCATCGGGCAACTGCTCGTTGGTCAACGGCGACAGGTCCGGCACCACGTAGCCCATCTTGGCGAAACGGCCGAGCATGCTCTTGTAGTTGCCCAGGGCCTTGTCGAAATCGAACGCGGCTTTCTCTTCGGGGTTGAGCTTGTTGCGGTTCACCAGGCCACGGGTCGGCTGGTAGACCACCACCAGTTCCACGCCCTTGGCCTTGAACGCATCGTGCAGCTGTTGCATGCGTTTGTAGCCGGCGGGGCTGGTGTCGAATTCGGTGCGCAGGTCTTCCTGGGTACGGAACAGCCAGTCGCCCTGGGCTTGCACCAGGGTGGTGAAGTTCTGCTGGTAGCGCGTGGTGTAGTTCTTCGCGTCGTGGGCCGCCGGGCACAGGCTGCAGCACGGTTCGGCGCTGAAGGTCGGCGCCTTGATCTCGTCGGCGCGTACGCCCTGGCTGGCCGCGAGCAGGCCGAGGGTCAGACCCGAGAGGCTCAACAGTTTGATCATGTGTGGGTGCATAAGGGTCATCCTCAGTCCTGCATTTCGGTCTGGCGTTCGACAGGGTCGATCAGCACGGCTTTCTGCTGGCGTACCAGCAGGTCGAGAATTTCTTCCTGACGATCGCCCAGCACGCCGGAGAAGCTGATGCCGCTGGATTTGGTCGGCGCCAGCATCGACACGCGGTACAGCTCGATACTCAACGGCGAGTCGATCGACAGCGGCCCGCTGCCGTTACCGGCCAGTTCGCCGCCGACCACGATCAGCGAGACCTTGGTGTCGAACGGGTCGAGGGCGATGTCGCGGTCGGTGTCGGTCAGGTCCTTGATGTGGCCATAGACGCCGGTCAGCCCGTTGGCCATCGAGGTGTTTTCGTACAGCTTGATGTTGACGCTGTTGCGTATGCGGATGCCGTGGCGACGGTTGGCGATCACCTTGTTGCCCCACAACAGGTTGTCGCCGCTCTCATAGAGCGTGATGCCGTCGGTGTGGTTGCGGTAGATCTCGTTGTCGGCGATCAGGTTGTTCACGCTGTTACGGTCGATCACCAGGCCCGAGAGCTTGTTGTCGTAGCTGCGGTTGTTGAAGATGAAGCTGTTGTTCACTTCCCGGGAAATGATGATGCCGTGCTTCTTCTTGGTGCCGTAGACGGTGTTGTCCGCGATGATCAGGCCGTGGGAACGGTCGTGGGGGTCAATGCCGTAGACAATGTTGTCTTTGTAGGTGTTGCCCTTGATCACGAAGCCTTCGGTCTCGTAGCAGTAGAAGCCGTACCACATGTCCGAGAACTCGGAATCGATGATCCAGCCGGTCGGCTCAGGGCGCTTGAGCACCTTGGCCATGTTCGGCGTGTACTGGGAAATACTCACCCCATACGACTTACTGTTGGCGTAACCGAAACTGGCCATTTTGGTGTTGGCGATGTAGGTCTCGGTGCCGCCCCAGGCCAGCAGGAACGGGCGGAATTCCTGGGGCGACTGGAAGGTCGCCGGGCCGTTGGCCTTTTCTTTCCAGCCGGTGATCTTGGTATCGCGCACGAACAGCTGGCCGTCGTTGATCAGGAACGCACCGGCCTCCTGGGACAGGCGCAGTTCTTTGGTGTGCTTGTCGATGTCGAGGATGCCCTTGCGCCCGACCACGATCGGCAACTTGGCGAGGAACACGCCCGGCGAGGTTTCGCTGAGGTACTGCTTGGGCACTTTGCCCAGCAGGTCCTTGAGGTTCATGTAGCCGTCGTCGATAAAGATCGCCTGGGGAATGCCGTGCTGGCGCACCACCCACTCGGCCATCTTGTTGTCGCCGCCGATGAAGTCCTTCAGCGCGTCTTCCTGCATCATGCGGCGGATGCTGATTTTGCCCGGCTTGGTTCTGACGATTTTCTTTTCCATCGCCGCGGCGGTGTAGCCCGACAGGTCCGGCAGGGCCGGCTTGGGCATTTCCAGCGGCGCGGTCGGCGGGCTGGAAATGGTGTAGGTCTTGGCCTGTTGCAGTTCTTTGGCGATGGTCGGCGCCTTGACCGGCTGCGCGGTATCGGCGAAGGCTGTGGCATTGGCCATCAGCATCGCGGTCACCAGCAAGCATCTGCCTGTGAAGGGGTGAGCAATCATTGCGCGGGCTCCCATCAGAACTTCCAGATCACGTCGACAAAGGCGCGATGCATGTACGAGTCGACCTGGCTGCCATAAGCGTCGCCCGGTTTGAACACGCCGGCACGAAAGCGCACCAGGGCCGACGGTTCGTCGATCGACTGGCTGAGCGCGGCCGGCAGCAGGCCTTTCTTGAAGTACTTGGTGACGACCAGGTCCATCTCCTGGCCCAGGTCTTTCTTGCCGTCTTCAAGGGGCAGGGAAGTGCTGGACAGGATCGCGCCGGTCACGTCGTCGGTGTTGTTCTGCACGGCGTCGATGCCGTTGCTGCCCACCGGCTTGTTGCCGTCGACGCGCCAGAACTTGTGGTACACCAGGCTGGCGTCGTAGTCCTCGCGTAACTGCCAGGAGCCGAACAGGCTCATGGACTGCATGTTGTTCATCTCGCCGCGGAACGCTTCGCCGAAGCGATGCAGGCGGGACTGGGTGCCGGTGAAGTTCGAACGGTTGCTTTGCAGGCCGTTCTGTTCGTACTCGGCGCTGGCGCGGGCATAGGCCGCACCCACTTGCCACTGCGGGTCGAGGCGCAGGCGGATACCCAGGTCGGTGGCCCAGCCGCTCACGTCTTCGCTGCGCTTGGCGTTGCTCGGGCGGGTGCCGTCGGCGTTCAACGCGTTGACGGTGTCGCGGTCGCCCTGCATGCCGGTGACGCTGGCCCAGTAGTTGACGGTGTTGGTGTTGCGCCAGTTGTAGGCGTCGCTGTTGGCCTCGATGCCGAGCCAGGTCAGGTCGCCGTTCTCGCGCTTGTCCGAGGGGTCGATGGGCATGCCCGGTTCGGAATAATCGAGCTTGCCGGCGTCATGGGTGTGGTGCCCGCGCAGGCCGATCCACTGGCCTGGCGTCCACTGGTAGGCGGCGTCGGCGTAGAAGTGCTGGCGGTCTTTTTCGTCGGGCGACAGCTCCTTGAGGTCGGTGCGGTATTCGCTGAAGCGTTCGGCGGCGCCGACGTTGGCCTTGAGCAGGGTGGTGTCGAAGGCCCAGTTCAGCGCTTCGATGTTGGTGTCGCGCCATTGGCCGTCGTCATTGCGCAGACGCTGGCGGCCGAACTTGAGGAGCTCGCCGGGGTAGGGCGTGAAGCCGCTGTAGCCGACCCAGAACTCGCGCAGCGCCAGGTAGTTTTTCTTCGCTGTGCGGTCGCTGTTGCTCGACTGCTCGGTGGTGTCACTCGACGACTGTTGCAGGGTGTCGGTCTCGATGATGTCGCTCGAGGCAACGGCCTGGCCCATGGCGTAGGCGCTCCAGTTGCCGCTTTCGCCGTAGATCCACGGGCGCAGGTCGAGGCCGATGCCGTTGACGTCGCCACCCTTTTGGGTGCCGAGGTCACGGTCGTCTTCGGACTGGCCGGTGACTTTGACTTCCAGGCCGAAGTTATTGGCTTCGGTCAGCGCGGCCAGGGTCGGGCACGACCACAGCAGGGCGAAGGTCAGGCCGATACCGGCCTGCACGAATGGATTGAGCTTCATAGGGATTCCTCGCCGTCTTCTTCTTGCAGGGCGTGCAGTTGCAGCGTGCTCTGGGCCAGGGTGCCGCGCGCGGCCAGTTCCTGTTGCACCAGGCGTTGGCCTTCGGCGCGTTGTTCCGGCGTCAGCGGGGCTTCGAGCTGCGTGGCCAGGTCATTGGCCTCTGGCGTGTCCTGGGCTTTAGCCAATTGGCTGAAGACATAGGCGTTCAATGGGTCGGGCTTGGTGCCCTTGCCTTGGGAAAACAATTGCGCGATGGCGAAGTCGGCGCTGTTCTGGCCGTTGCGCGCAGCAGTCAGCAGGTGGTCCAGGGCTTTTTGCGAGTAGACCTTGCCCAGGTAGCCACGGCGGTAGATCTGGCCGAGGTAGTAGTCGGCGGCCACTTCGCGGCCCAGGGCTTTCTCGAAATGCGCTTCGGCGGCCTTGGCGTCCGCCGGCACCCACTTGCCATCGTAGTAGAGCTTGCCCAGCAACAGCTCGGCGCGCGGCTGGTCGGCGGCGCGGCCGTTGTCCAGGTACTTCATCATCTGGTCGACGTCGCCCAGTTCCGGGAAGTCGTAGAGCAATTGCGCCAGGCTGACCCAGGATGCGGGGTAGCCGGGGGCGATTTTTTCCAGCAGCGCCTGGGCGGTTTTCTCGTCGGTCTTGCCCAGCGTTGCGTCGCCCAATACGCGGGCCACGCTGTCGATGCGCTGTGCGGTGACGGTGCCGCTGCTGTAGCCGGCTTCCATTTGCTTGAGCAGTTCGGCCTGTTTTTCTGGCTCGGCTTTTTTCTGGTAGACCGTGGCCAGCTCGACGTAGCAGATGTCGGTGGTGTTCAGCGCGGCCTTGCAGATGCGCTCGACATCATCCAGATGCTGGTCGTAGGTGTCCTGGGTGCGATACAGCAGCACCTGGGCCAGACCGGCTTCCGGGTAACCGGCGGCCTGCCATTTGTTGATCTGCTGCTGGGCGTTCACGTTGGGGAAGCTGTGCGGGTATTGCAGGTACAGCATCGCCAGCGGGATCAGGGTGTTGCCTTCGCCATTGGCAAAGGCTTTTTTCAGCAGGCCTTCGGCTTCATGGTGTTCGGCTTCGGTGGCGCCGGGCTTGGCCACCAGCAGGCGCCCCAGGCGGGCCTGGGCGCGCGGCGAAATATCCGCAGCGGCGCGGTAAGTGGCCTCGGCCTGCTTGATCTGCGCCGGGTCGCGTGTGCCGACCTGGATATCGGCCAGGCCCACCTGGGCCTCGCTGTAACCCAGGGTCGCCAGTTGCTGGTAATTCTGCTGCGCGGTGAGCGTGTCGCCCCGCTTGAGGGCTTCGTTGGCCAGGCGCTGGTCGGGCAGACCGGCGCAACCGGCGAGGCTGACCGCAAGGGCCAGCAACGCGACAGGACCCTTGTGGGAGCGGGCTTGCTCGCGATGCAGGCCGTGCGGTCCGTCAGGCAAACCGCACTGATCCCATCGCGAGCAAGCCCGCTCCCACAGGGATTGCGGTGTTTTCAGGAGAGTCGTCACAGGCATGTCCTCGCTTACAGTCCGGCAGCCATGGCTTTATCGATCAGCCAGTTCAGCGATGGACCACGGTCGCTGGTGACTTCCACCGGGCGGCCGGCGTAGGCGCTGTCCAGCGGTGCGTCCGGCTTGATCTGCACGCGGATGTCGGAGGACAGGTCGGCGCTGTTCAGGCTGGTGCTGCTGACGATGGTGCCGGTGCGGGTCTGTTCTTCGTCGGCGACCTGGAAGTTCACCGGGGTACCTGGGCGAACGTCAGCGAACTGGCGGTAGGAGAAGCGTGCTTCCACGTTGGCCAGGCTGCCGCGTGGCACCAGTTGGAAGATCACGTCGCCTTTGCTTGCGTATTGACCGTCGGCCACCATTTGCTGGGCCACGATGCAGTCGCAAGGCGAGGTCAGGGTGCCGGTCATTTGCTTGCCGAACAGTTCTTCGACCTTGGCCGGTTGCAGTTGGTCTTCGTCCAGGTGGCCCTTGAGCACGTCGAGCATGCTGGTGCTGAAGGTCGCGAGCGGCGCGCCTTTGGCCGCCACCGCGTCGCCTTTGAGCAGGCTTTGCACGGTGCCGTCGCGGGGCATGGTCACGTTCATGCCGGGCACGCTGACCAGGCCGGCCTGGGCGTGGCTGACGAAGTACATGCCGTACAGCGATTTGAAGACGAAACCGAATGCCGCCAGGCCCACCAGGAAGATCGCCAGGCTGAACGTCACGGCGCGCAGGCGGCCGAAGACGCTCATGTTGCTGCCGCCGTCCTTGACCTTGCGCGCCTTGGTGAAGTTGTCGCGTTGCAGGGTGGCGAGTACGTCGCCCATGGTCACGATATCGCCCGACAGGTGCGACGTGATCAGGTGACGCAGCGTGGAAATATCCTGCGCGTCGAGGTTCTGGAACTGGCAACCGGTGCGCCCGCTCTGGCGGTCGTAGGAGCGAATCTGCAGCTCCACATCCATCGCCAGGCCGAGGTTGTCGATGACAAATTGCAGGCGCCCCTTGTGCACTTCGCCAACGATCAGCGGCTGGGTGGCGGTGAACGCCAGGCCGCCGGCGGACAGGTCGATGACCCGCGCTTCGGTCGGCGTGCGGTCAGTGTTGAAAAAGCGCAACTTGGCCGGGATTTTGACCCGGGCGTGCTGGCGTTGGGCTTCGGATTCGTGGACAACGTTGGCGTTTACTTGGCTGTTCATCAGGACAATTTCCTAGAGTTAATTCAGGCTTGGCAGGGTCAGACCATCATCAGCAACACGGCGACGAAAATGCTGCCGGCGGAGAAGGTCATGGTCCGAGACGACCAGGTGTTGAACCAACGTTGAAAGCTGGCCAAATCGCGGGTCAGTTTGGTGTCCTGGCGGGTCCAGGACTGTTGATCGAGGCGGAAGAACACGTAGATCTTCACCAGCGCGCCCATGATCTGGTTGTAATAGAGAATCACCGGGTACGCCGGGCCGATCCTGTGCCCGGAGCACGACAGCAGCACGGTCAGGATCAGGCGGGTGATGCCGATCCACAGCAGGTACGCGAGGATGAACGCGCCGCCGTACTTGAAGGTGGCGATGATCGCCACGGTCAGGCCGAGCAGCGAGGTCCACATCGACACGCGCTGGTCGAACAACACCACGCTGGTGAACAGGCCGAGGCGACGTACACCCAGGCCCAGGGCGCGGGAGTTCTGGCGCAGGTTGTTGCCGTACCAGCGGAACATCAGCTTGCGGCTGGCTTTGATAAAGCTCTTTTCCGGCGGGTGCTCCACGGTGTTGATTGCGGCATCCGGTACGTAGAAGGTGTCGTAGCCCAGGCGCATCAGGCTGAACCAGCTGGACTTGTCGTCGCCGGTCAAAAACTTGAAGCGGCCCAGGCGCCAGTGTTGCAGCGAGTCGCTTTCCACATCGGCGATAAAGCCCGGGTCGGTGACCACGCTGGCGCGGAACACCGACATGCGCCCGGTCATGGTCAACACGCGCTTGGACAGGGCCATCGAGCACATGTTGATGTGGCGCTGGGCGAAGCGCAGTTTGTGCCATTCGCTCATGATGTAGCCGCCGCGCACTTCGCAGAACTCGTTGGTGGTCAGGCCGCCGACATTGCCGAACAGCTGGAACCACGGCACGGTTTTGCGCACGACGCCTTCGGCGAGCACGGTGTCGCCATCGATCACTGCAACCACGGCGCGGTCATCCGGCAAGTGGCGGGAGATGGCGCGGAAACCGAAGGCCAGGCCGTCGCGCTTGCCGGTGCCGGCGATACGCACGAAGTCGAGCTTCACATGGCCCGGCGGGTTCATGCGTTCCCACAGGCTTTTCACCAGCAGTTCATCGGACATTTCCACCAGCGAGCAGACCACGGTGGTGGGGAAGCCGCATTCGATCGCTTCGCGGATCACCGAGCTATAGACCTGCGCGGTGGTCAGCGCATCGATCCGGAAACTGGTGACCATCAGGAACACATGGGACGGGTCCGCGGCCTTGCCCAACTTGCGCACTTTGCGCCGCAGGTGGGGGTAGACCACGTACAGGAACAGCATGCCGCGAAAGAAATGCGTCGCACCCATCGAGTAGCGCCAGATACCGACGGCGCCAATCAGGAAAATAAAATTCTTCGACTCGGAGTCGAACGTACTCGCCGGCAACAGCAGGGCGAGTCCCATCAGCAGGCTCAAGAAGAACAGCCAGCCGGCGGATTGGAGCAGTACGTGTTTTAACTTGGACATAGGCGTCATCCGCAGGTGAAGGAGGTTTCGAGCTGCAAGCGCTGGGGATCAGGACGCCGGCAGCCCGAAACTTGCGGTTGCTGTTACCAGCAAATACCTTCGGTACGGCCGCTCACACTGGTGGCCTTGGACATGAAGCCCACCAGGTCGACCACTTGCTTGCCGTGCGGTGCGTTATGGGCCAAGGCCCGGAACTTCTCGTCACGGTTGCCGAGGATGATCACGTCGCAGTTGTTGATCACATCGTCGAAGTCCGAGTTGAGCAGGGACGACACGTGCGGGATCTTGCCTTCGATGTAGTCCTTGTTCGCGCCGTGGACACGGGCGTACTCGACGTTGCTGTCGTAGATGCTCAGGTCGTAACCCTTGCCGATCAGCATTTCCGCCAGCTCCACCAGGGGGCTTTCGCGCAGGTCATCGGTGCCGGCCTTGAAGCTCAGGCCCAGCAGGGCGACTTTGCGTTTGTCGTGGCCGGCGACGATGTCGAAGGCGTTCTGCACCTGGGATTCGTTGCTGCGCATCAGCGAGTTGAGCAGCGGCGCTTCCACGTCCAGCGAGCCGGCGCGGTAGGTCAGGGCGCGCACGTCTTTGGGCAGGCACGAGCCGCCGAACGCGAAGCCCGGGCGCATGTAGTACTGGGACAGGTTGAGGGTCTTGTCCTGGCAGACCACTTCCATCACTTCGCGCCCGTCGACGCCGACGGCCTTGGCGATGTTGCCGATCTCGTTGGCGAAGGTCACCTTGGTGGCGTGCCACACGTTGCAGGTGTACTTGATCATTTCGGCAACGGCGATGTCCTTGCGGATGATCGGCGCGTCGAGTTCTTCGTACAGCGATTGCAGGACATCACCGGAGGCTTTGTCGAATTCGCCGATGACGGTCATCGGTGGCAGGTCGTAGTCGGCGATGGCGGTGGATTCACGCAGGAACTCCGGGTTGACCGCAACGCCGAAGTCGACGCCGGCTTTCTTGCCGGAGCAGTCTTCGAGGATCGGGATCACCACATTGGCCACGGTACCCGGCAATACGGTGCTGCGCACGACGATGGTGTGGCGGGTGGTCTTGTCACGCAGGACAAAGCCGATCTCGCGGCATACCGATTCGATGTAGTTGAGTTCCAGGTCGCCGTTTTTCTTGCTCGGCGTACCGACGCAAATCATCGACAGGTCGGTAGCGCGGATGGCTTCGGCGAAGTCGGTCGTACCGCGCAGTCGTCCGGTCTCGATACCCTGGCTCAGCAGCTCGCCCAGGCCCGGTTCAACGATCGGCGATTTGCCTGCGTTGATCAGGTCGATCTTTTCCTTGGAGATGTCTACGCCGACCACTTCATGGCCGCGGGCAGACAGGCAACCGGCACAGACTGCGCCAACGTAACCCAAACCAAATATGCTGATACGCATCGCATTTACCTCTGTATTAAATCATGCCATTAAATGGCCGGAGTTCATGTTTGCAAGCGTCACTGATGCCGCGAAAGTTAGGCGAATAGACGCCGACTTGCCGCGTGCAGGCATGTTGAATAACGAGTGACTAATGATTGCACTCAAGTTGTGCGCAACGTGGCCTTGTTATTGGTGCTTGCCCTGAAATGCAGCCGGCCTTCCTGGGAGAAGGGCCTGGCGCCAGTGCAACAGGGCCTTGATAAAAGGCTGTAAGCCTATAATTATCAATGCCTTGGGTTGTAGCACTGACCCATTGGGGTAAGCACGGCCTTGGCCTTATAGTGTGTGGCAATCGATCCTTATCGCCGCTCTTAACTAATCGGTTGGTAATATGAGCCCAGAGTCAAAGTTTAATGTGACAACTTTGCTACTTCCGTTGGTCGCCATGTAAGTCATCTCTTACAGAAGCAGAGAATTCCGTTACCGGTGGTATGAGCGGTGCTTTAGGGCTAAGTTCCTGGCCGCTCATCCTGTTTCCGGAAATTTCTTGAAATATCAGCAAAGATGGCACTGGTACTATATTGATAGCACTTGCTATTTGGGCCAGTAGTTACGGGGAGTTGGCGCGCGGGAATAGTTTTGTGCCACTAGTCATTTAAAAAAGTGGTGCCACTACGAAAAAAAATGACGAATGTCGAGTGAAATATTTGTTAGAGATGCGTCAGGATATTTTTTGACGCCAAACAATTGACGATTCCCGCTGTGAAATGCAGACAAAAATGTGGGAGGGGGCTTGCCCCCGATGGCGGTGTGTCAGTCTATCCATGTATGACTGATCCCCCCCCATCGGGGGCAAGCCCCCTGCCACATTTGATCTTTAGCGTCTATGAGGGCGGAGCAGGGCCTTATTCCGGTGCGTGATCGCGCAGGAACACCAGGTTGTCCGGCTTGGACTGCTCGGCATTGAAGCGATAACCCTGCACATCGAACTGCTTGAGCTGGGCCGGGTCGTTAATACGCTCTTCGATCACGAAGCGGCTCATCATGCCCCGGGCCTTTTTCGCGTAGAAGCTGATGATCTTGTACTGGCCGTTCTTCAGGTCCTTGAACTCGGTATTGACGATCCGCGCATTCAGCGCCGTGCGCTTGACCGCCGAGAAGTACTCGTTGGATGCGAGGTTGAGCAGCACGTCATCGCCTTGTTCGGCCAGGGCTTGGTTGAGCCACTCGCTGATCCGGGTGCCCCAGAAGGCGTACAGGTCCTTGCCGCGGGCGTTGGCCAGCTTGGTACCCATCTCCAGGCGGTACGGCATCATCAGGTCCAGGGGGCGCAGCAGGCCGTACAGGCCCGAGAGCATGCGCAGGTGGTCCTGGGCGTAGCTGAAGTCGGCGTCGCTGAAGGTGTCGGCGTTAAGACCGGTGTACACGTCGCCCTTGAACGCCAGCAACGCCTGCTTGGCGTTGGCCGGTGTGAACGCCGGGGTCCAGCTGCCGAAGCGCGCGGCGTTGAGGCCGCCGATCTTGTCGGACACATGCATCAATTCGCTGATCTGCGCCGGGCTCAGGTGGCGCAGTTGCTCGATCAACTCCTGGGAATGGTCCAGGTACTGCGGCTGGGTAAAGCGCTGGGTCGCAGGCCTGGACTCGAAGTCTAGGGTCTTGGCGGGGGAAATCACCATCAGCATGAAGTTGGCTCCTGTAATCGTGCTTGTAACGTGGGCGGGATTCTAGGGGGTTGGGCACTTTGACTCCACCTATGATGGCGATAGGCGCGATCCGTTATGATGGCCGGTGATTCTGGAGAGGGAGACCCTGTGTGCGAATAGCGCTTTTATTGTCGGCGTGCCTGTTTTGCCTGAACGCCCACGCGGCGCCGGTGGACGTGGCCAGCCTGGATCGCGGCGTCTGGCCGGAAAAACTCAGCAGCCCTGCGCTGTTCGACGTGGCCTCGCGCGCTGAAATATTGATGTTCGCCCGCAGCCTGATCGGCAGCGAAGCCCTGGATGAAGCGGCGCTCAAACAGCGCCTGGGCCTGAAGATCATCAACCTGGCGGCCATCGACGATCTGCGTCGCCAGCTCTGGCGGCGCCTTCTGGAGAATTACACCGCTGCCCAGGAAAGCTGCGAGGAGGACGCGTCGTTCTGCTACCTGGTAGAAAACATGGACGACCTGCGCGAGCAGGCCGGCAAGTTCGAGGTCAGTGACAACTCCTTCTATATAGGCTGGGTCGGCCCAAGCCACAATTTCCACGAGCGTTACCTGGACGAGCTGCTGCGCAAAGCCGCGCTGTTCCCGCAGATCAGCAGCGAAATCGCACGTTTCGGTGACCATGAGCGCAATGGCGACGAATTCAACGACCGCCTGTTCCTGCTGACCTTCGACGGCGGCCCTGCACCGGTCAGCGGCAATACCGACTGGCTCACCGATTACCTGCGCAAGCAGAAGATGAACGCCACGTTCTTCGCCCTCGGCAGCAGCCTGCAAAACCGTGTGGAGCGCAGTTCCGTCGCGGATGTGCAGGCGCTGTATCAGGGGCAGTGCGTAGGCACTCAAGGTTGGCAGTACCGTTCCCACAGCCATTGGGTCGACTGGCAAAGTTCGATCATCCGCAGCGCCGCGCTGGCGCAGAACCTGATGCCGGAAAACTACGTGCCGCTGTTCCGTCCACCCTACGGCCAGCGCCGCGCGGACAGCCAGGGTTTCTTCCAGTCCCAGGGTTTGCAGGTGGCGTTGTGGGATATCGACTCCCAGGACGAGCCAGGCAAGCTCAAGGCCGATGAGTCGGCGCAGCGGGTGCTGACATTGATGTTGTTGTGGCGCAAAGGGGTGATTGTGTTTCACGACACCCAGGACAAGGCGCGGGTCGCATTACCGATGGTATTGCAGGCAACGGCGCAAAGCGGGCTGGGTTGGCAGGACTGCCGGGAGGCGTTTCGCTGAAGAGGCTGAAGTGCCCGCTCCCGTTGGGGATGCGGCATTTTCGGGGTGATTTTGTACGATATTTCGATGCGGGCCGACTTCCGACTTTAACGGGGTAGCTGGCACTCGGCTAGTGCTATTCGTCATCCTGAAAAATAAACTTCAAAAAAACGTCAAAGTGCTTTTTCCTGTCATGGGTTTTGCGGTATTACGAAGTCAGATCGCCGAAACCTGCAACACAGGTGGCGTCTTCCAAGACTCCTCATGTGGGCACTGCACTTGACGTCACGCAAGGTGCAGTCGGTGGTCGAATCGAGGCGCAGCACTGTTGTGGTATTGCGTCGACTGGCTCCCACAAAGGTGACCGAGTATGGATGATCATGGACGTAACCCTTCTTCCGACCAGCCAATCCTTTATGTGCTTGATACCAACGTACTGATCCACGATCCGAACGCTCTGCTTAACTTCGAAGAACACCACGTCGCCATCCCGATGATCGTGTTGGAGGAACTCGACAAACTCAAAAGCGGGCATCACAGCGTGGCCGCCGAATGTCGCCAGGCCATCCGCCTGATCGACAAAACCCTGGGTGAAGCGTCACCCGAGGACGTCGAAGTCGGCGTGCCGATCCAGCGCGGCAAAAGCGGGCCCAAGGGTTTGTTGTCGATTTTGATGAGCAAGCGCAGCGAGCCCAACAGCCTGCTGCCGGAAAACCTCAACGACAACAAAATCATCAACCAATTGATCGACCTGCACGCTCGTGACAAGGACATGCGCGTGGTGCTGGTGACCAAAGACATCAATATGCGCCTCAAGGCACGAGCGTGTGGGATCGCTGCCGAGGACTACAGTACCGACCAACTGGTCGACGACGTGTCGATGCTGTCCCGTGGTTATCACACCATGACCGGCTCGTTCTGGGACCGCGTCAGCAAGGTCGAAACCCGTCAGGACCACGGTCGCACCTGGCACCAGGTGCAACTGATCGACAACCTGCCGGCGGTACACGTCAACGAGTTCATCATCGACGAACAGGGCTTCGTGGGCTGGATCAAAGAGATCCAGGTCGACAGGCTGCTGATCCTCGACCTGCATCAGGAACCCCTGTTGCACCAGGAAGCCTGGGGCCTGAAACCGCGTGATATCTACCAGAGCCTGGCGCTGTATGCGCTGCTCGACCCGGACATCCATCTGGTCAACCTGACCGGTGCCGCCGGCTCGGGCAAAACCATCCTGGCTCTGGCGGCCGCCATCGAACAGACCATGGTGACCAAACGCTATCGCCGCATCATCGCCACCCGCAGCGTGCAGGGCCTGGACCAGGAAATCGGTTTCCTGCCCGGCACCGAAGCGGAAAAAATGGAGCCGTGGCTGGGGGCGATCACCGACAACCTCGAAGCCTTGCACATGGATGACGAAAACACCCATGGCAGCGTCGACTACATCCTCAGCAAAGTGCCGTTGCAGTTCAAATCCCTCAATTACATCCGAGGTCGCAGCTTCCAGCAGAGCCTGATTTTGATCGATGAGTGCCAGAACCTCACGCCGCACCAGATGAAAACCATCATCACCCGTGCCGGCGCCGGTTCCAAAGTGGTGTGCCTGGGCAACCTGGCGCAGATCGACACCCCTTACCTGTCCGCGACCAGCTCCGGGCTGACTTACCTGACGGAACGCTTCAAAGACTTCCCGAACGGCGTGCATATCGCGCTGCAGGGAGTTCCACGTTCGATCCTGGCCGAATACGCCGAATCTCACTTGTAAACGCGGTCCATGTAGGAGCGAGCTTGCTCGCGAAGAGTGTCTACGATAACGCGGGGTCTCTGGAGCCCCGCGTTGTTCTTTGGTTTTTCGCGAGCAAGCTCGCTCCTACAGGGTTTACAATCGACGCTCCTGATCAGGAGTATCCCTGTGCTGACTCATCTCGATTCCCAAGGTCGCGCCCATATGGTCGACGTCACCGACAAGTCCGTGACGTTCCGAGAGGCGGTGGCTGAAGCGCGGGTGCGTATGCTGCCCGAGACACTGAAAATGATTGTCGATGGTGCCCATCCCAAGGGCGATGTGTTTGCCGTGGCCCGTATCGCCGGGATCCAGGCGGCGAAAAAAACCAGTGATTTGATCCCCTTGTGCCATCCGCTGATGTTGACCGGCGTCAAGGTCGAACTGAGCGCCGAGGGCATAGACTCCGTGCACATCGTGGCGCGCTGCAAACTCTCGGGCCAGACCGGCGTAGAGATGGAAGCGCTGACGGCCGCCAGTGTCGCTGCGTTGACCATCTACGACATGTGCAAGGCCGTGGACCGCGGCATGACCATCGAAAACATCCGCCTGCTGGAAAAGCTCGGCGGTAAAAGCGGGCATTTCAAGGCGGACCAGGCATGAGCATCAACGTACTGTTTTTTGCCCGCTACGGCGAAACGATCGGCCTGGATTCCCTGGAGATGGAAGGCGACTTCGCCACCGTCGACGCGGTGCGCCAGGCATTGGTCGGCGATCCGGGCTTTGACGTGCTCAACGAGACCAGCTTGATGTGCGCGCGCAATCAGGAAATGTGCAGCGTCGACGAGCCGCTCGAAGCCGGTGATGAAGTCGCCTTCTTCCCACCCGTGACCGGAGGCTGAGCATGGCCATCCGTGTGCAGCCCGCGCCGTTTGACCCCGGCGCCGAAGTCAACGCGATGCACGCCGCCAATGTCGGCGTTGGCGCGGTGGTGAGTTTTGTCGGCTATGTCCGCGACTTCAATGACGGCCACGACGTGGCGGGGATGTTCCTGGAGCATTACCCCGGCATGACCGAAAAGGCCCTGGCCAAGATCGCCGTGGAAGCCGAACAACGCTGGCCGCTGCTCAAGCTGGAAGTGCTGCACCGCATCGGCGCGCTGGAACCGGGTGAGCCCATCGTCTTCGTCGCCGCTGCTAGCGCGCATCGTCAGGCTGCGTTTGATGCCTGCGCGTTTGTGATGGACTACCTGAAGACCCGTGCGCCGTTCTGGAAGAAAGAAAGCACCAGCGAAGGTGCGCGTTGGGTGGACGGGCGCGACAGCGACCACGCCGCAGCGGATCGCTGGAAGTAGCCAGCCGAACACATCCCTCAAAATCAGCTGAAATCAAATGTGGGAGGGGGCTTGCCCCCGATAGCAGTGGGTCAGTTGGCAAATTCTGCGACTGACACTCCGCTATCGGGGGCAAGCCCCCTCCCACATGTTTGACCGCATTTGAGCTTACGGGCGTTTGCGTTCTACAGCCCGGAGCAAGTGCGTCGGCGGTGTCTCGCAGCTGATCTTGCGGCCCAGCAGCGTCTCGATCGACGGCAACTGATACGAGTCATCCTCCCCGGCAAAGCTGATCGACACACCCGCTGCCCCGGCACGGCCGGTGCGGCCAATACGGTGTACGTAGTCGTCGGGCATTTCGGGCAGGGTGAAGTTGATCACATGGCTGATGCCGTCGATGTGAATCCCGCGCCCGGCCACGTCGGTGGCCACCAGCACGCGGATCTTGCCTTCGCGAAAGCCTTCCAGGGTCTTGATGCGCTTGTGCTGCGGCACGTCGCCCGACAGTTGCGCGGCGTTGACGCCATCGCGCACCAGGCGCTCTTCGATACGGCGCACTTCGTCCTTGCGGTTGGCAAACACCATCACGCGCTCCCAACCGTTGTCGTTGATCAGGTTGTAGAGCAGCTTGTACTTGTCGGCACCGGCCACGGCGTAGATGTGTTGCTCGACGTTTTCGCTGGCGACGTTCAGCGCCTCGATCTCGACGATGGACGGCTCGGTGGTCCACTGCTTGGCGAGGTTCATCACGTCTTCGGTGAAGGTCGCGGAGAACAGCAGGGTCTGACGCTCGTTTTTCGGCGGAGTCTGGCGAATGATCTGGCGTACTTGCGGGATAAAACCCATGTCGAGCATGCGGTCGGCTTCGTCCAGCACCATCACTTCGACCATGTCCAGGTGTACGTCGCCGCGTTGGTTGAAGTCGAGCAGGCGGCCCGGAGTGGCGACCAGGATGTCGCAGTGACGCGCTTCGAGGTGCTTGAGCTGCTTGTCGAAGTCCATGCCACCGACAAACGTCATGACGTTGAGGCCGGTGTACTTGGTCAGGTCGGCGGCGTCCTTGGCGATCTGCACCACCAGCTCGCGGGTCGGGGCGATGATCAGCGCGCGCGGCTCACCCATGTAGCGTTCTTTCGGCGGCGGCGTTTGCAGCAGTTGGGTGATGATCGAGATCAGGAACGCGGCGGTCTTGCCGGTGCCGGTCTGGGCGCGGCCGATGGCGTCTTTGCCGGCCAGGGTGAAGCCCAGCACCTGCGCCTGGATCGGTGTGCAGTACGGGAAGCCCAGGTCCTGGATGGCGTGCATCAGTTCCGGTGCGAGCTTGAAATCGTGGAAGCGGGTTTTGCCTTCCTGGGGTTCGACGACGAAATCTTCGAGTTTCCACGGCGTGACGGGCGGCTTGGGCGCGCGTTCACGGCGTGCGGCTTTTGGCGCAGGCGCAGGCGCGGTTGCCGCAGCGGCTTCGGCCGGTTTCGGCGGTTCGGTTGGCGTCACCTCGAGCGGTTTCGGCGCGGTCACAGGCGCGGCCAGGCCAGGCTGTTTACCGTCGTGGCGGCTGCCGGGTGTCGGGACGGGAGCACTGGGAACTGGCGCGAGCGGCTCAGCCTCGCTTTTGCCGAACATCTTCTTGAGTGCTTTGAGCACGGTGATCTCATTAATTGGTTAAGGAATATACGCCGGCCAGTGTAATGCAAGAATCGGGCGCGGCGTAGTGCGTCTGTCATGTGGCTAAATAAACGGCGGTGTTCAGCGCAGTCGTTCGGCCAACCACGTACCGATATCGCTGATCTCTTCAGGTAACACTTCGTGACCCATTGGGTATTCCTGCCATGTCACGGTGACACCACGGGTCTTCAAGTGCTCGTAAGCGCTGCGTCCCATTGCGTTCTGCACCACCTCGTCGTACTGGCCATGCAGGCAAAGGACCGGAATGCGCTGCTGACTGGCGGATAATTCCAGCTCGTCGTCGAAGGTCGGCGCATAAGTGGAGAGGGCAATTACGCCACCCAAGGCGCCTTGCCATTTATGGAAAGCGGTGTGGTACACCACGGCGCCACCCTGGGAGAAACCCGCCAGGAAAATCCGCGAGGCGTCTATTCCGCTGCTTTTTTGTTCCTTGATCAAATCCGTGACCATTTTGGCCGACTCTTTCAGCTCTTCCAGGCTGATGGACCGCGCCGGGCTCATCGCCCTGATGTCGTACCAACTGGGCATCTCATAGCCGCCGTTGATGGTCACCGGGCGGGTCGGTGCTTGAGGCAGGACGAAGCGGGTGGTCAGCAGGTTTTCCTGCAGCGCTTGGGCCACCGGCTGGAAGTCGTAGCGATCGGCACCCAGGCCATGCAGCCAGATTACGCAGGCGTCTGCAGGCTTGGTGGGCTGAAGAATCAAGGGGTTGCTCATGTCTGCTCCATTAATGTGCGTGCGCTCCGATTGGGTGCGACGGAACGGTGCGCAATAGTTTGATCTGTTACGAGAATGTCGCAAGGTTGAATCTTTTGCCATTGACCTTGGGCTGAATCGACTCAGCAGCCACTCTGGTACGCGCTTTGCTATGTGTAGGTCGATGTCAGATCTTTCCTGGGACGGTAACACTATCAGTGACTGCCGTTTGTGGGATAGCAACTGGAATTACTGCGACTGCCTCATGCTGCTTGACCCTAATAAAAGCCAACACGGGTCGATATCGCCTCATAAGGGTGCGCTGAGGTTCTAGCTCCGACACAACAAGAGCAACTGGAGGTTTGAATGAAGGTATTGAAATCCACCCTGGCCATCGTTTCCGCGGCCGCTGTATTGGGTGTCAGTGGTTTCGCCCAAGCCGGCGCCACCCTGGACGCCGTGCAGAAGAAAGGTTTTGTGCAATGTGGCGTGAGTGACGGCTTGCCGGGTTTCTCGGTACCGGATGCCAGCGGCAAGATCCTCGGGATCGACGCTGACTTCTGCCGCGCGGTAGCCGCTGCTGTGTTTGGCGACGCGACCAAGGTCAAATTCAGCCAGTTGAACGCCAAGGAGCGTTTCACCGCGCTTCAATCCGGCGAAGTCGACATTCTGTCCCGTAACACCACCATGACCAGCTCCCGCGATGCGGGCATGGGCCTGAAATTCCCCGGCTTCATCACTTACTACGACGGCATCGGCTTTCTGGTAAACAACAAGCTGGGCGTTAAAAGTGCCAAGGAACTGGACGGTGCAACCATCTGCATCCAGGCCGGTACCACCACCGAGCTGAACGTTTCCGACTACTTCCGTGGCAACGGTCTGAAATACACCCCGATCACCTTCGACACCTCCGACGAAAGCGCCAAGTCGCTGGAGTCCGGGCGTTGCGACGTACTGACCTCCGACAAGTCCCAACTGTTCGCCCAGCGCAGCAAGTTGGCCTCGCCGAAAGACTACGTGGTTCTGCCGGAAACCATTTCCAAGGAACCGCTGGGCCCGGTCGTGCGTAATGGCGACGACGAGTGGCTGGCCATCGTGCGCTGGGTTGGCTACGCCATGCTCAACGCGGAAGAAGCCGGTATCACTTCCAAAAACGTCGAAGCTGAAGCCAAGTCCACCAAGAACCCGGACGTTGCGCGTCTGCTCGGTGCCGACGGCGAATACGGCAAAGACCTGAAAGTGAAGAAAGACTGGGTCGTACAGATCGTCAAGCAGGTCGGCAACTACGGTGAAGTGTTCGAGAAAAACCTCGGCAAGAGCACGCCACTGGAAATCGACCGTGGCCTGAACGCGCTGTGGAACAACGGCGGCATTCAATACGCACCCCCTGTGCGCTGATCGCTGATGGTTCTATCACCCGGTGGGCCAACCGCCGGGTGATGTTCTGTTCCATTCTTTCCGGGGCACTTCATGCAAAATAAAATCGGCGCACCAAAGCAGAAGCTCAGCTTCAGCGATCCCAAAGTGCGTGCGTGGCTCTTCCAGATCATCACGATTGTGGCGGTGGTCTCGCTGGGCTGGTACCTCTTCAACAATACCCAGACCAACCTTCAACACCGGGGCATTACCTCGGGCTTCGACTTTCTTGAGCGCAGTGCCGGCTTCGGCATCGCGCAGCACCTGATCGACTACACCGAATCGGACAGCTATGCCCGGGTGTTTGTGATCGGGCTGCTCAATACCTTGCTGGTGACCGTGATCGGCGTGGTCCTGGCGACCCTGCTCGGGTTCATCATCGGCGTGGCCCGCTTGTCGCCCAACTGGATGATCAACAAGCTGGCGACGGTGTACGTGGAAGTGTTCCGCAACATCCCGCCGTTGCTGCAAATCCTGTTCTGGTACTTCGCGGTGTTCCTGACCATGCCGGGGCCGCGCAACAGCCATAACTTCGGCGACACGTTCTTCGTCAGCAGCCGTGGCCTGAACATGCCGGCCGCGCTGGCCGCCGACGGGTTCTGGCCGTTCGTGGTCAGCGTGGTCGTGGCCATCGTGGCCGTCGTGCTGATGACCCGCTGGGCCAACAAGCGCTTTGAAGCGACCGGTGTTCCCTTCCACAAGTTCTGGGCGGGTCTGGCGCTGTTCATCGTGATCCCGGCATTGTGCGCCTTGGTCTTCGGCGCGCCGTTGCACTGGGAAATGCCCAAGCTGCAAGGCTTCAACTTCGTCGGCGGCTGGGTGCTGATCCCTGAACTGTTGGCGCTGACCCTGGCGCTGACCGTGTACACCGCGGCGTTTATCGCCGAGATCGTGCGCTCGGGCATCAAGTCCGTCAGCCACGGCCAGACCGAAGCCGCACGCTCCCTGGGCCTGCGCCCCGGGCCGACGCTGCGCAAGGTCATCATCCCGCAAGCCCTGCGGGTGATCATTCCGCCGCTGACCAGCCAATACCTGAACCTGGCGAAAAACTCGTCGTTGGCCGCCGGTATCGGTTACCCGGAAATGGTTTCGCTGTTTGCCGGCACGGTGCTCAACCAGACCGGCCAGGCCATCGAAGTCATTGCCATCACCATGAGCGTGTACCTGGCGATCAGCATCAGCATTTCCCTGCTGATGAACTGGTACAACAAGCGCATTGCGCTGATCGAGCGGTGAGGAAACGAGCATGAGTTCGCATACGTTCAAACCTGATATGCCACCGCCGAGCAAAGTCTTCGGGCCGATGGCATGGATGCGCGCCAACCTGTTTTCCAGCTGGCTCAACACCCTGCTGACCTTGTTGGCGTTTTACCTGATCTACCTGGTCGTGCCGCCGATCCTGCACTGGGCCATCCTCGACGCCAACTGGGTCGGCACCACTCGCGCCGACTGCACCAAAGAAGGCGCCTGCTGGGTGTTTATCCAACAGCGCTTCGGGCAGTTCATGTACGGCTACTACCCCGGCGACCTGCGCTGGCGCGTAGACCTGACCGTGTGGTTGGCCATCGTGGGCGTGGCGCCGTTGTTCATCTCGCGTTTTCCACGCAAGGCGATCTACGGCCTGGGCTTTCTGGTGTTGTACCCGATCATTGCCTTCTTCCTGTTGCGCGGCGGCATTTTCGGCCTGACCAGCGTGGCCACCAGCCAATGGGGCGGCCTGATGCTGACCCTGGTCATCGCCACCGTCGGCATCGCCGGTGCCTTGCCGCTGGGGATTGTGCTGGCGCTGGGGCGGCGTTCGAACATGCCGGCGATTCGTGTGGTCTGCGTGACCTTCATCGAATTCTGGCGCGGCGTGCCGTTGATCACGGTGCTGTTCATGTCCTCGGTGATGCTGCCGTTGTTCCTGCCCGAAGGCATGGGCATCGACAAGCTGCTGCGGGCGTTGATCGGCGTGATCCTGTTCCAGTCGGCCTACGTGGCGGAAGTGGTGCGCGGTGGCTTGCAGGCGATTCCCAAAGGTCAGTACGAAGCGGCCGCGGCGATGGGCCTGGGTTACTGGCGCAGCATGGGCCTGGTGATTCTGCCGCAAGCCCTGAAGATGGTGATCCCCGGCATCGTCAACACGTTTATCGCGCTGTTCAAGGACACCAGCCTGGTGATCATCATCGGTTTGTTCGACCTGCTCAACAGCGTCAAGCAAGCCGCCGCCGACCCGAAATGGTTGGGCATGGCCACTGAAGGCTACGTGTTCGCCGCCCTGGTGTTCTGGATTTTCTGTTTTGGTATGTCGCGCTATTCCATTCATTTGGAACATAAGCTCGACACAGGCCACAAGCGTTAGGAGTTGATGTTATGAGCGAAGCGATCAAACAGCCTGTGAGCCCTGAAGGCATTATCCAGATGCAGGGCGTGAACAAGTGGTACGGCCAGTTCCACGTATTGAAAGACATCAACCTCAACGTCAAGCAGGGCGAGCGTATCGTGCTGTGCGGCCCGTCGGGTTCGGGCAAGTCCACCACCATCCGCTGCCTCAACCGCCTGGAAGAACACCAGCAGGGCCGCATCGTGGTCGATGGCGTGGAGCTGACCAACGACCTCAAGCAGATCGAAGCGATCCGCCGCGAAGTCGGCATGGTGTTCCAGCACTTCAACCTGTTCCCGCACCTGACCATCCTGCAGAACTGCACGCTGGCACCGATGTGGGTGCGCAAGATGCCCAAGCGCAAGGCCGAAGAAATCGCCATGCACTACCTGGAGCGCGTGCGTATCCCGGAGCAGGCCCACAAGTTTCCGGGGCAACTCTCCGGCGGCCAGCAACAGCGCGTGGCGATTGCCCGGGCGCTGTGCATGAAACCGAAAATCATGCTGTTCGACGAACCGACCTCGGCCCTCGACCCGGAAATGGTCAAGGAAGTGCTCGACACCATGATCGGCCTGGCCGAAGACGGCATGACCATGTTGTGCGTGACCCACGAAATGGGCTTCGCCCGTACCGTGGCCAACCGCGTGATCTTCATGGACAAGGGCGAGATCGTGGAACAGGCGGCGCCGAATGACTTCTTCGACAACCCGCAGAATGACCGGACCAAGTTGTTCTTGAGCCAGATTCTGCATTGATCGATGGTTGATGCTTGAAGCGATAAACCCGGCACCAGGCCGGGTTTATTTTTGCCTGCTGTTTTTACGCGGACGCTTGAGTTGCAAGCTGCGCATCTTTTGCGATCAGCAGATGATTCAGGTCTTCGCCGGCATTGAGTGCCTCTATTTCGGCCAATAGATGCGGATGTTTATCCAGTAGACGCATCAATGTGAGCAGTGGCGCGGGCGGAAAGATCTCAGCCCTTTCGTAGCGGGAAAATGCGTTATGGCCGCGGCCGGTCAATAGCCTCACCGCGTCTTTCTGCGTCAGATGCAATTTGCGGCGAATTCGTTTCATTTCGGCGGCGATGATTGTCCTGGCATCCATTAACAACTTATCGCTGGCATCGGAATAACGCTCTGCGCTATCGGTGTCCGAATCGAACTCGACCTCGTGACAGGCCTGGCATTCCCAGCCTGCAATATCAGGGATATCCCGGATCATGCCGCGTGTGTTGATCGTGAAGTTGCGACCTTCGAAATGCTGCATTGCGTCATGGGTTCCGCAGCTCACGCATTGTTGGGTTTTCATAAGGTTTTCTCCTTGAAGGAGATTACGGGAGGACCACCACCTGGGCGGTAAGTCACTTTGATGTAAATCTCCGTAGCGTAAATCTTGATCAGATAGACGTCCTGCCACACACGGTGGTCTGAATAGGTCGTCATTGACTTGCACAACATTCGATTCTCAAGGGCGCAGACCGCGAGTCGCATCTGGCCGATGTTCAACTCAAGTTGTCGAGCCGCCTCCCGCGCGCTTGCGGTGAATGCTCTGCTACCCAACCTGATGACATCCGCCTTTATCACCGCCAAATCGTAATGAGGTGTGTACTTTTCCATAAGACACCTAAGGCTGAAATTACCCTTTAAGGGTAATTTTAACAATCGAAAATACTGCTCCGTTTCCCTGCCTGAAAACCCTAGTGCGTTGCCTTTGTAGGCAAGTCCGAATAGGCTGTAGGTAAATTCATCCTATGATTGGACGAAAGCGCAAACCTCATGACAGACATCTCCCCGCTGATCAAACGCTCCCTGGTCGACCAAGCCCTCGAGCAGCTGCGCCAGCGCATCACCCAAGGCACGTGGGCCATCGGCGAGCGCCTGCCCACCGAGCCTGAGCTGGCGGCGGAACTGGGCATCAGCCGCAATACCGTGCGCGAGGCCATGCGGGTGCTGGCATTCTCTGGATTGATCGAGGTCCGCCAGGGCGACGGCAGTTACCTGCGTTCGATGACGGACCCGCTGGGCGCCATGCGCGCGTTATCCCATTGCAGCCTGGAACAGGCGCAGGAGACGCGGCAGATCCTGGAAGTGGAGGCCATCGGTCTGGCCGTCCTGCGTCGCACCGAGCAAGACCTGCACCGGTTGCGCGAGGCGCTTGATGCCAGCGCCGCGCTGTATCACGGTGAGTTGGAGGCCTACATCAGCGCCGATCTGGTATTCCACCAACGGCTGGTGGACGCGGCGCACAACCCGGCGTTGAGCGAGTTGTACCGGTACTTTTCCAGCATCATCGGCGCGCAACTGCGCCAGACCCTGAACATCTCGCCGCGTCGCCAGGCGGTGTTCGACCTGCACACCGCCCTGCTTGATGCCGTAGCGCAGCAAGACCCGGAGCGCGCCAAATCCCTTTGCCGGCAGTTGATCAATGAACCCTGACGCCCCACGCATGCCTGAGTTGGAAGAATTGCTGATCGACGCCGAGGCCGACGACGATGCAGTCCAGCACAGCCCCCCGCCGACGAGCCGGCCATGGCTGTTGCTGCTGGGCCTGGTGCTGGTGGCGCTGAACCTGCGCCCGGCGCTGTCGAGCCTGTCGCCGCTGCTCAGTGAGGTCTCGGCCAGCCTGGGCTTGTCGGCGGCCAGGGCCGGTCTGCTGACCACCTTGCCGGTGCTGTGCCTGGGCCTGTTCGCGCCGCTGGCGCCGCTCCTCGCTCGGCGCTTCGGCGCCGAGCGGGTGGTGCTGGGGATCTTGTTGACGCTGGCCGGCGGTATTCTGCTGCGCAGTGCGTTCGGTGAGGTCGGGTTGTTTGTTGGCAGCCTGATCGCCGGGGCCAGCATCGGCATCATCGGCGTGTTGTTGCCCGGTATCGTCAAGCGCGACTTCGCCAGGCAGGCTGGCGCGATGACCGGGGTCTACACCATGGCGCTGTGCCTGGGCGCGGCGTTGGCGGCGGGGGCCTCGGTGCCCTTGAGCGACTCCTTCGGCAACCGTTGGAGCATCGGGTTGGGCTTCTGGATGGTGCCGGCGTTGCTGGCCGCGCTGTGCTGGTTGCCGCAAATCGGGCAGAAGCATGGCGCGCATCGCGTCGCCTACCGGGTGAAGGGCTTGCTGCGCGATCCGCTGGCCTGGCAAGTGACCTTGTACATGGGCCTGCAATCGTCCCTGGCCTACATCGTGTTCGGCTGGGTGCCGTCGATCCTCATCGACCGCGGCCTGAGCGCCACCGATGCCGGGCTGGCGCTGTCCGGTTCGATCATCGTGCAACTGCTCAGCGCCCTCACCGCGCCTTGGCTGGCCACGCGCGGCAAGGACCAGCGCCTGGCCATCGTGGTGGTGATGCTGCTGACCCTCGGCGGGCTGATGGGCTGCCTGTATGCGCCCCTTGACGGGCTGTGGGGCTGGGCGATTCTGCTGGGTCTGGGGCAGGGCGGTACGTTCAGCCTGGCGCTGACCTTGATCGTGCTGCGCTCGCGGGATGCCCACGTGGCCGCCAACCTGTCGAGCATGGCCCAGGGCTTCGGTTACACCCTGGCGTCCCTGGGCCCGCTCGCGGTGGGCCTGATTCACGATTGGACCGGCGGCTGGGCCGCCACCGGCTGGGTCTTCGCGGTGATCGGCCTGGGCGCCATCGTCGCCGGCCTCGGTGCGGGGCGCGCGCGGTACGTCGAGGTCAGCAGCGAGAAAGTCTAGAGGTACTCCACCTCCAGCGTCGCCGAACCGTCCATGAGGATGTCGGTACTCAGGTCCAGATTCTGTTTGGCGTTGATCACCGTCTCCAGGCTCAGCGTGCTGGTCAGGTTCTGGATCGCCATGGGGCCGGCGGTGCTGCCCGCGGTGTCGGTGAAGCCCAGCAGGCTCTTGGCGCCGATATTGATCGGGTTGCGGTTGGCCGCGCGCCAGGCCACGCCGCCGGTGGTGGACTCGGTGCCGTGGACCTCGGCCACGCCACCCACCACGGTCTGCTGCGGATCGAACGTCAGCGAGTACACGCCGATCTTGTTCGCGCTGTTGTCCAGGCCCAACCCGTAATAAATCTCGCTGTTGACGTGGGCCGAGCCGTCGCGGTTGTCGTGCATGCGCAAGGCATAACGCACCGGGCCGTTGCAGATCACCGTCAGGTTCAGGGACTTGACCGGCAGCCGCGTGCCGGTCGTGAGGTTGAGGTCTTGCTGGGCGATCTTGCCGAAATCCACCACGCCGTTGGCCGACAGGCTTGGCGCGCAGGACACCGGGATGATCCGGCCGTTGACGTTCAGGTCGACGGGGGCGGCGGCCTGCGCCGGTTGGCTGAACAACAGGGGCACGAGGATCAGGTAGCGAGCAATCATGGGAGGCTCCGAGGGGCTTAGAAGTAGGTGATTTCCAGGGTCGCCGAACCGTCGAGCCGCACTTCGCTGCGCAGGTCCAGGCTGTCGAGCGGCGCGATGAAGGCTTTCAGGCTGAGTAATGCGCTGAGGTTTTGCAGGGCATTCGGGCCTTCGGTGCTACCGGCCGTGGCGGTAAACCCGAGGAGGCTGCGCGCGCCCAAGGGGATCGCGCTGGCGCTGGCGCTGCTCCAGGCGGCGCTGCCCGTGGTCGAGTCGGTGCGATACAGCTGGGACAGGTTGTCGGCGCTGGCCCGGGCGGGGTCGACCAGCAGGTAATAACGGCCGACTTTCTGCCCGCGTGCATCCAGGCCCAGGCCGTAGGCGGTTTCATCGATGCCGCCGGTGGCTGAGCCGGCGCGGTTGTCGTGCATGACCAGGGCAAACGGAGTCGGGCCGTCACAGCTGACCGTGAGGCTCAGCGCGCGGGCGGGCAGGGCGGTGTCTTTGTCGCGGTGCAAGTCGCTGACCGACAACTTGCCGAAGTCCACCGTGCCGTTGTTGGTCAGGGTGGGCGTGCAGGCCGTCGGTGCGAAGCGCGCTTGCAGCTGCAATTCCCGTGAACGCCCGGAGGTGGGCGCGTCCACCTGCGCCGAGGCTTCCCAGGTTTCGGCATCGCGCACGCGGATCGCTTCGTCCCGCGCCCACGCACTCACCTGCAGTTGCGCGGCAAAACTGCGCCCGGTGGCGGGCTGGCCGTCGTGCAGCGGGACGATGCCGTGGTCGGCGCGCCACGCCAGGCTCGTGCCGATTTGCGCGGGCGCCTGGCCTGGGCCGGCGAGCAAGCCGAGTTGCACCGCGTGGCCATCGAGCACCGCGTCATGCACTTGCACGCGGTAACTGCCGCCGTCGCCCAAGCGCAAGCGCTCGGTGCCGGCAGCCAGGGCGCGGTAGAACAGGCTCATGTCAGCCGGTTGCGGGCAGTTCAAGGTCAAGGACAGGCGCCGTTCGCCGAGCAGGTGTTCCGCTGCCGGTGCTGACGCGACGGCGCGGTTCATCAGGCCAAAATCCAGGCGCGATTCGCTCAGGTCCAGGCGGCAGTCGTTCTCGGCCAGGGCCGTGCCGGCGAACAGCAGCAGGGCTGCCAGGCTGTGTTGAAGCTTCATATTGGGGTCCTCAAGGTCGCTGGCAGCGGGCCGGTGCGGTTTCGAAATACACGTGGGGGTCGGCCTTGGCCGGCAGTTCAAAGCGCAAGTGGCAGCGCGGCTGGTCAGGGGCCTTGATCCATAGCGGGCGGGTGTCGAGCACGTCGGGCAAGAACACTTGGTTGCCTTCCTGGACCAGGGTGATGAACTCGCCGTCCTCCGTGGTCACGGTCGAGCCGCGTGGCATCGGGGTGTCCAGGGTCAGCAGCGCACGCCGGGTGAGCGACACGCCGAACTCGATGCGGTCCACCGCGCCGCGGCCTGCCGATACCACCGCAAGCCCGTTGTGGATGTCGGCATTGCGCGGCAGCGAACGGGTGTGGACTTCCAGCGGGCTGCGCCCGTAGGCGCTGAGCTGAGGCGCCACGGCCTGGCCTTGCCAGTCGGTCCACACCGGGCCGCTGGGGGTGTTGACCTTGATCCCGGGCATGTCGCCCACCGCCAGCACGGCAAAGGTGTCGCGCACCGGGTAGGGCGAGAACGTCAACCCGTCGGCGTGCAGCACCATCCCGCCGCGTGCGCCGCCCTGGTAGCTGGAGCGTTCGGCGTCAGCGCGCGTGTAGTTGAAGTCCAACTGGCTGTAGAACGGCAGGGCCGACACGCCCAGGGACGATTCGACTTCGCGGTCGCGGGTGTCATGTTCGACGCCGACGCGATACGCCAAGTGGTCGTTGATCTGCTCGTTGAGCCCCATCCCGGTGCGGTGCTCGCCGCCGGAATTGCGCACCCAGGCGCGGCCACGACGGCTTTCGCCGAGGGGCAGGCTGACCGTCAGGTACAGGCTGTCGTCGTTGTAACGACGCCCGCCCATGTGCCATTCGGCGGTGGTGGAAATCGACATACCGGCGACCTGCGTACCCCAGGAGGCGAGGGCGCGGCTGCTGCTGTCGCCCTGGAACGAGGACGAACGGGAAACCCCCGCGCTGAAGGCGCCCAGCCACGGGTGCGACCATGAGCTGGTGGCGCTCTGCTGGTCGCGGTAACGCGCGCGTTGCTGCTCGCGGGTGTCGGCGATGTAGGTTGATTCGGTGAGGTCGCGGTAGCCCTGGGTGCGCCAGGAATTGGCTGCCGTGAAGGCCCAGCGCTCACTGAGTTTGTGCGACCACGACAGGTCGGTCTGCACCCCGCGTTCCTGGGTGCGCCGCGAGGCTTCGGAGGCGACCACGGCCACTTGCACCTGACTGTCCGGCAGCGGCAACAGGCCCAGGCTCAGGCCCGCCGAGCGATAATCCGCGGCCGCCAACAGCCCGCTGCCGAAGCTGAGCTGCGGATGCGGCGCGGCGCTCCAGCCGGCGCTCAGCACCCAGGGTTCGGCGCCCGGGCCGTCGCCGATATTGCGCACCCGCCCGGCCGCCACCGAGTAGCCGGGCGCGGGCAGCCCCAGGCCGAGCATGGCGGCGGGCACGGTAAAGCGCCGTTCCTCGCCGGTGCTTTCCTTGACGGTGACTTCGACGTCGGAGCGCCCGTTGAGGCGCGGTACATTGCTCAAGCTGAACGGGCCGGCGGGCACCACTGTGGAGTGAATCAACGCGCCGTTCTGGCGCACTTCCACCTGCGCCGGGCCGTTGGCGATGCCGTTGATGGTCGCGCCCTGGTTCTGATCCTGCAGGGCCTGTTCGGTGAGCACCTGCACGCCGGTGATTGGCGCACCCGCGAGCACCGGGTTGTAGAGGTTGATCTGCCCGACCTGCAACACCGCCTGGTGGCTGGCGAAGGTGCGCTGGGCGTAGGCGTCCAGATGGGTGGTGCTTGAGCGGCTGTCCTGCCAGGTCTGTACCTGGCGGCTGCGCACGATCCAGTCGCCGGCATTGAAGCCGACCTCGGTATTGGCCGAGCCAAAGCGGCTGGAATCATCGCGGTAATGGTTGTACAGGCCGCTCACGTCGTAGTTGAGCAGCGCCGCGAAACCGCCGGTCTGATAGCCGGAAATGTCCTGGGTGAGCGGGCGCAGCGCCTGGGTGGGCACCACCAGGTTCAGGCTCAGGTTGGCTGGGTCGTGCTCGACCACGGTCTGTGGGTATTGCTCGAGAAAGGCATAACAACTGCTTTCTTCTGCCGGGCCCGAAGACGGTGTCACCAACTGCGCGGCGTCCAGCAGCGGCGGGTCGAAGCATGTGGCGCCGTGCTGATCCACGCTGACATCGACGCGCCCGCGCCGCTGGCCGTTGACCGTCAGGTTGAGCGCATGGCGCCCCTGGGTAAAACGCGGGGTCTGCATCAGCAGGCTGGCGAGTTCGGGATCGATGCCGCGCTGGAGCAGGGTCTGTGGATCAAACGAACCTGTCGACGACTGCTCTGCCCATGCCAGGTTCGTCAGCAACCCCTGACTGAGCGTCAGCACCAGTAATGCCAGGCGCGGTGAAACGCCGGGCACGGCTTTGCCGTCACGGTAATGGATGACTGTGTTCACACAAATGCACTCGGATGATGGAAGTACCCGGCGTGATTCCCTATCGCGTCAGGTCTTCCCGGTGGCCTTCAGTGGGTGGCCACTTCGTGATAGTGGCGCCGTCGTGTCCCTGGGCGCCGTTGCATCACAGGCTTATGGGCGCGTCGTGGGGCGCGACCGCAAAGCCATACACCGTGGCCGGTTGCAGGCGCACGCTGGTGGCGCCGGCGCCGGCGCCGGCGCCGCTGGCGGTGACGGTCAGCGTTTCACCGGGCAGCACATAGGTGCGCGGCAGCATCGCCGAAGCATTGCCGGGCAGCAGTTGCAGCTCCTGGGCCAGGCGCACCACATACGGGGACGGGTTGTGGACGCTGAGCTGGTCGGCTTTCAAGGTCCATTGCAGGCCCAGCCACGGCGTGCGATTCGGCGCCAGCCCCTTGGGATGAATGATCACCGGCAGGTTCTGCCGCACGGTCACGCCCACTTGCGCGCGCCCGAGCTGGGCCGGGTCGCGCTGGGCGGGCATGCCCTCGAAAATCACCCGTTTGAGGCGCTGGGTTTGCAGCGGCGCCTGGGTTTGCAGGATGAAGCGCACCAACTGGCTCTTGGACGCCTCGACGCGGGTCAGGGGTGGAGTCACGAACAGCAGCGTGTCGCTGTCCTCGGGGATGTTTTCGAGGGTGACGTGCAGCAAGGCCATTTTGGTGTCGGTGTTGGTGACCGAGACCGTGGCCTCGCCATCGGCCTCGTTGACGATCACCACCGAGGTGTCCGGGACCATGCCGTCGGCACGCGCGACGGTTGCACCGAGTACGGCCAGTGCCACGCAGCAGAGACGCGGCAGCCAGCGCCAAACGGAAAAAAACGAGTTCATAACAGGGCTCTTCTATACAGGGCGCTTCAAATGGGCCGACATGCGCGCGGTGGGTGACCGGGGCGCCGACGGCACGGTGTCAGAGGTAACGCAGGTCCAGCGTGATCGAGCCATCGAGGGGCACCTCTTCGTGGAGCGTCAAGGTGTTGGCCGGGCTGATCGAGGTGTCGACCCGCAGGGACGCCACCAATTGCCGGATCGGCGCGGGCAGCGTATCGCCGGCCCGGGCAAAGCCCATCAACAGACGCGGGTACATGTTAGGTTCGGGCTTCCAGCTAGCCCCCTGGTCGGATGAGGTCAGGGTTTGCATCGGCTGCGAATCGCCTACCGGGCCGCGCAACGACAGGCTGACCGACCCGAGGCGTTCGTCGGGGGCATGGGGGTTCATGCCCAGCCCATAAAAATAATCCGGCGCCAGCGATGACTCGCGCTTGTTGTCGATGCCCACCAGGGCGAACAACACCAGGCCTTCGCAACTGATGCTCAAGCCCATCTGCTGGTTCGGCAGCACGGTGAACTCACTCGGATGCAACGTCGTCGCCAGGATCTTGTCGTGGTCGACAAGGCCGTTGTCCGACAGCGATACGCTGCACGCGCTGGGGGTGATTCGCCCGTTGACGTCCAACTCCACGCTCGAGAGCGCGAAGGCCAAGGGCGCTGCCGCCAACAGAAGGGTGAGGGCCGGCAAGCGAGTAAGCAGGTTCATGGCTTGAGTTACCTGGTGTTGAACGGGTGGTACGGGCATCGGGCAAGGCGGTGGCGTTACAGGTAGAGGACTTCGACCGTGACCGAACCGTCGATCACCGTGTCTTCGGTAATCGTCAGACCCTGGGCCGGCAGGATGAATGGCTTGACCGAGAGCGCCACCTGCGTGTTCTGGGCCGGCACAGGCACCCGCGGTGCGCCGATCTCTTGGATCGAGATCCATCGATTGGTCTGCCATCCCGTGTCTGCCCCATAAGAGTTCCAGGTGGCGCCGTTGTCCGCCGACTGGATAAGCCTGACGGAGTTGCTATCGGCGACGCCCTGGTCGAGGAACATGACGTAGCCGCCAATACGCTGACCGGCACTGGTCTTACCGATGCCATATTCGATGATGCTGTTTGCCGAGTCGGTGCGGTTGTCGGTGGCCGTCAGGGCAAACAGGGTCGAGGCTTCGCAGTCGATGCCCATCTGCAGGGTGACCGGGGTGAGTTGGGTCCGGGTGTCCAGGTTAAGGTCCTTGACCGAGACTCGGCCGACGTCGATGGTCTCGGCCGACAGGCTCGGCATGCACGCCGAGGGCACAATCAGGCCCTTGACGGTCAGGTCAACGGTGGAGGCGGCGAGCACCGGGAAAGCGCAGCCGATCAGTACGCCGGTAACGCTGGTACGCAGTAGCTTTTTCATGACGGGTGAAGCTCCAGGGATGGATAGGAATACAGGGGGTCCAGGGGGACAGGGGGTTACGCTGTTACAGGTACTTCATCTCAAGGGTCGCGTGCCCGTCGACGAGGACTTCGTCGGTGAGGGTCAGGCCATCGGCGCGGGCAATTCGGGTGTAGAGCACAATGTCTGCGTCGAAGATCGTCACGGCCATTGGCTGAGTGGGGTTGTCCATTGCGGCAACCGCGAGCAGGTTGAGGTGGCCCAACTGCGTACCGGGGGTCCACGTGGTACCGCCATCCAGCGACACGATGGTTCGCACGGCCATGGTGTCCGCCATGGGGTTGCTCAAACTCAGCGAAACGCTGCCCAGTTTCTCGTCGTTGGGGGTCGTGCCCAGGCCGTGGTGGTTGGGGATCACCGATGTGCCGTGGCGGTTGTCGATGGTGGTCATGGCGAAGAGCGTCGAGCCTTCGCACCGCACGTTCAGGTGCAGGGTGTTGCGCGGCAGCAACGTGTCTCGGTCTTGGTTGAGGTCGCGCACGGTCACCTTTCCGTGGTCGATGGTGCCGCCTTCAGCCAAGCCCGGCGTGCAGGCTTTGGGCGTAATTACGCCGCTCACGCTCAGCTCGGCCTGGCTGCTGGCTAAAGCGCTGGGCACGTTCGCCAGCAGCAGACTCGCCAACAATGCGGGGAAATATTTATCCATGAAATGAACAACCTCTCTGGGCAATGCCCTGCGTGGATGATGAGTTACAGGTACTTGACCTCGATCGTGGCGGAGCCGTCGATCAGCACTTCGTTGCTCAAGTCCAGGCTGTTGGCGGCGGCGATCTGGGTGTCGATCACCAGCTCGCTGATCACGTTCTTGATCGGGATCGGCTTGGGATCCTGACCGTTCGACCTGTCGCCAAACGCCGCCATGTACGGGTTTTGCCAAACCACATCGTCAATGGCTTGCCAGCTCACGCCATCCAATGACTCGATGGGCTCGACGGCGACGTTGTCGGCCACCGGATTTCTCAGGGAGAGCCAGAACGTGCCGATTTTCTGCAGGTTGTTGATCAGGCCCAGGCCGTAGCCGAAACCGTAGATTGACGACCCGGCGCGGTTGTCGGTGGTGCGCAACGCAAACAGGGTTGCGGCCTCGCAGTCCACATTGAGTTGCAGCCTGGCGGTGGGCAGGCTGGTCGGGCTGTCGAGGTTGAGGTCTTTTACCGAGACCTTACCGTGATCCACCACACCACTGGCGGACAACGTCGGTGTACAGGCGCTTGGGGTAATCACGCCTTTGACGGTCAATTCCACGGTACTGGCGGCGAAGGTCATACCGCTGCCGACAAGGGCGATGACGGCGGTGAATGCGGCTAAGGGCTTTTTCATGTGATCGAGCTTCCGATGCAAAGCTGATTGCCGAGGGGCAAGGGGGGACCCGTCGGTAACTAGGTGGCGACCGCCTGGAGTGGCCGGTCGCGTCCCGCTCTGGGGATGCCGGGCAATCTATCGGGGGGAGGGCGTCGGGCAAATACAACAAATACGACAATGGGCGGATGTCGCACACGCCCAATCGACTTGTCGGAACTCGTTTTTTTGTGTGTAGGAAATATAAGGGTTTCGTAGTTGTTGTATCGCGCAGGCGGCCTAATTCAAATAGCGTTCCGGCCGATACATCTTCACAGCACATTCGAACAGCCAGGCGTGTTGCGTGCCGTACCCGGTACCTATGTCGGCGGATGTTCTGTCGGCCATTGAGGTTGCCGATCCCCGCGCCGTGCGCTTATTGAATTTGAGGTAGTCATGTCATCAGGCCCTATCCCAGGCGACCGAGCAGGGGATGACCTGGCCGCACAGCCGGCGTCAACCCGGCATTGGCGTGAGCTCAAGGTGTTGTTGGTAGACGATCATCCCGCGTATTGCCTGCTGATGGGCGCGATGCTGGAGCGGTTGGGGCTGGCATTTGCAGTGTGCGCGCACGGCCAGGCTGCCCTGGCGATTCTGGACGTCAGCCGCGCCGACCTGATTTTCAGCGACTGCCAAATGCCGGTGATGGATGGCTATGCCATGACCCGTGAGCTGCGCCGCCGCGAACTGCGCGACGGCGCGGAGCGCGTGCCGGTCATCGCGTTCACCGGCAAGCTGGGCGCGCGCGAAATCCAGCAGTGCCAGGCTGCGGGCGTGGATGCCTGGCTGGCCAAACCGGTGACCTTTCAACAACTGCGCCAAGTCCTCGGCGACTGGCTGCCCGGCCCGCGTATCAGCGAGACCGCGCAGCCGGTCACGGCGGTGGAGGGGCGCTGGCCGAGTCGCGGCCGGTTGGGGCAACTGTTCGGCTGCAGCGAGGCGCTGCCCGGTATCCTGGCGAGCCTGGTGTATGAGGCCGAGCTCGATCTGCATGCGCTGGCCCAGGCCACCGACGGCCTGCAAGCGCAGGCCACGGTCGAGCATTTGCACCGCTTGATCGGCAGCGTGGCGTTCTTCGGCGCCACACCGCTGGAAATGCGCGGTCATCAGTTGATCGAGGCGATCAACCGCGACGGCGTGGCCATGCACCTTCAGCGCTTGCTCGCCTTGCGCAGCGACTTGATGGGGTATCTGAAATATTTGTCGCTGTTAGGAAAAGGATGACAGCTAAGACCGATGGCTTCTGTAGGTCTTCAGAGTGGGCAATTTCCTTTTTTTCTGTGGGGTAAAATTCTGCTCCCAGGGATTGCTGGGCTATCTGCCATTACGGCGTTTGGGGGCGGTTGTTGCCGATCCGATCCGGGAGTATTTTGCGCGGATTCAAGTTGCCATCATGGTGGTGCTCATGCTTCGCGTAATTATTGCTGACGATCATCCCATCGTGCGTATCGGGCAGAAAGTGGTGATAGAAGCCAATGGCCGGTGCAAAGTTGTCGCCGAGGCCGACGGCCCGGATCAGTTGCTGGCGCTGGTGGACAGCACCCCGTGCGATATCCTGGTGACGGACTTCGCCATGCCGGGTAACCAGCAAGCCGACGGCTATGGCTTGCTCGGCCTGATGCGGCGCCGGCACCCGGACTTGCCGGTGATTCTGGTGACCATGTTTGCCAATGTCGCCACGTTGCGCGAATCGTTTGCCCAGGGCGCGCGGGCGATCCTGGCCAAAAGCGCGTCGGCCCGCGAACTGCCCCTGGCGATTGCCGCCGTCAGTGAAGGGCGCACCTTCGTCAGCGAATGTTTGCGTGCACAACTGGCGGAGGCCGGGACGGGCAATCAGCAAGCCGTGCCGCAGTTGTCCGGCAAAGAGCGCGAAGTGGTGCGGATGCTCGCCAGCGGCATGACCGTCAGCCAGATCGCGGCGCGGGTCAACCGCAGCATCTCGACCATCAGCAAGCAGAAAAGCACCGCGATGACCCGGCTGTGCATCTCCACCGATGTGGATTTGTTCGCTTATGCGCGTGCGGCGGGCATGGTGCCGTAGAAAGTTGCAGTTTCATGACGGTGCTAGAGTGAGTCAGGCAGTGGCTGAGTATCGTATTACTTGTATTAAGTTTGAATGAGTTATCCCTTAACTTGTGATGGCTGTCCTGGCATTGTTTGGTCGGGGCATACACTTCATTCTAATAGTTTTGTCTTGCTGGCGAGTTAAAGTAAGCGCGTCTGTGCGCTTGCCTGGCTCATCAAGTAATGACCGAAAGTGAGCCTATTATGCAACCGTCCCGTGTACTTGTTGCCGCCGCGTTTTTGCTGGCCGGTGTTTCTAATGTAATGGCCGCATCCAGTGTGGATATCAGCGTGGTCGGTACTATCATTCCGTCGGCCTGTACGCCAACTTTATCTGATGCCGGTACGGTGGATTATGGGAAGATCTCGATCAACGATTTTCCTAGACTGGGGGAGATGGTACTGCCAGCGGCGACGATAAACTTGGAGGTTACTTGTGACGCGCCGACTTTGATGGCAGTCAGGAGTCTGGACAATCGAGCCGGAACTGCGGCTGTTCAATCACCGTCACATGACCCGCTCACCGTGTATGGTTTGGGCTTGGCAAGTGGTGGGCAAAAGATCGGCAGGTACGAACTTAAGATGAACGATGTGACAGCCGACGAACAACCGAGAGCCGTGATTGAGTCCATCGATAAAGAGACGTGGTTTGCTGCCGATAACGCAACGTGGCAACCACGTTGGCTGCGCACCGTGAGTAACGGTAATATAATTCCCGTGGCAGTGACGACCCTTAAGACAGACCTGATGTTGAGTACAGTCCTCGCGCCCAAAGACTCTCTGCCGGGTGAGGAAGAAATCCAGATAGACGGCAGCGCCACTTTGGACGTTATCTACCTTTAACCCCGCCAGGCATCACTTATTCTCGTGACGAATAACCATGGCTTTCCCGTGTTACGAGGATTATCGTTCAGCACCCCTGACCATCGTGCGAATGTTGCCCATGAGTGATGCCCACAACGTCCTGATCACCGAGTTCTATACGGCCTTCCAACATCTGGATGCCGAAGCCATGGCCGCCTGCTACACCGACGACGTGGTGTTCAGCGACCCGGCGTTCGGCGAGCTGCGCGGGCGCGATGCCGGGGATATGTGGCGCATGCTCACCACGCGGGCCAAGGACTTTTCCCTGACCTTCGACCACGTGCGCAGTGATGACAGTACTGGCAGCGCCCATTGGGTGGCAACGTACCTGTTCAGCGCGACCGGCAACACGGTGGTCAACGACATTGGCGCGCGCTTCGTGTTTCGCGACGGCAAGATCTGCGAACACCACGACCACTTCGACCTGTGGCGCTGGTCGCGCCAGGCCCTGGGCCTCAAGGGGCTGCTGCTGGGCTGGTCGCCCGCGCTGAAAAACGCCGTGCGCGCCCAGGCGCTCAAAGGCCTGAGGGCATTTCAGGCCAGTCGTTGATAAGATTGGCGCTCCTCTGGTTTGCCGAATCGACCCGTGACTGATCTTCCTGAACCCAAGCCCTGGTTCGTGTACCTGGTGCGTGCCGCCAACGGCTCGCTGTATTGCGGCATCAGCAATGATCCGCTGCGCCGGTTTGCCTCCCATCAAAGCGGCAAGGGCGCGCGGTTCTTCCTCTCCAGCCCCGCCATCGCGCTGGTGTACACCGAGCAGTGTGCGAGCAAGGGCGAGGCGCTGCGCCAGGAACGCTTGATCAAGAAATTGAAGAAGAGCGCCAAAGAATGCCTGGCGGCGAGTGGCTCATTGACCTGATTGATGGGGGCCTATTTCACCCACGCGTGATTTTGCAGGCTAAGCTGAATGCTCATTTAATTGAGCGGAGCCTGGCATGTCTGAGTTGATCCTGCACCACTACCCGCAATCCCCTTTCGCGGAAAAAGCCCGCCTGCTCCTGGGCTTCAAGGGCTTGTCCTGGCGCTCGGTGCTGATCTCGCCGGTGATGCCCAAGCCTGACCTGATCGCCCTCACCGGCGGCTATCGCAAGACTCCGGTGCTGCAGATCGGCGCCGACATCTACTGTGACACAGCACTGATCGCGCACCGCCTGGAACAGGAAAAAGCCGGGCCGGCGCTGTTTCCCCAAGGCCTCGAACTGGTCGCCCAGGGGTTCGCCGCCTGGGCCGATTCGGTTGTGTTCGCCCATGCCGTGGCCTTGGTATTCCAGCCCGAATCCCTGGCGGCCAAGTTCGCCAAAGTGCCGCCCGAAATGCTCAAAGTGCTGGTGGCCGATCGTGCCAAGCTGTTCAGCGGCGGCACCGCAGCCCGTCTGCATCTGGAGCAGGCCAAGCATCAATGGCCGGCGATCATCAGCCGCATCGACCAGCAATTGCAGCATCAAGAGGGAGATTTTCTGTTCGGTGAGCCTTCGATTGCCGACTTTGCCCTGGCCCATCCGCTGTGGTTCCTCAAAGGCTCGGTGGTGACCGCGCCGTTGGTTGACGCACATCCCGCCGTTGCCACCTGGCTCGACCGGGTGCTGAGCTTTGGCCATGGCACCGCCACCGAGATGAGCACCGAGCAAGCCCTTGACGTAGCGCGTCACGCCACCCCGGCGGCGTTGCCCGCTGAAGTGTTCGAGGACTTGAATGGCTTCACGGCCGGCCAGCAGGTGAGCATTGCGGCCACCGACTACGGCACCGACCCGGTGCTCGGTGAGTTGTTGTTTGCCGGCCGCGAAGAACTGATCCTGCGCCGTACCGACGAACGCGGCGGCACCGTGCATGTTCACTTCCCGCGCCTGGGTTTTTGCATTCAGGCGCAATAAAACCGGATTATTTTCAACCGGAGGTGAGGTAAACCCGACGCCCATCCGTGTAGTGCTTGAAACTGCGATCTATTCGCATTAACAGCGTTTTCTACACGGGTGCTCACAAGCATGAAATCGACGGCGGGCGGTTGGGTTAAACAGTGGCTGGGAGCCTCGGTCTTGACGGTATCGGGGCTGGCACTGCTGCCCCTGAGTGTGGCGCAGGCGCAGGAACAACAAAGTGCCCAGTTCAACTTTGCCCTGGCGGCCAAGCCGCTGCCCCAGGCGCTCAGTGATTTCAGCCGGGTCACCGGGCTCAGTGTGATCTACACCGACGAAGCCCCCTACGGCCTCAATGCCCCGGCCGTCAGCGGCCCGATGAGCGCGACCCAGGCCTTGCAACGCCTGTTGGGCGGCTCCGGTTTTACCTTCCGCCAGATCGACGCCCGCACCCTGGCCCTGGAGCCCGTGCCCAGCGACGGCGCGCTGAACCTGGGCGCCACCACCATCAGCGCGGTCGCCGAACCCGCCGACAGCACCAGCTACCAGCCGCCACCCACCAGCTCGGTCATGCGTTCCCGTGGCCTGCTGCTGGAGACCCCGCAAACCGTCAACGTAGTGCCCGCCCAAGTGCTGCGTGATCAACAACCGCGCAACCTGGATGACGCCCTGGCCAATATCAGCGGCATCACCCAGGCCAACACCCTCGGCAGCACCCAGGATGCGGTGATGCTGCGCGGCTTTGGCGACAACCGTAACGGTTCGATCATGCAGGACGGCATGCCCGTGGTGCAGGGCCGGGCGCTGAACGCTACGGCCGAACGGGTTGAAGTGCTCAAGGGCCCGTCGTCGCTGCTGTATGGCATCCAGGACCCAGGCGGCGTGGTCAATATCGTCAGCAAAAAGCCGCAGTTGCTGCAGTCCACCTCCTTGACTGTCCGTGGCTCCACCTTCGGCAACGGCAAGAACGGCAGCGGCGGCAACCTCGACACCACGGGGCCCATCGGCGACAGCGGGCTGGCGTATCGCCTGATCGTCGACCACGAGGACGAAGATTACTGGCGCAACTACGGCACTCACCGCGAGAGCCTGATCGCGCCATCCCTGGCCTGGTATGGCGACACCACCCAGGTGGTGTTCGCTTACGAACACCGCGAGTTTCTCTCGCCGTTCGACCGCGGCACCGCCATCGACCCCAAGACCAATCACCCGTTGGACATCCCCGCCACCCGGCGCCTGGATGAGCCGTTCAACAACATGGAAGGCCGCTCCGACCTGTATCGCTTGGAGGCCGATCACGACCTGAACGACGACTGGAAGGCGCACGTCGGCTACAGCTGGAACCGCGAAACCTATGACGCCAGCCAGGTGCGCGTCGCCTCGGTGAATGCCGACGGCACCTTGACTCGCAGCATGGACGGTACGCGTGGCGCACTGACCACCGACCGCTTCGCCACGGCCAGCCTGGAAGGCAAGGTCAAGCTGGGCGGCATGCAGCATGACCTGGTGTTCGGCCTCGACGATGAGTACCGCAAGATCTATCGCGCCGAACTGATCCGCCAGGCGCAGCGCAGTGCCTTCAGCTACGTCAATCCGGTGTATGGCAACGATGTGCAAGGCACCACGGTGAGCGCCAAGGACAGCGCGCAGACCGACTTGCTGCGCAGTGACTCACTGTTCTTCCAGGATGCGATTCACCTGACCGACCAGTGGATTCTGGTGGGCGGCGCGCGCTATCAGATGTACGACCAATACGCCGGCAAAGGCGTGCCGTTCAAGGCCAATACCGACGGCAATGGCCAGAAATGGGTGCCGCGTGCCGGCCTGGTGTACCGCTACACCGACGAACTGTCGTTTTACGGCAGCTACACCGAGTCGTTCAAACCCAACTCGACCATTGCCGCGCTGAACGATGGCAGCGTGCTTCAGGGCGACCTGCAGCCGGAGCAATCCAAGGCCTGGGAGCTGGGGACCAAGCTCGACATACCGGGGCGCATCACCGCCAGCGCGGCGCTGTTCGATATCACCAAGCGCAACGTGCTGGTGTCCGTCGGCTCCGGTGTCGACACGGTCTACAGCGTGGCCGGCGAAGTGCGCTCCCGTGGCCTGGAACTGGATGCCAGCGGCCAGCTCAGCGAGCGCTGGAGCCTGATCGGCAGCTATGCCTACACCGATGCCGAAGTCACCAAAGACCCGGCGCTGCAAGGCAAGCGCCTGCAGAACGTGGCCAAGCACACCGGTTCGTTGTCGGCGGTGTATGACATCGGCAGCTTGATCGGCGGGGATGATCTGCGCGTCGGTGCTGGCGCGCGTTACGTCGGCCAGCGCGAAGGCGATGCGAATAACAGCTTCAATCTGCCGGGTTATACCGTGGCCGATGTGTTCGCCTCCTACAACACCAAAATCGACGGGCAGAAGGTCAAGTTCCAGCTCAACGTGAAGAACCTGTTCGATCGCACCTACTACACCTCGGCGGCCAGCCGGGTGTTTGTGTCGATGGGGGATGCGCGGCAGGTGTCGGTGTCCAGCACGCTGGAGTTCTGAGCCGGCGGCGAGGGCAGTGGTCGAGCCTGTCAGGGGCGCTTCGCCCTCCAGCGCGAGCACGCTCTCTCGCCACAAACGGCATGAGCTGTTAGCGTTGCCGCCACTGACGGCTTTGCGGAAAACGGTACTGATGCGGTTTGCACGAGGGTTACACACCAGCGCGATGCTGGTCGGCTTGAGCGTTTTATTGGGGGGCTGCGCCAGCGTTGCGCCGACCGCCGGCCCTTCAACCCTGGACCGCCTGTTGGCCGACCCGGCCCTCAATGGCGCCACGGTTTCACTCGTGGTGCGCGACGCCCGCAGCGGCAACACGCTCTATCAACACAACCCGCGCACGCGGCTGGTGCCGGCCTCCAACCTCAAGCTGCTGACCACCGCGGCGGCGATGGACGTGCTGGGCCCGCAGTATCGGTTTTCCACCCAACTGCTGAGCAACGGCGCGCAGCAAGGCGAGCGCCTGAACGGCAACCTGTACCTGCGCGGCCTGGGCGACCCGACCACGCAGTTCGCCGATTACCAGGCACTCGCCGCGCAACTGGCGAGCCAAGGCGTGCGTCAGGTGCAGGGCGACCTGGTGTTCGACGACAGCTGGTTCGATGCGCAGCGCCTCGGCGTGGATTGGGCTCAGGACGATGAAAGCACCTACTACGGCGCGCAGATTTCGGCGCTGACCGTGTCACCCAATTCTGATTTTGATGCGGGCACCTTGATGGTCACCGCCACCGCGCCCATGAGCCCCGGCCAGCCGGTCAGTGTGGCGATCAGCCCGGCCACCGATTACGTGCAACTGAGCAACCGCGCGGTGAGCGGCCCCGGCAACAGCTATGGGATCACGCGCCAGCACGGCACCAACCTGCTGCAACTCACGGGCGCGCTGGCGCCGGGTAAGCACAGTCGGCAATGGGTGAGTGTGTGGGAACCGACGCAACTGGTGGCCAATCTGTTTGAACAGGCATTGGCGCAGCAGGGCATCCAGGTGCTGGGCCAGCGAGTGATCGGGGGCAGCAGTCCGGCGACGGCGCGGCTGCTGGCGGAGCATCAATCGGCCCCGTTGCAGGAACTGATCACGCCGCTGCTCAAACTTTCGAACAACAACATGTCCGAAGCCTTGCTCAAGGCCATGGGCCGCCAGACCGCGAACGTCGGAACCGCGCAGGCGGGCGTGGCGGCGGTGGCGGCCTTCATGCGGCGCCAGGGGTTGGACCCGGCGAGCCTGAATCAGGTGGACGGTTCGGGGTTGTCGCGGCGCAATCTGGTGTCGGCGCAGACGCTCACCGACCTGCTGCTGGCGACGTCCAGGCAACCCTGGTTCGACGCGTGGTACAACGCCTTGCCGATTGCCGGCAACCCCGCGCGCATGAGCGGCGGCAGCCTGCGTTATCGCCTGCGCGGCACGCTGGCGCAAGACAACCTGCATGCCAAGACCGGCTCCATGGGCGGCGTGTCGTCATTGAGCGGTTACCTCACCGACGCCCACGGGCGGCGCCTGGTGTTTTCGATGATCAGCAACAACTACCTGAGCGACGCCGCACCGGTCCGCGCTCTGGAGAACCGCCTGGCGGTCGCCCTGACGCAATGGCACGATTGATTCAGGGCTGGTAGCCCATCCGCCAACTCACCGCCCGGGTCGCCGCCAGCAGGCGCTGCGCCGCCGGGCCGTCTTCATCGGCATGGAACAGCGAGGTGGGGCCGACCACGGTCATCACCGCCGCCACCTGGCCGACCGCATTGAACACCGGCGCCGACAACGCATCCACACCCGGCATCAGCAGGCCATGCACAAAGTGCAAGCCACGCGCGCGGATCTGTTCGCAGGCGCTGGCGTAGGCCTGGTCGTCCGCCAGAGCGTGGGCGATGCCCGCCTGGATCTCGCGCTCGCGCAATTCGATGGTTTCCCGCGCTGGCAAAAAGGCGCTGAACACCAGCCCGGTGGATGAACTGAGCAGCGGCAACACCGAACCCAACTGCGTCACCACAGTGACCGCGCGCACCGCCGGTTCGATCTGCACCACGGTCGCACCCTGGTTGCCCCACACCGCCAGGAAGCAGGTTTCATTCAATTCGTCGCGCAGCTCGGCCAGGGGCAGGGCGCCGACTTTGAGCACGTCCATGCTGCCCAGTGCGGCGAGGCCCACGCGCAATGCTTCGCGGCCCAGGCCGTAATGGTTGGTGGCGCTGTTCTGCTCGGCGAAGCCCGACGCGATCAGGGCCTGGAGATAGCGGTGAACCTTGCTCGCCGGCATCTGCACATGCTCGGCCAGGCGCGACAGCGAGGTGGAGGGCGACAGTTCGGCCAGGGCCTTGAGGATGTCGGTGCCCACTTCGGCCGAGCGGACTTTCTGTTTACCGGTGTCGCGGGGCTTTTCCATGGGGCAACGGGAATCCGAGAGATGAGTGGGCGTCTTTATAGCTTGACGGTCGACAGTGATCAAATTACGTTATGCGTAACTGGATTACGATAAAAACAACTTCCGTCAGAGGATGATCCATGAACCTCGAATACCTCTCGGGCTTCGGCAATGAATTCGCCAGCGAAGCCCTGCCCGGCGCGCTGCCGGTCGGCCAGAACTCCCCGCAAAAAGCGCCTTACGGCCTGTACACCGAACTCTTCTCCGGCACGGCCTTCACCATGGTGCGCAGTGAAGCGCGCCGTACCTGGCTGTATCGCATCCAGCCGTCGGCCCATCATCCGGCGTTCGTCAAACTGGAGCGACAACTGGCTGGTGGGCCGCTGGGCGCGGTGACGCCGAATCGGCTGCGTTGGGACCCGTTGGCGATACCGAGCGAGCCGACCGACTTCATCGATGGCCTGGTCGGCATGGCGGCCAATGCCGGGGCGGAGCAACCGTCGGGCATCAGCATTTACCATTACGGCGCCAACCGTTCGATGCAGCGCGTGTTCTTCAACGCCGATGGCGAGCTGTTGATCGTGCCTGAGCAGGGCCGCTTGCGTATCGCCAGCGAACTCGGGGTGCTGGAGGTCGAGCCGTTGGAAATCGTCGTGCTGCCACGCGGCCTGAAATTCCGCGTCGAACTGCTGGATGCGCAGGCGCGCGGTTATGTCGCCGAAAACCACGGCGCCCCGCTGCGCCTGCCGGACCTCGGCCCGATCGGCAGCAACGGCCTGGCCAACCCGCGTGATTTTCTGACCCCGGTTGCTCACTACGAAGACCGCCAGCAGCCGACGACCCTGGTGCAGAAATTCCTCGGCGAACTGTGGGCCTGCGAACTCGACCATTCGCCCCTCGACGTCGTGGCCTGGCATGGCAACAACGTGCCGTACAAATACGACCTGCGTCGGTTCAATACGATCGGCACGGTAAGTTTCGATCATCCCGACCCGTCGATCTTCACCGTATTGACCTCGCCCACCAGCGTGCATGGCTTGGCCAACCTCGATTTCGTGATCTTCCCGCCGCGCTGGATGGTGGCCGAGAACACCTTCCGGCCGCCGTGGTTCCACCGCAACCTGATGAACGAATACATGGGCCTGATCCAGGGGGCCTACGACGCCAAGGCCGAAGGCTTCCTGCCCGGCGGCGCGTCGCTGCACAGCTGCATGAGCGCCCACGGCCCGGATGGCGAGACCTGCACCAAGGCGATCAATGTCGAGCTGGCCCCGCACAAGATCGATGACACCATGGCGTTCATGTTCGAGACCAGCCAAGTGCTGCGCCCGACGCGCTTCGCCCTGGACTGCCCGCAACTACAATCTGCTTATGACGCGTGCTGGGCCTCGCTGCCCGTCACCTTCGACCCGAACCGGAGATAACCCATGACGCAATCAACGCTCGCCCGCAGTTGGGTCACCAGCGCCAACGGTCATCGTGATTTTCCCCTGCAAAACCTGCCGCTGGGGGTGTTCAGCATCAACGGCGCGGCGCCGCGCAGTGGCGTGGCGATCGGCGACTGCATTCTCGACCTGCTGGCCGCCCGCGATGCGTTTGACGGTGAAGCGCTGCGCGCCGTCGACGCCACTGCCGGCGGGCAATTGAACGCGTTCTTCGAGCTGGGCCGTGGCCCGCGCGTGGCCTTGCGCGAGCGCCTGTTGGCATTGCTCGGGGAGGGCAGCCCGCTGCAAGCACGCGAAGCCGAAGTGCTGCACCGCGCCGCCGATTGCCAGATGCACCTGCCCGCCAAGATCAATGACTACACCGACTTCTATGTCGGCATCGAACACGCGCAGAACGTCGGCAAACTGTTCCGCCCCGACAACCCGCTGCTGCCCAACTACAAGTACGTGCCGATCGGTTATCACGGCCGTGCATCGACCATTCGCCCGTCCGGCACCGAGGTGCGCCGCCCCAAAGGCCAGACCCTGCCGGCCGGCCAGACCGAGCCGAGCTTCGGCCCCTGCGCGCGGCTGGACTACGAGTTGGAGCTGGGCATCTGGATCGGCCAGGGCAATGCCATGGGCGACTCGATTGCCATTGGCGAGGCGGCCGAACACATTGCCGGTTTCTGCCTGCTCAACGACTGGTCGGCGCGGGATATCCAGGCCTGGGAGTACCAGCCGTTGGGGCCGTTCCTGTCGAAGAGTTTTATCACCAGCATCTCGCCGTGGGTGCTGACGGCCGAAGCGCTGGCGCCGTTCCGCCAGGCCCAACCGGCTCGTCCCGCAGGCGATCCGCAGCCGCTGCCGTACCTGCTGGATCAACGCGATCAGGCGGCGGGCGCGTTCAATATCGAGCTGGAGGTGCTGCTGACCACGGCGTCGATGCGTGAACAGAACCTGCCGCCCCAGCGCCTGACCCTGAGCAACACCCAGTACATGTACTGGACCGTGGCGCAAATGGTTGCGCATCACAGCGTCAATGGCTGCCAGTTGCAGGCCGGCGATCTGTTCGGTTCGGGCACCTTGTCCGGGCCGCAGCCGGGGCAGTTCGGCAGCCTGCTGGAGATCACCGAGGGCGGCAAGAAGCCGATTGAACTGGCGTCGGGCGAGGTGCGTAAATTCCTCGAAGACGGTGATGAAATCATCCTGCGCGGCCGTTGCAGCCGTGACGGTTTTGCCTCCATCGGCTTCGGCGAATGCCGTGGCACGGTGGTCGCGGCGCACTGAGGGGCAGGGCGATGGAGCTTTACACTTACTATCGGTCTACCGCGTCGTACCGGGTACGGATCGCGCTGGCGCTCAAGGGCCTGGATTTCACCGCCGTGCCGGTCAACCTTGTGGCGCCGGCGGGCGGCGCCCATCGCCAGCCGGAGTACCTGGCGATCAACCCGCAAGGTCGCGTCCCGGCGCTGCGCACCGATGACGGCGAACTATTGATCCAGTCGTCGGCGATCATCGAATACCTGGAGGAATGTTATCCACAGGTGCCGCTGCTGTCCCAGGACCTGGCAGCCCGCGCCCATGCGCGCGCGGTGGCGTCGATCATCGCCTGTGACATTCACCCGCTGCACAACTCCAGCACCCAGAACCTGTTGCGCCAGTGGGGCCATGATGAAACCCAGGTGCTGGCCTGGATCGGTCATTGGATCAGCCAGGGCTTGGACGCGGTCGAGCAGTTGATTGGCGATCACGGGTTTTGCTTTGGCGAGCAGCCGGGGCTGGCGGATGCGTTTCTGATTCCGCAGCTGTATGCCGCCGAGCGCTTCAAGGTGGCGTTGGCGGGGTATCCGCGTATCGGGCGGGTGGCGGCTTTGGCGGCGCAGCATCCGGCGTTTATCCAGGCGCACCCTGCCAACCAGCCTGATACACCCTAGACGCGCTCGTTGTGTTCAGTGAATCACTGAGTTGGGCGGCAAGTGGCCCAGCCGCTGGGTCAGGCGCAGGCGCTGGATCGGGTCTTCGCTGAGCAGCAGCGCGTGCTCCAGGTCGAAACGCTCGGCGCTTGGGCAGTCCAGGCGTTGATACAGGCTGGCCCGCGCCAGGTAATCGGCGGCGCTGGCATGGCCCAGTTCCAGCACGCGCTCGGCGTCGACCAGGGCGGCCAGCGGGTCGTCATTGGAGAGGTACAACTGGCGCAGGTTGCGCGACAGCCGTTGCAGGATCGAGCGTGGGCTGGCGGTGCGCAGGTGGTCGGCCTGCAGCTTGAGGTCGGGGCCGTATTGGCGTTGCAACAGTTCGCGGCAATCGTTGGGGTACAGGCGTCGGCCGCCGCAAGGGTCGAGCAGGTGATCGGCGCCGGGTACCCGCAGCAGGAAGTGGCCGGGGAAGTTGACGCCGACCATCGGGATATTCAGGCGTTGCGCCAGTTCCATCGCGATCAGCCCCATGGCCAGGGGTTGCCCGCGCTTGCGCTGCAACACCTTGTCCAGCAGCGCGGCGGCGGGGCGCAGCGGGGTGAAGTCATCCTGGGCGAACCCGAGGTCATTCAGGCGTCGCAGCAACGGCTGGCCGAGCTCATCCGCCGGCAACAGGGGCATGCCCAGGCTGACCTGCTGTTGCAGCACGTTGAGCTCCTGCAGGATCAACAGCGGTTGCACCGTTGGGTCATGCTCGGCCGCAATCCACAGCGCAGCTTCAAACAGCGCAGGGGGCGAACGTTCCAGGCAGGCGAAAAAGGCGTGACGGGGGTTCATTGCATTCTCCGGCGGATGCTCCCGTTTTAGCCTTGCTGAGAATTTTCGTCCAGTAGCTTGAGAGATATCCTACTTGCTTATGTCGCAGGCCCCGCAAAACCGGGTGGCTTATTCCCGCGCACTTCGGCAGTTTTCTGCCGCAGGCCTATACTTGGCGACACCAGAAGTGATTCGGGAGCTTGACGATGTTTGCTCTCATGCACAGCACCCGCCTTGAATCGCTGCACCTAAGCATCGACCCGACGACCGGGTTGAAGGCGATCATAGCCATCCACAACAGCCGCCTGGGGCCTGCCCTGGGTGGTTGTCGTTACCTCGCATATCCCGACGACGAAAGCGCGGTGGCCGACGCCGCACGCCTGGCCCAAGGCATGAGCTACAAGGCCGCCCTGGCGGGTTTGCCGGTAGGCGGTGGTTGCGCCGTGATCCTGCGCCCCGCCCATGTGGAAAGCCGCGCAGCCCTGTTTGAAGCCTTCGGGCGATGTGTCGAGCAACTTGATGGCCGCTATATCACCGCCATCGACAGCGGCACCTCGGTGGCCGACATGGATTGCATTGCCCAGCAAACCCGCTTCGTCACCAGCACCACCGCCGCCGGCGACCCTGCGCCCCATGCCGCCATGGGCGTATTCGCCGGCATCCGCACCACCGCGATGGCGCGCCTGGGCAGCGACAATCTCGAAGGCTTGCGCGTGGCGATCCAGGGCCTGGGCAACGTCGGTTACGCCCTCGCCGAACAACTGCATGCCGCCGGCGCCGAACTGCTGGTCAGCGACATCGACCAAGGCAAAGTGCAACTGGCCATGGAGCAACTCGGCGCACACCCGATCGCCAATGACGCCTTGCTCAGCACCCCCTGCGACATCCTCGCGCCCTGCGGCCTCGGCGCCGTGTTCAATCGCAACAGCGTCGGCCAACTGCGTTGCGCCGCCGTGGCCGGTTCCGCCAGTGCGCAACTGACCAACCTGCAAGTCGCCGACCAGTTGGAAGGGCGCGGCATCCTCTACGCCCCGGACTATGTGATCAACTCCGGTGGCCTGATCTACGTCGCCCTCAAGCACAGCGGCGCCGAACTGCCGACCATCACCGCGCACCTGTCGAACATCGGCACGCGCCTGACCGAAATCTTCGCCCACGCCCAGGCCGAAAAACGCTCCCCTGCACGGGTCGCCGATGAACTGGCCGAGCGCCTGCTTTACCGCTAGCCCACGCATTAAAAAGGCCCTGAATCATCGATTCAGGGCCTGTTCAATTCGGACTTTATTCCGCCGGCGGGTTCAGCAACTCGGACAGCGCGTCCGGTTGGCTCTTGAACGCCTTGGCAAAGACATCGCGGTTTTTCGCCATGTAGATCCCGGCCTCTTCAACCTGCTGCTCGCTCAACGACGGCACGGCTTTTTGCAACACTTCTGCGAGCAACTCAGCGAGTTCAAGCATCTTGTCATGACGGTCAGCTTCGGCTTTATCCATGAACAAACGCTCCAGATCTCGGCTGCTGCGGTATACCACTTCGACGGCCATTCACCACCTCACATGCCTTCACGATAGTTGTCTTTTGCGACTACTGTATTTATATACAGCTAAAAGGGTAAGCCAAACCGTGGGGTTTGGGTAGCAGTTTTTTAATGTAGCCCGGAAATACAGGTTTGGAGTGTCTCATGTCACCCCGCCATCATCTTACCCCTGCCGCTGGCCTTTTTTCTGCATGCAGAACAACCGTCACGTCCAAGCGGCACTATCCGGTCGAGCCGACCTAAGGAAGCATCATCGTGAAAATCAACCGGGTCGAAAAGCTGCGTCAGAATGTCCGCGGGCTGGCTGAGTCGATGGGCAATCTGTTTGTCGAGTCGTTCGACTACCTGGCGTTGGCCGCCATGTTCTGGATTTACTTCAAGAGCAAGGTCAAGTTTACTTATATCCTTAACGTTGGCCTGTTTTTAGGAAGAACTCCGCAAGATCAATTTGTTACTGTGTAGCCTCGGATACGGGGGCTGGATGAGCCGTGCGGTAGAGGCAATGCGTGGTCTTTTTTTTCGGTTTGACGTGCGATGGGGAGTGGAAAGTTATGAAGTGGGCAGATCGGATGCGGGTGCGGCTTCATGCGGGGGCTAATAGCTTAGGGAACCTGAGTGTAGAGTTTTTTCACTATCTAGCATTGTTCGCAATTGGCGCAATCACCGTATGGGCGGGTATTTCGGCGTTTGTTGATATGCTGCATCAAGAGAAAGTCAGTGTCGATGACATCTTGCTGCTTTTCATTTATCTCGAATTACTCGCCATGTCGGGTATCTATTTTAAAACGAATCATATGCCATTGAGGTTCCTCCTTTACATTGGAGTGACGGCATTGATTCGGCTACTGATTAGCGATGTGTCGCACCACAAAGCTCCTGATGAAGGGATTCTGTATATCAGTGGCGGCGTTCTGCTTCTCGCTTTTTCGATTCTGGTTGTAAGGTATTCTTCGTCAAAATATCCATCCGTGAAAGAAAGGAGTGATTGAGTGTCAAGGTTGTTTTGGGGTTGAGTGTTTTTGTTGTTGGGGGTAATTCAATGTGCTGAGACTGTTTGTTGTATGACGGTGGTGACTATGAAGGAGGATTTTCCTTCATAGTTACGTTGAATTATTGCGTCAGGTGGCTAAGGCTATCCTTATCTAATAGATCCGCTATCGCCTGTCCAAAAGCCTGAGCCATAAGAGGGGGGACAGCGTTGCCTATCATCTGAGACACAGGGTTTATCAAATCAGGAAATACAAAATCGTCATCGAAGCTTTGCAACCGCGCGGCCTCACGCATGGTAATTGCTCTATCCTCGACTGGATGTGCGAATCTACCCGAACCGACATGATAAACCCATGTGGTGATTGTCAATGCCGGCTCGTTCCAGTCGAGCCTTCTATAGGCACTGCCATAGAAGCTTCGAGTTTGTAAGCTTTCATCGACATGTTTCATTCTGCCTGTACCTACCGCGTTGATACGCTGTAAGCTCTTTTCACTGAGAATTCTCGCAATATGGTTGCGAACTTCACCTGATTTTGAACGCATCAAGGTCGCAAACGCATTCTGACTTTTCCTGTTGTAGGGGAGTCGCGTCCCTTGTACATAAGAGGGTTCAGGAAGGTCACCAATCGCATCGCTGACAGTGTTGTAAGGCTTGTCGGCAATAAGGTCCAGTTGGTTGCTGCTGGGTTTGACATGCGTAGGGGTAGGGAAAGGTAGCTTCGATGTTGGGATATCCATATAGCCGCGATGGATGCCAATAAATATTACCCGGTTGCGGATTTGAGGCACTCCATAATCGGCCGCACAAACCTTTCTGTAATCGGCGGTGTAACCCAACTCATCTAATCGCTTTAATAAGTCTTCGGCAAATCGCCCTCCACCGAAACTCAGAAACTCTCTAACGTTTTCAATAAGAACAACCTTAGGCCTCAAGGTCTCAATGGTGCTCAAAAATGCACGGTATAAATGGTTTCTCGGGTCGTCATAGAAGCGTTTTACCCCGCACTCCTCGTACTGCCGAACGCCATTTCTACTGAAACCTTGGCAGGGTGGGCCGCCCACCAATAAGTCCAGTTCTCCGGGAGTATCCAAGCCTGTAGGGCGTAGCCAATCACTGATGTTCTTTGTTGCGTCTGGTCCCGCTATTTCTCTTATATCGCCTTGGTACGAAAGTGGCGGAGACCCTGCTGAATTGAGATGGTTGGCCACAAATGTCCGTATTGGATGTGCTTCTATCTCGACCCCAGCTTCAATTGAGTAGCGCCCAGTGCGCTCAAGTCCCCTGCTGATTCCACCGCACCCACAAAAAAGGTCAATAACGCGATATTTTTTTTTCATTTCAAAAGGTACTGATAGTCCGTGGATTCATGGTCTTCATGTCCGGACTATACGCATCTCATGAGAGGGGTGCAAATGACAGCTGACGATATGTGGGGGGCCAAGGTAAAACAGGCTTTTGGTGATCGACTCCGGGGTCTACGCCATCAGCTATCTATTACCCAAGAAGGCTTGGCGCTCCGGTGTGGACTTGACCGTAGCTATGTCGGTCAAGTCGAGAGAGGGGAGCGAAATATTAGTCTTGAGAATATTTATCGACTTGCGGAGGGGTTGGGCATTCCTCCCAGTGAACTACTAGTGGAATTAGACGGTTTAACCAAGAATACAAGTTCTGGAGTGTAAGGTGAGCTATCTCTCGAAAGATCAGCTGGTGGAGCTGTCACGTCTGCTTAGAACTTTTTTCTGTTTGCCGTACTCGACCGATTTGGATGGCAAGGATGCAGAAACGTTAATCAGAATCGTAAAGAAAGCAGTTGGTCCCAGGTCGAAACGCAAGGAGCTTTTCGATATTATCGATGGGGATGTTGGGTATTCTGTTAAAACTTTATTCAAAAGTCCCAATGCGGTCAGGGTGGATCTTCAAGAGCAGCGATTTTGTGATGTGGATGAAGTTCGGGTTTTGCGTGCGGCGGGTGGTGATAATGCCGCAGCTCAAGGGAAAATACTTTTGAACTATATGTACTCTCGAATCAAGGAGCAGATGGATGAGCGCGGTATAAAAACTGCTAAATCCTTAATTCTTTTGAAGCACTGGAATGCCAGTCGTACCGAGTTTGAGTTTGTTTATTGGGAAGAGGATTTTTTAGGGTTTGTCGAAAACCTGCTTGTTCGTGACGAGGCAGGCGAAATTGAATGGGTGATTCAAGGTGCGGGTCTCCATGCCAGGGACCGGTTGAGGCTCGCGCAGAAACGCGGCAAGAGCGAATCAGATCCTGAGGCCGTCAGGATGCTGCGAATGCATTATAAGCATAACCAGATATTTACAGATCACGATATTCCAGTGGAGGCTGACAGGATTTCGTTTTCCGCTTCTCCCTTGTCGTGGGATGATACGAATAGTTTGATCGATCTACACTTTGCTAATCAGCTTCGTGCTAATTAGTGCATAGATGCCGAGCTGGTTTTCCAGCTCGAATTTCTTTCCTGTTGCATTCTCTCGTTCGCTGGATTATTGGAAGTTATTCCGTTCGCGTATTGGTGCTTTACTGGGGCTGCGGCTGAACAGCTCATTGCATCAAGGGCCGATAATTGCGCGGGATACGTCTGGACGGTCAGCGTTTATTTCTTAAATATAGCTGTTCTACCGAACGCTATCGATTATTGAAATATAGAGAAGTCGGTGCGAGTTTAAGACGCGTTTCGAGTAAGACACAGCTAGTCGATGGCTTGATGCACTCGAGAATGAATCGTCCATCCCTCTCGCGCAGTTCTGTCAGTCTCGGTGGTGATCAAAAACGTACCCATGGTTATTCTTCGGCGTTTCCGTCGGTGAAGGTGCAAGGCCCGCGCCGCATGGGTGAGAGCCCTGAAACAGCGTTTAAAACCTGACGCTCAAGGGCAGGGCGCGGGTGGGCGGTCGCTGCAACAGCTTGTGACTGTCCCCGTCCGTCATCACTGCCAGGATTTCCATGGCGCTGTGGCCCTGCTCGATGGCAATGCCGAACTGGATGCTTTGCACCAGGCGCTTGAGCCGTTGCGGGTCGTTGCGTTGTGCGGCGCTGATCATGCGCTTGACCACCACGCCCTGCTCATTCGAGAGGGTCAGCATGATGCTGCCATCCAGGCGCTGGATGCTCAGGTTGACCCGGTATTGTGGGGTGAAGGTGTCGGTGATGATCTGAAAAGGATTGTCCATGGTGCGTTACCGCCTGATAAGAACATGCAGTCATTGACGACCGAGGTCTGGATTAGTTCGCGTTGCCTGACCACCGGCCACTCCGTCGCTGAGGGTTCACAACATCCGTTTGCCTCATCAGCTGTACAGCAAGGGCCGTGCCGTACAGCGACCTGTCTGACGCTGGAACACACCTGTGGGAGAGGGCTGGCCCGCGATTGCGGGGGATCAGCTCATGAATCCTCGGCTGAGAGACGGCTATCGCGGGCGAGCCGGTTCCCACATGGGTTGGCGTCGTGCTTTGTTTCAGGGCAATAGCGAGAATGCGGTGCATGATTGGTCGGCGGCGCAAGCAGGCGCGCGCGGGGCAACGATGAAGATTGCGGGGGGTAGGAAGATGTAACTAACTCCCCACCCTACCAGCGTTTTTGCTTGTAGTCAGGGTTAATTTGTAATGTGGGATTTATCTTTGCAAAGGGGTTGAATTGTTTCTCTGACTGCTCAATTGTGTAATCAAGAGGTCATGGTTTCACCACCCCGGTGTTGCAGTTTGTGACCTCTCGCGAGCTAGCTGAAATAAGGGAAGAACTATGCAAATCCAAGTCAATAGCGATAACCATATTGAAAGCAGCATCCGACTGGAGGAGTGGGTACGTAATACCATTGAAAGCACGCTCGAACGTTATGAAGAAGACCTGACCCGCGTTGAGGTCTACCTGCGGGATGAGAACGGCGACAAGCCCGGTCCCCACGATTTAAGCTGCCGCCTGGAAGCACGGCCAAAGGGCCATCAACCGCTTTCGGTGCTGCATAAAGCCGATACGCTGGAACTGGCGATCGACGGTGCCGCGACCAAGCTGGACCATGCGTTGGAACACTTGTTCGGCAAACTGCAAGGCAAGCCACGCGCTGCCGCGAAAAATGTGCCGGCCAACAAAGTGAATGATGACGCGCTTGAAGAGGAATTCCTGGAAAACGAAAACGCTGCAATTAACAGCTGACAGTTTTTTCATTCCCCACTGAGAACGGGCCTGCAGATGCAGGCCCGTTTTTGTTTACCTGCTGCGTCGGAAAAAATACCCGCTCAACCACGCCAACCCACACGCCCCTACGCCCGCAAACAACATCGCCCAACCTGCGCCGTGGCGCAGCGCCGCTTGGGCATCCGCGCGCGCCAGCCCCATCGAGCTCAGCACTTCCAGCTTGCCCGCTGCAATGTGCTGACTGATCGCGGGCCAATCCAGTGCGCTGGTTTCGGGCAGCACTTCGGCCAGTTGATGGCTGATCCCCAGCAAGAGCACCAAACCCATCAGCGCAATATTCAGCGCCAGGGTGATCAGCCGCGCACTGAGGTCGATACCCGAGGCCATGCCGGCGCGATCCGCCGAGACCGAGCCGGTGGTGGTGTTGGTGGTCGGTGAGTTGGTCAGCGCCAAGCCCACGCCGGCCATCGCGCAACTGAACAGCACCAGCACGATGTTTGGATGCGCGGCGCCATTGGCGGCGGCCATGGCCAGAAAGCCGGTGCCCATCACCCCCAGGCCCAGCGGGATGATGCGTGCGGCGCCGTAGCGCAGGGCCAGGCGTTCGGCCAGCGGCGGTACCAGCAAGGTGGGCAGGGTATAGGCGAGCAGGGCGCTGCCGGTGGTCAGGGTGTCGTAGCCCAGGCCCGCCTGGAAGTACAACGGCAGGTAGATCATGAACGGCCAGAAGCTGAAGTTCATGCCGATCGACCCCATCAACGCGCCGTTGAAGCGTTGGATGCGAAACACCGAAAAATCGAACATCGGATGGGCGCTGCGCCGCTCAATCAAGCTGAACAGCAGCAGCGCGGCCAGCGACAGACCGGCCCAGCCCAGCATGGCCGGTGCGCCAAAGCCATTCTCGGTGCCTTGGGTGATGAAATAAACCAACGCAAACACCGACAGCGTCAAGGTGAGCATGCCGGCGATATCGAGGCGATGGCTAGCCGGGTCGCGCGACTCCTGCACGCTGACATGCAGCAGCACCAGAGTCAGCAAGGTCAGCGGCACATGTACGAGAAACACCCAGCGCCAGTCCGCCACCGCCAGGATCAACGCCCCGACCATCGGCCCGAAGCCCAGGCCCAGGCCCGCGATCACGCCCCACACCGCAAAAGCCCGCGCCCGCGCCGCCGGTTCACGGAACTGGTGCGACAAAATTGCGAACTGGCAGATCATCATCGCCCCGGCGCCCACGCCCTGGACGAAACGCGCGGTGATCAGCAGGGACGCGTCTTCAGCCAGCCCGCAGGCCAGTGAGGCCAAGCCAAACAGCCACAGGCACAGCACCAGCATGCGTCGCCGGCCAAAGCGGTCGGCCAGCGTGCCGGCAGCCATCAGTACGCTGGTGCAGGCCAGGGTGTAGGCGTTCATGATCCATTGGGCATCCTGGAAACCCGTGCCCAATTGTTGTTCCAGCGTGGGCAGGATCACCGGCACGCTGGAGATTTCCAGGCCGAACATCAGCGCCACCAGGCACACGGCGGTGAGGGCGAGCGCGTTTCTGGCGGAGCTTGATGGGCTGACAGCCGATACAGCGACGGCGGGAGGCATGGGGTCTTCCTTTCGAGAGGTGGAGCGTGTCATTCTCGCGGGAAGTGGATTCTTTATTCGTGACAAGTTTTCCTTCAATCAGGGAATCAAAGGCGACAATTACAGCATGGCCACCCCACGTTTTGATGGTGTTGAACTCTTTCTGCAGATCGTCGAGAGCGGCAACCTGACCGAAGCCGCCGAACGGCTGAACCTCACCCGTTCGGCCGTGGGCAAAGGCTTGGCGCGCCTCGAGGCGCGCCTGGGCACGTGCCTGTTGCAGCGCTCCACCCGCCGTCAGCGGTTGACTGAGGACGGGCAGGCTTATTACGAGCATTGCCTGCGCGCGCTGGCCGAGCTGGAAGCGGCCGAATCCGTGCTCGAAAGCGGTCGGCAGCAGCCTCGCGGGCGCTTGAGGGCGAGCTTGCCGCTGGCTTTCGGGCATCACTACGCGGCGCCGGCGTTGTGGGGCTTGCTGGATCGTTTTGCGCAGTTGGAGATTGATATTTCGTTTTCTGACCGGCTGATCGACGTGGCCCAGGAAGGCTTCGACCTGGCGGTGCGAATCGGCGCGTTACCCGACACCGACCGCTTGAGCGCGCGGCGCCTGGGCGAACAGGCCATCGGCCTGGCGGCGGCGCCGGCGTATTTGCGCCGCGTCGGTCGAATCGAGTGTCTCGAGGATTTGGCCGGGCACCGCGGCATTGCCTACCGCTGCAATGCGCCACGCCTGGAGTGGGAACTCAATGATGCCCAAGGCCGCCCGCACCGCGCGCGGGTCGCCTCGCCGCTGATGATGGACGACCTCCAGGCCGTGGCCGATGCCGCCATCGCTGGCGTGGGCCTGGCCTGGTTGCCGAGCTGGCTGATCGCGCACTATGTGCTGCGCGGGCAGTTGGAAGCGGTACTGCCGAGCTACCGCGAGCAACCCGCGCCGATCCATGTGATCTGGCCCACCGCGGCGCACATGCCGGCCAAGACGCGCTGCGCCATCGACGCCCTGGTCGCGGGCACCCCGAGTTGCCTGGCGGGCAGCTAGATCTCACGCCTTCGAGCAGGTGATTCATCCGTTCTCTTTTGCTTATGAGAATATTTATCATTAATATTGCGCTCTGATGAACCTGGCGCTCCCCGCATGAAAAGCAAAACCTCGCTTCCCGCCGCTTACCGCCTCGCTGTCACGTCACGCGCATTGGCCGCTGTGGTCGGCGGCTATCTGATGGCGTCTCTGGCCGCCGTCTGTCTGGCGCTGTGGCTGCCCACGTCCCGCGCCGACGCAGTGATCACCGGGATGATGAGTTCGTTTGTGTTCTACCTGTTGGCGGTGCTGTGGTGCTTTGCCTGCCGCACGGCATGGCGTGCCTGGTGTGGCGTGATGCTGCCGAGCGCGTTGTTCGCGACCCTGGCAGGTGTGGGTGTATGGATGGCACGCACATGAAAGAAGGATTCCGCCAGGCCATGGCCTGGTTGCACACTTGGGCCGGACTGATCTTTGGCTGGCTGCTGTTTGCGATTTTCCTGACGGGCACCTTGTCGTATTTCAAGGATGAAATCAGCCATTGGACCCAGCCCGAAGTGCAGGCCAGGCCGTTGGACGATGGGCGCAGCCTCGCGGTGGCCCAAGCCTACCTGCAGCGGCAGGCGCCCACCGCCGCGCGCTGGATTATCACCTTGCCGAACAGCCGCGACCCTGGCCTGTCGGTGATGTGGCAAGACAAGGTCGACCCGGGCAAACGCGGCAACTTCATCCAGAAAGTCCTCGACCCGGTCAGCGGCCAAGCCGTGCAAGCCCGCGAAAGCATGGGCGGCGAGTTCTTCTATCGCTTCCACTTCCAGCTGCAAATGCCGTACCCCTGGGGCCGCTGGTTATCCACCTTCGCCGCGATGGTGATGTTGGTCGCGTTGATCACCGGCATCATCACCCACAAAAAAATCTTCAAGGACTTCTTCACCTTCCGCCCCCGCAAGGGCCAGCGCTCCTGGCTCGACGGGCATAACGCCGTGGGCGTGCTGGTGCTGCCGTTTCATTTGATGATCACCTACAGCAGCCTGGTGATCTTCATGAGCATGGTCATGCCGGCCCCGATCGTGGCCTCTTACGGCAACGACAGCCGGGCCTTCTTCAACGAGGTGTTCCCCGCCACCGACAACGCCCCGGCGCTGGGCCAGCCCGGCACATTGTTGCCGTTGCTGCCGATGTACGAACAGGCGCGGGCGCAGTGGGCGGGCGGGCATGTCGGGCGCTTGGTGGTGAATAACCCGAGTGATGCGAATGCCTCGGTCAATGTGGTCCGCGCCGGCGCCGACCGCGTGGTGCATGATTTCGGCAGCACCGTGTCGTTCAACGGCAGTACCGGCGAGCGGCTGCGGGTCAGCGCCGAGCAATCGCTGCCGGCGGCGATCGGTGGCAGTTTCTATGGCCTGCACATGGGCCGTTTCGCCGGCCCGGTGTTGCGCTGGCTGTACTTTATCTGTGGGCTGGCGGGCACCGCGATGATCGGCACCGGCCTGGTGATCTGGCTCGGCAAGCGCCAGCTCAAGCACGCCAAAACCGGTGGCATGCCGTTTGAGCTGCGCCTGGTCGAAGTGCTCAATATTGCCAGCATGTCCGGGTTGTTGATCGCCATCGCGGCGTTCTTCTGGGCCAACCGTTTGTTGCCAGTGAGCTTCGCCCAGCGCGCCGACTGGGAAGTGCAAATGTTCTTTATCGCGTGGGGCCTGAGCCTGTTGCACGCCATGCTGCGCCGAGGGCGCCAGGCCTGGGTCGAGCAACTGAGCGTTGGCGCGCTGTTGTTTGGCGCGATCCCTGCGCTCAACGCGCTGACCACCTCGCACCACTTGGGCGCGTCACTGGCGACGGGCGACTGGGCCATGGCCGGCTTCGACCTGACGTGCCTGGGCAGCGGTGTATTCCTCGCCTGGGCCGCCTGGAAGATGCACCACCGCACGGCGCCCCAGCCCAAGGCCGAACGGGCGCGGGCGCTCACTCTCAAACCGGAGGCGCATTGAATGCTGCTTGCATGGCTGATGTGCTACGTCGGGTTTACCGCACTGTGCCTGTCCACCGACCGTCACCATGGCGAGCTGCTGCGCAGCAAGCCGTCGCCGCGCCGCCGCCTGGGGTTGCGCGCGGCCGGCGGGGGGTGCTTGACGCTATCGATCTGGCCAGCGGTGGCTGCCTCGGGGTGGGCCCAAGGCCTGGTGGAGTGGTGCGCGGTGTTGATGCTCAGCGCGCTGCTGCTGGTGCTGCTGTTGCCGTATTGGCCGAGGTTGGCCTTGAGCCTGGCGGGCGTCGGCCTGCTGGCCGGTCCCGTCGCAGCCTTTGCCACCCTGTGAGCCGCGCATGATGATCAGTACGCCACCGGAACCCCAGGACAGCCCGCACGCGGACGCGGCGGGTGGGCGCGCGCATTTCCTGCAGGTGTTTTTGTCCCAGCGTTCGCAGATGGAAGCGCTGGTCAGCCGGCGCGTGGGCTGTCGTGCCACTGCAGCCGACCTGGTGCAGGACTTGTTCCTGCGCTTCTGGCGCCGGCCGCTGGTGCAGGTCGAAGAACTCAGCACGTACCTGCTGCGCTGCGCCGGCAATATCGCCATCGACCACCTGCGCAGCGAAGGCGCGCGGGTGCGCAGCAACGAAGGCTGGTTGCCCGAGCAGCAGGACAATCAGGGCTCCGAACCCCAGGCTGCACTGGAGGCCGGCAACGACTTGCGCCACGTCGAGGCGGCCTTGCGCAGCTTGCCCGAGCGCACCCGCCAGATCTTCCTGCTCAACCGCATCCATGGCCGCAAATACGCGCAAATCGCCAAGGCCATGGGGCTGTCCCAAAGTGCCGTGGAAAAACATATGATGCGTGCCCTCGAAGCCTGCAAAGCCAGCCTTCGCGAGCCATTGCCTCCACGCACGCCAGGGAAAGCACCGTGAACGTCACCCCGACGCCCGACCAGCAACAGGCCGCACTGGCCTGGCTGAGCCTGTTGCACGACCAGCCCAGCAGCGGCGACCAGGCCACCTTCAGCCTTTGGCTGCGGGCTGATCCGGCACACGTCGAGGCCTATTCCCAGGCCCAGGTGCTATGGGAGTTGAGCGAAGTGCCGGCGCGTAAACTGGCGGACGAAGACGCGTTGGCCTTACAGGGCTACCTGAATGCGATGCACACCTCGCAGCGCTCACGGGCCATGCGCGGGGTGGGCGCCCTGGCCATGGCCGCGTGCCTGGTGTTGATGGTGTGCATGGGCGGCGGCTGGCAACCGTCGCGCTGGGTCGATGACCTGGGGGCGGACTACGTGACGGCGCCGGGCGAGGTGAAAACCGTGACCCTGGCCGATCAATCCCGCGTCACCCTGGATGCCGACAGCGCCATCGCCGTGGATTTCAGCCAAGGTGAGCGGCATGTCCAACTGCGGCGCGGCGCGGGCCTTTTCAGCGTGACTCACACCGGCGCGGCATTTGTGGTGGGCGCGGGCAGTGGTGAAACACGGGTGCTGGGCACGCAGTTCGAAGTGCGCCTGCAACCGGCGGGCGCGCAGGTGACGGTGTTGTCGGGGCGGGTCGGCGTCACGCCGGCCAAGCAGGGTGCGCAGCAAATTCTTACGGCGGGCCAGCAAATGAGCTACGCCGAGGGCGTGGCCGAGCCCCTGCACGCGGTCGACAGCGAATCACGCCTGGCCTGGCGCGACGGCTGGCTCAACTACTACAAGGCACCGCTGGCCGAGGTGATCGAGGATCTGCAGCGTTACTACCCTGGGCGCATCCTGCTGCTCAACGACGAAGTGGGCTCCCGGCGTGTCAGCGGCAGTTTCCCGAGCAACGATCCGCAAGCCGTGCTGAATGGCTTGCAAGCGGTGCTGGGGTTCGAGCAGCACACGCTGCTGGGGCGGCTGATCGTGGTGCGCTGATTATTTCAGCGCCGCCATGATCTTCTCGGGGCTGTAATCGCGAATCAACGTGCCGTTCACGTCCACGAACGGAATCCCGCCGCCGCCCAACGCTTCATAGGCCTTGCGCGCCTGGGCGTCTTTTTCGATATCGAGCGCCTGGTACGGAATGCCTTTCTGGTCGAGGAAGCGGCGGATCTGTTTGCAGTAGCCACACCACTCGGTGGAGTAGAGCACCACGCGCGCCGAGGCCCGCGTTTGCTCCGGGACCACCTGGGACGGGTTGAACAGCCGTTCGACCTTGCCCCAGTTCTGGATCGCCACCACCACCAGCAACACCAGCAGGACTTTTTTAAGGACCCCGCCGAGCATCAGTTGCGGCGCTTGAGCTGGTCGGTCAGTTGGGTCGGCAGGCCCTTGATGATCAAGGTGCCGGCGGCTTCGTCGTACTCGATCTTGTCGCCCAGCAGGTGCGCTTCAAAGCTGATCGACAGCCCTTCGGCGCGCCCGGTGAAGCGGCGGAACTGGTTGAGGGTGCGTTTGTCGGCCGGGATCTCCGGCGACAGCCCATAGTCCTTGTTGCGGATGTGGTCATAAAACGCCTTAGGCCGATCTTCATCGATCAGACCCGACAGTTCTTCCAGGCCCATCGGCTCGCCGAGCTTGGCCTGGCTGCTGGCGTAGTCCACCAGGGTCTTGGTCTTTTCGCGGGCGGTTTCGTCCGGCAGGTCCTCGCTTTCAACGAAGTCGCTGAACGCCTTGAGCAGGGTGCGCGTTTCGCCCGGGCCGTCGACGCCTTCCTGGCAGCCGATGAAGTCGCGGAAGTACTCCGAGACTTTCTTGCCGTTCTTGCCCTTGATGAACGAGATGTACTGCTTGGACTGCTTGTTGTTCTGCCACTCGGACACGTTGATCCGCGCCGCCAGGTGCAACTGGCCCAGGTCCAGGTGGCGCGATGGCGTCACGTCCAGTTCGTCGGTGACCGCCACGCCTTCGCTGTGGTGCAGCAGGGCGATGGCCAGGTAGTCGGTCATGCCTTGCTGGTAGTGGGCAAACAGCACGTGGCCGCCGGTGGACAGGTTGGACTCTTCCATCAGCTTCTGCAGGTGTTCGACGGCGGTGCGGCTGAACGTGGTGAAATCCTGGCCCCCGTCGAAATACTCCTTCAACCAGCCGCTGAACGGGTGCGCGCCCGACTCGGCATGGAAGAAACCCCAGGCCTTGCCTTGTTTGGCGTTGTAGCTCTCGTTGAGGTCGGCAAGCATGTTCTCGATCGCGGCCGACTCGGCAAGTTCGGAGTCGCGGGCGTGGAGAACTGCGGGTGTGCCGTCGGGTTTTTTGTCGATCAGGTGGACGATGCAATGACGGATCGGCATAGGCTTCTCGGCTGGTTGATAGGGGAGCGGTTGGCCTCCCCGAAAAGTCGCCCAGTGTACCGCACCCATTGGCCAAGACGTGCTTTGAAGGTGTTTTGGAAGGCCTCCGACGGGCCATATGCCTTTTTTTCACGGTTTAGAGCGATAAAGCTGACCAAATGGGTAGGTAGAAGCGGATATTTCCCCGTCTCTGTGCTAGTTTTGCCCGGTCTTACGCCCAAGACTCGGCGTTAAGCGTGCATTCAGTATTTGTCAGGTCGAACCAATCCTCGTTTCAAGCATCTATAACCCCGATCTCCGAGGTTATAGCCGGGGATGCCAGGCCTTGACGGTCGGGCTCGACGGCTGACACTGCACTCTGCAATCCATATGAATTTGATAGGGAAGGAACACCACAATGGCTATTACTAAAGACCAACTGATCGCTGACCTGGCTGAAGCAGTAGACGCACCGAAAACCACCGTGCGCGCTCTGCTGGACCAACTGAGCCAAGTTGTTGCTGATCAGCTGGAAAACGGCGGCGAAATCACTCTGCCAGGCGTTGGCAAACTGAAAGTGACCGAGCGTCCTGCCCGTACTGGCCGTAACCCTTCGACTGGCGCTGCCATCGAAATCGCTGCCAAGAAAGTTATCAAGCTGGTTGTGGCCAAAGGCCTGACCGACGCTGTTAACAAGTAAGACGCAGCAAAAAAAAACCGTGCGCCGGAGCGATCCGGGCACGGTTTTTTGTTGCCTGGGATTTAGGCTCAGTCTTTGCGCGCCCAGCGCTGGCGCCATACCTGCTGCTCGGACGGGGTCTGGAAGGTCCAGGCGACAAAGCGGCTCTGTTTCTGGCCCTGGGACATTTCCACCACCTGGCTTTGCAGCACGCCGGCTTTTCTCAGCGCGGTCTCGATCGCGGGCAGGTTCGAGGCTTTCGACACCAGGGTGCTGAACCACAACACCTTGTGGGCAAAGTGCGCGCTCTCGGCGATCAATTGCGTCACGAAGCGCGCTTCACCGCCTTCACACCACAGTTCGGCCGATTGGCCGCCGAAGTTCAGCACCGGCAACTTGCGTTTTGGGTCAGCCTTGCCCAGGGCGCGCCATTTGCGTTCGCTGCCTTTGGTGGCCTCGTCCATGGACGCGTGGAACGGCGGGTTGCACATGGTCAGGTCAAAGCGCTCGCCCGGTTCCAGCAGGCCCAGCAGGATCTGTTTGGGGTTGCTTTGCTGGCGTAGCTGGATCGCCTTGTTCAGGCCGTTGGACTGCACGATGGCCTTGGCGGCGGCGACGGCAGTAGGGTCGACTTCTGAGCCGAGGAAGTGCCAGCGGTATTCGCTGTAGCCGATCAGCGGGTAGACGCAGTTGGCGCCCATGCCGATGTCCAGCACCTTGACCGGCGCGCCGCGGGGAATTTCGCCGTCATTGACGCTGGCCAGCAGGTCGGCGAGGAAGTGGACGTAGTCGGCACGCCCTGGCACCGGCGGGCACAGGTAATCCGCCGGGATGTCCCAATGCTGCACGCCATAGAAGGACTTCAACAGCGCCCGGTTGAATACGCGCACGGCGTCCGGGCTGGCGAAGTCGATGCTTTCCTTGCCGTAGGGGTTGATGATCACGAATTGCGCCAGTTCCGGCGTGGTCTTGATCAGCGCCGGGAAGTCGTAACGGCCCTGGTGGCGGTTGCGCGGGTGCAGGCTGGCCTCTTTGCGCGGCACGACGGGTTTGGCCGTGGTGGCGGTCTTGGGCTTCTTGCGCGGAGGTTTCGGTGTGCTGGGGGCGGTCATGATGATTCTGGTGTTGGCTCAAAGTGGTGGGCATTGTCACACATCCTGAGGTCAACTCGATCAAATGTGGGAGGGAGCAAGCCCCCTCCCACATTGATCGGGTTTGCAAAGAAAAAAAAAGAGACCCGAAGGCCTCTTTTTACACGGCTAGCCCTTACAGGCTGGAAATCCGCGCATGTTGCTCCGCCAGCTTGCCCAGGGCCTGTTCGGCCTCGGCCAGTTTGGCGCGTTCTTTGTCGATTACTTCAGCCGGTGCCTTGTCGACGAATGCCGCGTTGGACAGCTTGCCGCCGACCCGCTGCACTTCGCCTTGCAGGCGTGCAATTTCCTTGTCGAGACGGGCCAGTTCCGCGCCTTTGTCGATCAGGCCGGCCATCGGCACCAGCACTTCCATGTCGCCGACCAGTGCGGTCGCCGACAGTGGCGCTTCGGCGTCATCCGCCAATACGGTGATCGATTCGAGCTTGGCCAGCTTCTTGAGCAGCGCATCGTTCTCGCTGAGACGACGCTGGTCTTCGGCGCTGGCGTTCTTCACGAACACCGCCAGTGGCTTGCCCGGGCCGATGTTCATCTCGGCGCGGATGTTGCGCGTGCCGAGCATCAGGGTCTTGAGCCATTCGATATCGCTTTCGGCAGCCTCATCGATGCGGGCTTCGTTGGCCACCGGCCAAGGTTGCAGCATGATGGTCTTGCCTTGGATACCGGCCAGCGGCGCGAGGCGCTGCCAGATTTCTTCGGTGATGAACGGCATGAATGGGTGCGCCAGGCGCAGTGCCACTTCGAGGACGCGCACCAGGGTGCGACGGGTGCCGCGCTGGCGTTCGACCGGCGCATTTTCGTCCCACAGCACTGGCTTGGACAGTTCCAGGTACCAGTCGCAATACTGGTTCCAGATGAACTCGTACAAGACCTGCGCGGCCAGGTCGAAACGGAACTGGTCGAGTTGGCGGGTCACTTCGGCTTCGGTACGCTGCAGTTGCGAGATGATCCAGCGGTCTGCCAAGGTCAGTTCGACTTCTTCGCCGTTCTGCCCGCAGTCTTCGCCTTTATCCAGCACGTAGCGCGCCGCGTTCCAGATCTTGTTGCAGAAGTTGCGATAGCCTTCGACGCGGCCCATGTCGAACTTGATGTCGCGACCGGTGGACGCCAGCGAGCAGAAGGTGAAGCGCAGGGCGTCGGTGCCGTAGCTGGCGATGCCGTCGGCGAACTCGTCGCGGGTCTGCTTCTCGATCTTCTTCGCCAGTTTCGGCTGCATCATGCCCGAGGTGCGTTTCTGCACCAGGGTTTCCAGGTCGATGCCGTCGATGATGTCCAGCGGGTCCAGAACGTTGCCCTTGGACTTGGACATCTTCTGGCCCTGGCCATCGCGCACCAGGCCGTGGACGTACACGGTCTTGAACGGTACTTGCGGCGTGCCGTCTTCGTTCTTCACCAGGTGCATGGTCAGCATGATCATCCGGGCAACCCAGAAGAAAATGATGTCGAAGCCGGTGACCAGCACGTCGGTGGAGTGGAATTTCTTCAGGAACTCGGTCTGCTGCGGCCAGCCCAGGGTGGAGAAGGTCCACAGGCCCGCGCTGAACCAGGTGTCCAGTACGTCGTTGTCCTGCTGCAGCGCCACGTCCGGGCCGAGGTTGTGCTTGGCGCGCACTTCGGCTTCGTCGCGGCCGACATAGACCTTGCCCGACTCGTCGTACCAGGCCGGAATGCGGTGGCCCCACCACAGCTGACGGCTGATGCACCAGTCCTGGATGTCGCGCATCCACGAGAAGTACATGTTTTCATACTGTTTAGGCACGAACTGGATGCGGCCATCTTCCACGGCTGCAATCGCAGGCTCAGCCAGCGGCTTGGTAGACACGTACCACTGGTCGGTCAGCCACGGTTCGATGATGGTGCCGGAGCGGTCGCCCTTCGGCACTTTCAGGTTGTGGTCGTCGACGCTGACCAACAGGCCGGCGGCGTCGAAGGCGGCAACGATCTGCTTGCGCGCTTCGAAACGGTCGAGGCCGACGTATTCGGCCGGGATCTTGCCATCGATGCTCTCGTTCAGCGTGCCGTCCAGATTGAAGACCTGGCAGGCCGGCAACACGGCGGCATTCTTGTCGAAGATGTTCAGCAGTGGCAGGTTGTGGCGTTTGCCGACTTCGTAGTCGTTGAAGTCGTGGGCCGGGGTGATTTTCACGCAGCCGGTGCCGAATTCGGGGTCGCAGTAGTCGTCGGCGATGATCGGGATGCGGCGGCCGACCAGCGGCAGCTCGACGAACTTGCCGATCAGGGCCTGGTAGCGCTCATCGTTCGGGTTCACGGCCACGGCGGCATCGCCGAGCATGGTTTCCGGACGGGTGGTGGCGACGATCAAGTAGTCGTGGCCTTCAGCGGTCTTGGCGCCGTCAGCCAGCGGGTACTTGAGGTTCCACAGGAAGCCTTTCTCGTCGTGGTTTTCCACTTCGAGGTCGGAAATCGCCGTGTGCAGCTTGGTGTCCCAGTTGACCAGGCGCTTGCCGCGGTAGATCAGGCCGTCTTCATGCAGGCGCACGAAGGCTTCTTTCACGGCTTCCGACAGGCCGTCGTCCATGGTGAAGCGCTCGCGGCTCCAGTCGACGGACGAACCCAGGCGACGGATCTGACGGCTGATGTTGCCGCCGGACTGGTCCTTCCATTCCCAGACTTTCTCCAGGAATTTCTCGCGGCCCAGGTCGTGACGGCTCTGGCCGGTGGCTTCGAGTTGGCGCTCCACCAGCATCTGCGTGGCGATACCGGCGTGGTCGGTGCCCGGTTGCCACAGGGTGTTGCGGCCCTGCATGCGGCGGAAACGGATCAACGCATCCATGATCGCATTGTTGAAGCCATGGCCCATGTGCAGGCTGCCAGTGACGTTCGGTGGCGGAATCATGATGGTGTAGGAATCGCCCGCACCTTGCGGAGCGAAATAATTCTCGGACTCCCAGGTCTGGTACCAGGAAGTTTCAATAGCGTGCGGCTGGTAGGTCTTATCCATGCGCGGCGGGACCCTAGTTGGCATTAATTCAGGAAAGCCGGCAAGTATAACGGGGGATAGGGGCGAGGGGTAGGAGCGAGCTTGCTCGCGAAAACCTGAAGGGCCGCGCGTTCATTCAGGATGTCCGCGCCATCATTGACGTTTTTCGCGAGCAAGCTCGCTCCTACAGGGGCGCTAATTCTGGTATTGGCTGAGCAACCGTTCCATCCGTGCATCCATCCGGCGCTTGATCTCGGTTTCGATATGCGGGGCGAAGTCGTCGATCACGTCTTGCATGATCAGTTGCGCGGCGGCGCGCAGTTCGTTGTCCAGGTGCAGCAGCAAGGCATCCGGGGTTTTTTCGGCAGGCGCGGTAGCGGGTGCCGCTTCGACAACCGGTGGGGCCGGCGCAGGTTGCGGTTCGAGCGGTTCAACCGGCTTGGCGCCGACCATGTCGAACAACAAGGGAATCTGCACGTCGCCATTGACGGTTTCCGTCAGCAGCGGCGGTTGGAGGTTGTCATCACCCAGCAACTGACGGATCGACTCCAGGTCGTCCAACAGGTGGTCGTCTTTTTTTAGCGTGTTCGGGGTGTCCATCATGCACTCAAAGTCGTTGTAGCCGGTGATCCTGCAAAGGATAGCCCTGTTCGCGATAGAAACGGAAACTCTCCCGCGCGGCCTGACGAATAGCCGGATCTTCCACCACCACTTCCGCCACGCGGGCGAACGCCTTGGCAAAGGCCGGGACTTTCAGGTCGAGGTTGACCAGCAGGTCATGGTGATCGCCGCAGCTGTCGCCCACGCCCAGGACCACCTGGCCGTCGGGTTCAGCTTCTGCGGGGCCATGGGGCACGAAACTTTCGCCCTTGAAGCGCCACAGGCGTGCGTCGAGCTCGTCGCGTTGGGCGGCATCGCTGCAATGCAGGTAGATGCGGTGGCCCATGCGCCAGGCTTTTTCGGTGAGTTTGCAGGCAAAGTCCAGGCGCGCGAGCGGATCGGCGCTGGGCAATATATAGAAGTCAACTTGGGTCATTGCGGTTCCTGGAGCCCGAGGCGGCGGTAACGCCGCCCCGGAGTCACGGTTTTCAGGCCTTGGCGCGATCCAGCAGGTACTGGGTCAGCAGAGGCACCGGACGGCCGGTAGCGCCCTTGTCCTTGCCGCCGCTGGTCCAGGCGGTGCCGGCGATGTCCAGGTGCGCCCAGTTGAAGTTCTTGGCGAACCGCGACAGGAAGCAGGCTGCAGTGATGGTGCCGGCTTTCGGGCCGCCGATGTTGGCGATGTCGGCGAACGGGCTGTCCAGCTGTTCCTGATACTCGTCGAACAGCGGCAGTTGCCAGGCGCGGTCGTCGGCGGCCTTGCCGGCGCTGAGCAGTTGCTCGATCAGTTCGTCGTTGTTGCCCAGCAGGCCCGAAGTGTGGGAGCCGAGGGCGACGATGCAGGCACCGGTCAGGGTGGCGATGTCGATCACTGCCTGTGGTTTGAAGCGTTCGGCGTAGGTCAGCGCATCGCACAGCACCAGGCGGCCTTCGGCGTCGGTGTTGAGGATTTCGACGGTCTGGCCGCTCAGGGTGGTGACGATATCGCCCGGACGGGCCGCGCCGCCGCTCGGCATGTTCTCGGCGCAGGCCAGGATGCACACCAGGTTGATCGGCAGCTTGAGCTCCAGCACCGCGCGCAGGGTGCCGAACACGCTGGCGGCGCCGCCCATGTCGTACTTCATCTCATCCATGCCCAGGCCCGGCTTGAGGCTGATGCCGCCGGTGTCGAAGGTGATGCCTTTACCGACCAGGGCGTAAGGCTTCTCGGCCTTCTTGCCGCCGTTGTATTGCATCACGATCAGGCGTGGCGGCTGGTCGCTGCCCTGGCCGACCGCATAGAACGAGCCCATGCCCAGTTCCTTGATCTTCTTCTCATCCAGCACTTCGACTTTCAGGCTTTTGAATTCCTTGCCCAGCGCCTTGGCCTGCTCGCCCAGGTAGGTCGGGTGGCAGATGTTCGGCGGCAGGTTGCCGAGGTCGCGGGTGAACGACATGCCGGCGGCGATGGCCTGGGCGTGGCTCACGGCGCGTTCGACTTCGGCCTGGGCGGCCTTGATGGTCAGCAGGGTGACTTTCTTCAAGGCACGCGGTTCGGCTTTCTGGCTCTTGAACTGGTCGAAGATGTAGCCGCCGTCGAGCAGGCTTTCGGCCAGCAGGCGGGTCTTGCCGTAGCTGTCACGGCCCTTGACCACGATTTCATCGAGTGCCAGCGTCGCGTCGCTGCCACCCAGGCCCTTGAGGGTGGTGAGAATGCCGCTGATGATCTTGCGGAACGGGCGGTCGCCGAGTTCGGCGTCCTTGCCCACGCCCACCAGCAATACGCGCTCGGCCTTCAGGTTCGGCAGGCTTTGCAGCAGCAGGCTCTGGCCGACCTTGCCGGCCAGGTCGCCGCGCTTGAGGACCGCGCTGATGGCGCCGCCGCTCAGTTCGTCGAGTTGTTTGGCCGCAACGCCGAGCTTGCGGCCTTCGCCGACAGCGACCACGAGGGTGGCGGTTTTCAACGTTTCGGGGCTAACGCTTTTTACAACCAATTCCATGTTCGGGTCCCTTATAAAGGTCTGTGAGCCTGGAGTCTGTGTGCTCCGGCTTTTAAAGCCTGGCAGCCGTGTAAACCGCCAGCGACAAAGGCCGCAGTTTGAACCTCGGCGGCGGAGCCTGACAACCCTTGCCGCAGGCTTTGTGTACGCGCATGAGTAAGCTCCGTGACAGGCGCGGTCAATCACAGGATAATGCGCAATCTTTTTAGCCGGCCTGTTTAAACGGGCCGACTCGTTATGCTTGCTTGTTTGGCCGCCTTAGCCTGACAACCCTGGAGTGTCTGGTTTGATTGTCTTCCGTTATCTGTCCCGCGAAGTCCTGTTGACCCTGAGTGCCGTGAGCGCGGTATTGCTGGTCATCATCATGAGTGGTCGTTTCGTCAAGTTCCTTGCCCAGGCGGCTTCTGGCGCCCTGGATCCGGGCTCGCTGTTCTTGATCATGGGCTTTCGCCTGCCAGGCTTTCTGCAGCTGATTCTGCCGCTCGGCCTGTTCCTCGGCATTCTTCTGGCCTACGGCCGGTTGTACCTTGAAAGTGAAATGACTGTGCTTTCGGCCACCGGCATGAGCCAGCAGCGTCTGCTGGCCATGACCATGGTGCCGGCCGCCGGTGTTGCCCTGCTGGTGGCCTGGTTGAGCATGAGCCTGGCGCCGCAAGGTGCCATGCAGTTCCAGTTGCTGCTGAACAAACAGGACGCGATGACTGAGTTCGACACCCTCGAGCCCGGGCGCTTTCAGGCACTCAACGACGGCACGCGGGTGACCTACACCGAAACCATGACCGATGACCGCGCCAACCTCGGCGGCGTGTTCATTTCCCAGAAAAACCTTGGGCAGAACCAGAAAGACCGTGGCATTTCGATTCTGGTGGCCGACAGCGGCCGGCAGGAAGTTCGCCCCGACGGCAGCCGTTACCTGATCCTGGAAAATGGCTATCGCTATGACGGCAGCCCGGGCCTGGCGGATTATCGGGCAATCAAATACGACACTTATGGCGTAATGCTGGCTCGTCCTGATATCAGCGAAGAAGTCACCGACCGCGATGCACTCCCGACGTCGTCGCTTTTCGGCAGCCCGGAACTGCGCTCCATCGCCGAGCTGCAATGGCGTATTTCCCTGCCGTTGCTGGTGTTCATCGTGACGCTGATGGCCGTGCCGCTGTCCCGCGTCAACCCGCGCCAGGGCCGCTTCCTCAAGCTGCTGCCGGCGATCCTGCTGTACATGGCCTACCTGACCATCCTGATCTCCGCCCGTGGTTCCCTGGAAAAGGGCAAGCTGTCGCCGACCCTGGGCCTGTGGTGGGTACACGGGGTCTTCCTGATGATCGGCCTCGGGCTGCTCTACTGGGAACCTATACGTCTGAAAATGAAGAGCCGTCGTGGCCAGAAGGAGTTGGCTCGTGGCTAAGCTCGATCGCTACATCGGTAGCAGCGTACTGATCGCCATCCTGGCGGTGTTGGGCATCATTCTCGGGCTGGCGTCGTTGTTCGCCTTCATTGATGAAGTGGGCAACGTCACCGACACCTATACCGTGACGGACGTATTGAGCTTCGTGGCGCTGACCGCCCCGCGTCGTCTCTACGAAATGATGCCGATGGCCGGGTTGATCGGCTGCCTGATCGGCCTGGGCGGCCTGGCCAGCAACAGCGAGCTGACGATCATGCGTGCGGCCGGGGTTTCCATCGGCCGTATCGTCTGGGCCGTCATGAAACCGATGCTGTTGCTGATGGCGTGCAGCGTGCTGATCGGCGAGTACGTGGCGCCACCGTCCGAAGCCACTGCCCAGGCCAATCGTGCCCTGGCCCAGGGTTCGGGCGATGCACAAAGCGCCAGGCACGGCCTGTGGCACCGTCAGGGTGATGAATTCATCCACATCAACGCCGTGCAGCCCGACGGCCTGCTGATTGGTGTGACGCGCTACACGTTCGACAAAGAACGCCACATGTTGTCCTCCAGTTTCGCCAAGCGCGCGCAGTACAGTGCTGAGAAATGGACGCTGAGTGATGTCACCACCACTTACTTCCGCAATGTGGGCCAAGGCATCAAGGCCAGCACCGAAGTGATCAGTGTGCCGACCGAGCAATGGGACATCGCCCTGAAGCCGGAACTGCTCAGCACCGTGGTCATGATCCCGGAAGCCCTGCCGATCTCCGGTTTGTGGAGTTATATCCACTACCTCAAGGATCAGGGCCTGAATAACGGCCGTTACTGGCTGGCGTTCTGGGTCAAGGTGCTGCAGCCGGTGGTCACCGCCGCGCTGGTGCTGATGGCGATCTCGTTCATCTTCGGTCCGTTGCGCTCCGTGACCCTCGGTCAGCGGGTCTTCACCGGCGTGCTGGTGGGCTTCGCGTTCCGGATCGCCCAGGATTTGCTTGGCCCGTCGAGCCTGGTGTTCGGCTTCTCGCCGCTGTTTGCGGTGCTGGTGCCGACCGCGATCTGCGCCCTGGCCGGGTTCTGGCTGCTGCGCCGCGCCGGGTGAGCCTGCGCTTATGAGCAAAAAATGCCCCGTTCGAGAGATCGGGGCATTTTTGTTCTGGTCAGCAAAGATGACGTCCTGCCCGAGCATCAGGTACAATTCCCGGCTATTTTTCAGCGGGCAGTCTGCCTGCAGCCTTTTTGAGTGTTGATCCGTGAGTGATTTGAGTCATATCCGCAATTTCTCCATCATCGCCCACATTGACCATGGCAAGTCGACGCTGGCCGATCGATTCATCCAGATGTGCGGCGGCCTTGCCGAGCGTGAAATGGAAGCCCAGGTACTGGACTCCATGGACCTCGAGCGCGAGCGCGGGATCACCATCAAGGCCCACAGCGTGACTCTGTACTACACCGCCAAAGACGGTATCAAGTACCAGCTGAACTTCATCGACACCCCAGGCCACGTCGACTTCACCTATGAAGTCAGCCGTTCCCTGGCGGCCTGCGAAGGCGCGCTGCTGGTGGTGGACGCGGGGCAGGGCGTCGAAGCCCAGTCCGTGGCCAACTGCTACACCGCCATCGAGCAAGGCCTGGAAGTCATGCCGGTGCTGAACAAGATCGACCTGCCGCAGGCCGATCCGGACCGCGTGAAGGAAGAAATCGAAAAAATCATCGGCATTGACGCCACCGACGCCGTCGAGTGCAGCGCCAAGACCGGCCTGGGCGTCGACGAAGTGCTCGAGCGCCTGGTCAAGACCATCCCCGCGCCTACCGGCAACATCGAAGATCCGCTGCAGGCGTTGATCATCGACTCCTGGTTCGACAACTACCTGGGGGTTGTCTCCCTGGTACGCGTGCGCCATGGCCGTGTGAAGAAAGGCGACAAGATCCTGGTCAAATCCACCGGCAAGATCCACCTGGTGGACAGCGTCGGTGTGTTCAACCCGAAGCATACTGCCACCGTTGATCTGAAAGCCGGTGAAGTCGGCTTCATCATCGCCGGCATCAAGGATATCCACGGCGCGCCGGTGGGTGACACCCTGACCTTGAGCAGCACCCCTGACGTCGACGTGCTGCCGGGCTTCAAACGCATCCAGCCGCAGGTCTACGCCGGCCTGTTCCCGGTCAGCTCCGACGACTTCGAAGACTTCCGCGAAGCCCTGCAGAAGCTGACCCTCAACGATTCGTCGTTGCAGTACACCCCGGAAAGCTCCGACGCCCTGGGCTTCGGCTTCCGTTGCGGCTTCCTCGGCATGCTGCACATGGAGATCATCCAGGAGCGCCTTGAGCGCGAATACGACCTGGACCTGATCACTACCGCGCCAACCGTTATTTTTGAGCTGTTGCTGAAAAACGGTGAAACGATTTACGTCGATAACCCGTCCAAGCTCCCGGACCTGTCTTCCATCGAAGACATGCGTGAGCCGATCGTGCGCGCCAATATTCTTGTGCCGCAGGAGCACCTGGGCAACGTCATTACCCTGTGTATCGAGAAGCGCGGCATCCAGCACGACATGCTGTTCCTCGGGACCCAGGTACAAGTGACTTACGATTTGCCGATGAACGAAGTGGTCCTGGACTTCTTCGACCGTCTCAAATCCACCAGTCGCGGCTATGCTTCGCTGGATTACCATTTCGATCGTTACCAATCGGCTAATCTGGTGAAACTGGATGTGTTGATCAACGGCGACAAGGTCGATGCCCTGGCACTGATCGTGCACAAGGACAACGCGCACTACAAAGGTCGACAGTTGACCGAGAAGATGAAAGAACTGATTCCGCGCCAGATGTTCGACGTCGCGATCCAGGCCGCCATTGGCGGGCAGATCATTGCGCGGACTTCCGTCAAGGCACTCAGAAAGAACGTACTGGCCAAATGCTACGGTGGCGACGTCAGCCGTAAGCGCAAGCTGCTTGAGAAGCAAAAGGCCGGTAAAAAACGCATGAAGCAAGTGGGCAACGTGGAAATTCCACAAGAAGCCTTCCTTGCGGTGCTCAGGTTGGATAGTTAGGTCCTATGTCGCTAAATTTCCCGCTGTTGCTGGTCATCGCCGTTGCCGTTTGCGGACTCCTGGCGTTGCTCGATCTGGTGTTCTTCGCCCCGCGTCGGCGGGCGGCTATCGCGTCCTATCAGGGCAGCGTCAGCCAGCCCGATGTCGTGGTGATCGAGAAGCTGAACAAAGAGCCTTTGCTGGTTGAATACGGCAAATCGTTCTTTCCGGTGCTGTTCATCGTGCTGGTACTGCGTTCGTTCCTGGTGGAGCCGTTCCAGATTCCGTCGGGGTCGATGAAACCGACCCTGGACGTGGGCGACTTCATCCTGGTGAACAAGTTTTCCTACGGGATCCGCTTGCCGGTGATCGACAAGAAAGTCATCGAGATCGGTGAGCCGCAGCGCGGCGACGTGATGGTGTTCCGCTACCCGAGCGATCCGAACGTCAACTACATCAAGCGTGTGGTCGGCCTGCCGGGTGACGTGATTCGCTACACCAGCGACAAGCGGCTGTTCATCAACGGCGAGTCGGTGGCCGAGAAGCTGCTGGGCGCCGAGCCGAACACCCTGGGCAGCGCCGAGCTGTATCAGGAAAAACTCGGTGCGGTGGAGCACGAAATCCGCAAGGAAATGAGCCGCTACCGCGCAATGCCCGATGGCGAATGGAAAGTGCCGGCCGGGCACTACTTCATGATGGGCGACAACCGCGACAACTCCAACGACAGCCGCTATTGGGATGACCCCACCATTCCCAAGGACCTGCTGGGCATGGTTCCCGACCAGAATATCGTCGGCAAGGCCTTCGCGGTCTGGATGAGCTGGCCGGAACCCAAGCTCAGCCACCTGCCGAACTTCTCGCGGGTCGGGCTGATCAAGTAATACAGACGGCGCTGTGATCACAGCGCCGAATGCTTTTCTGGGGCTGGGACAATTTCCGGCCTCATGCAGCACCAATCAGGATTTGAATTTGAACACTGCGTCAATCGTCGATGGCCGCCGGTGCCACCAAACAGATATGGGTAAACCGTGAGCGTTTCTCTAAGCCGTCTCGAGCACCTGCTCGGCTACACCTTCAAGGACCAGGAACTGATGGTCCTTGCCCTCACACACCGCAGTTTTGCTGGGCGTAACAACGAACGCCTGGAATTCCTCGGTGACGCCATCCTCAATTTCGTTGCCGGTGAAGCGCTCTTCGAACGCTTCCCGCAAGCCCGTGAAGGCCAGTTGTCGCGCTTGCGTGCGCGGCTGGTGAAGGGCGAGACCCTGGCCGTGCTGGCCCGTGGTTTTGGCCTGGGCGAGTACCTGCGCCTGGGCTCCGGTGAGTTGAAAAGCGGCGGTTTCCGTCGCGAGTCGATCCTGGCCGACGCCCTTGAAGCGCTGATCGGCGCCATCTATCTGGATGCGGGCATGGAAGCGGCCAAGGCGCGCGTCACCGCCTGGCTGACGTCCGAGATCGAAAGCCTGACCCTGGTCGACACCAACAAAGATCCCAAGACCCGCCTGCAGGAATTCCTGCAGTCCCGCGGGTGCGAACTGCCACGCTACGAAGTGGTGGATATCCAGGGTGAGCCCCATTGCCGCGTCTTTTTCGTGGAATGTGAAATCACCTTATTGAATGAAAAAAGCCGAGGTCAGGGTGTGAGCCGTCGTATTGCCGAACAGGTAGCGGCCGCTGCAGCACTGATTGCCCTGGGCGTGGAGAATGGCCATGACTGATTCAACCGCAACACGCTGTGGCTATGTCGCCATCGTCGGCCGTCCCAACGTGGGCAAGTCCACGCTGCTCAACCACATCCTCGGCCAGAAGCTTGCGATCACCTCGCGCAAGCCGCAGACCACCCGCCACAACATGCTGGGCATCAAGACCGAAGGCGCCGTACAAGCGGTCTACGTCGACACCCCGGGCATGCACAAAGGCGGCGAGAAAGCCCTGAACCGCTACATGAACAAGACCGCCTCGGCCGCGCTGAAAGACGTCGACGTGGTGATCTTCGTGGTCGACCGCACCAAGTGGACCGACGAAGACCAGATGGTTCTCGAACGTGTGCAATATGTCACCGGCCCGTTGATCGTCGCGCTGAACAAGACCGACCGCATCGAAGACAAAGCCGAGCTGATGCCGCACCTGAGCTGGCTGCAGGAACAACTGCCGAATGCCCAGATCATGCCGATCTCGGCCCAGCACGGGCACAACCTCGAAGCCCTGGAGCGCGTGATCGCCGGCTACCTGCCGGAGAACGAGCACTTCTTCCCGGAAGACCAGATCACCGACCGCAGCAGCCGTTTCCTCGCCGCCGAACTGGTACGCGAGAAAATCATGCGCCAGATGGGCGCGGAGCTGCCGTACCAGATCACCGTCGAAATCGAAGAGTTCAAGCAGCAGGGCAAAACCCTGCATATCCATGCGCTGATCCTCGTCGAACGTGACGGCCAGAAGAAAATCATCATTGGCGACAAGGGCGAGCGCATCAAGCGCATCGGCACCGAAGCGCGCAAGGACATGGAATTGCTGTTCGATTCCAAGATCATGCTGAACCTGTGGGTGAAGGTGAAGGGTGGCTGGTCCGATGATGAGCGCGCATTGCGCTCCCTGGGTTACGGCGACCTGTAAGAACACCGCAGGGCAAAAAATGTGGGAGGGGGCTTGCCCCCGATAGCAGAGTGTCAGTCACTAAATATTTTGACTGAGCCACCGCCATCGGGGGCAAGCCCCCTCCCACATTAGGTTTGTGTCGTTTTCACTAGTGCATTCCAGCAACGAGAACCCATGTCCTCAACCCCGCCTCCCAGCCAGCCCGCCTACGTGCTGCACAGCCGCGCCTACCGCGAGACCAGCGCCTTGGTGGACTTCCTCACGCCCCAAGGTCGCCTGCGCGCGGTGTTGCGCAGTGCGCGGGGCAAGGCGGGCACTTTGGCGCGGCCATTCGTGGCGCTGGACGTGGAGTTTCGTGGCAAGGGCGAGCTGAAAAACGTCGGCCGCCTGGAAAGCGTCGGCAACTCTGCCTGGCTCAATGGCGAAGCGCTGTTCAGTGGCCTCTATCTCAATGAATTGCTGATCCGCCTGCTGCCGGCCGAAGACCCGCACCCGGCGGTCTTCGATCACTATGCCGCGACGCTGCTGGCCCTGGCCGAAGGCCGCCCGCTGGAGCCGCTGTTGCGCGCGTTCGAATGGCGCCTGCTCGACGACCTCGGCTATGGCTTCGAACTGAGTAACGACCTGCATGGCGAACCCATTGCCGCCGACGGCATGTATCGTCTGCAGGTCGACGCCGGCCTGGAGCGTGTGTACCTGCTGCAACCCGGCCTGTTCCAGGGCACCGAGCTGCTGGCCATGAGCGAAGCCGACTGGAGCGCCCCCGGCGCCTTGTCCGCCGCCAAGCGCCTGATGCGCCAGGCCCTGGCCGTGCATCTGGGCGGGCGGCCGCTGGTCAGTCGCGAGTTGTTTCGAAAGCCCTGACAACCCCGTGTATGCTGTGCAGCGTTTCTTTCCCCTTTTCAGGAGCGCTTCCGTGACCACCAGCAATCGCATTCTTCTCGGCGTCAATATCGACCACGTCGCCACGCTGCGCCAGGCCCGGGGCACCCGTTACCCAGACCCGGTCAAAGCCGCGCTGGACGCCGAAGAAGCGGGCGCCGACGGCATCACCGTACACCTGCGCGAAGACCGCCGTCACATCCAGGAGCGCGACGTGCTGCTGCTCAAGGACGTGCTGCAAACCCGCATGAACTTCGAAATGGGCGTCACTGAAGAAATGATGGCGTTCGCCGAGCGCATCCGCCCGGCGCATATCTGCCTGGTGCCGGAGACCCGTCAGGAACTGACCACCGAAGGCGGCCTCGACGTGGCCGGCCAGGAAGCGCGGATCAAGGCTGCGGTGGAGCGTCTGTCGCAGATCGGCAGCGAAGTCTCGCTGTTCATCGACGCCGACGAGCGCCAGATCGAAGCCGCGCACCGGGTCGGTGCGCCGGCCATCGAATTGCACACCGGGCGTTATGCCGATGCGACCACGCCGAGCGAAGTCGCCGCCGAGTTGCAGCGCATTATCGACGGCGTGGCCCAAGGTCTGCGTGAAGGCCTGATCGTCAACGCCGGCCATGGCCTGCATTACCACAACGTCGAAGCCGTGGCGGCGATCAAGGGCATCAACGAGCTGAACATCGGCCACGCGCTGGTGGCGCATGCGCTGTTCGTCGGTTTCAAAGGTGCGGTCGCCGAGATGAAGGCCCTGATCCTGGCCGCTGCCAAACACTAAAAACAATGAAGATCCAATGTGGGAGGGGGCTTGCCCCCGATAGCGGTGTGTCAGTCAACTCATCTATAGCTGACCCACCGCAATCGGGAGCAAGCCCCCTCCCACATCAGTCCTCGGTGTTTTTGGCATGCGGCAATGCGAAGTCTTACTGTTTAGCCGTCGCAGGTGTATCGTATCTGCCCTTTGCAGGCCCTCGGCCCGCAGCAGATACGTGAGGTTGTTGTGTCCCGATCCTTTTCCCGTCGACAAATCCTGGGTGGTCTTGCCGGCCTGGCCGTAGTGGGCGTCGGTGCCGGTGGCGGCTACCGCTACTGGCTGGGGAAAGTCGCCGAGGCCGAGGCGGGACACGACTACGAACTGATCGCCGCGCCCCTCGATGTGGAACTGGTGCCGGGGCACAAGACCCAAGCCTGGGCGTTCGGCCCGTCGGCCCCCGGCACCGAACTGCGCGTGCGCCAGGGCGAATGGCTGCGGGTGCGTTTCATCAACCACCTGCCGGTCGCCACCACCATCCATTGGCATGGCATCCGCCTGCCGCTGGAAATGGACGGCGTGCCCTACGTCTCGCAATTGCCGGTGTTGCCCGGCGAATACTTCGACTACAAGTTCCGCGTGCCCGACGCCGGCAGCTACTGGTATCACCCCCATGTGAACAGCAGCGAAGAACTTGGCCGTGGCCTGGTCGGCCCGCTGATCGTGGAAGAGCGCGAACCCACCGGTTTCAAGCACGAACGCACCCTCAGCCTGAAAAGCTGGCACGTCGACGAAGAGGGTGCCTTTGTCGCCTTCAGCGTGCCCCGTGAAGCGGCGCGTGGCGGTACGGCCGGGCGCCTGTCGACCATCAATGGCGTGGCCCAGGCGGTGATCGATTTGCCGGCCGGGCAGATCACCCGTGTGCGCTTGCTCAACCTCGACAACACGCTGACCTATCGCCTCAATATTCCCGACGCCGACGCGCAGATCTATGCGCTGGACGGCAACCCCATCGAGCCGCGCTCCTTGGGCAAGGAATACTGGCTCGGCCCGGGCATGCGCCTCTGCCTGGCGATCAAGGCCCCGCCGGCGGGCGAAGAATTGTCGATCCGCAACGGCCCGGTGCGCCTGGGCACGTTCCGTTCGGTGGCCAACGCCGACGCGCCGAGCGCATGGCCGCCGGCGCTGCCCGCCAATCCGATCAGCGAGCCGGACCTGGCCAACGCCGAGAAACTCAACTTCAATTTCGAATGGGTCGGTTCGGTGTCGGTCAACGTCGACAACGGCAAACCGCCGAGCCTGTGGCAGATCAACGGCCAGGCCTGGGACATCACCGACAAGGCCTGCGCCGACCGCCCGATTGCCAAGCTGGAGAAGGGCAAGAGCTACATCTTCGAACTGAAAAACATGACCCAATACCAGCACCCGATCCACCTGCACGGCATGAGCTTCAAGGTGATCGCTTCGAACCGCCACACGGTGATTCCGTACTTCACCGACACCTACCTGCTGGGCAAGAACGAACGTGCCCGCGTCGCGCTGGTGGCGGATAACCCGGGCGTGTGGATGTTCCACTGCCATGTGATCGACCACATGGAAACCGGCCTGATGGCCGCCATCGAGGTAGCGTGATGCGCCAGTTTCGCCCCACGGCGATCATCGACCGCAGCCGCGACCAGGACTTCATGCGCGAAGCCCTAGCCCTGGCGGCACAGGGCGCGGCGTTGGGCGAAGTGCCGGTGGGCGCGGTGCTGGTGCAGGACGGTGTGATCATCGGCCGTGGCTTCAATTGCCCGATCAGCGGCAACGACCCCAGCGCCCATGCCGAAATGGTCGCCATCCGCGCCGCCGCCCAGACGCTGAGCAACTATCGCCTGCCCGGCAGCACGCTGTATGTGACGCTGGAACCGTGCAGCATGTGCGCGGGCCTGATCGTGCATTCGCGCATTGCGCGGGTGGTCTACGGCGCACTGGAGCCGAAGGCGGGGATTGTGCAAAGCCAAGGGCAGTTTTTTACCCAGGGCTTTCTCAACCATCGGGTGCTGTTTGAAGGCGGGGTACTGGCCGAGGAATGCGGGACGGTGTTGAGCGAGTTCTTCAAGGCCCGCCGGGCCAAACCAGCCCTCTAAAGAACACTGATGAGCAAATGTGGGAGGGGGCTTGCCCCCGATGGCGGTGGGTCAGCTATAGATAAGCTGACTGACACACTGCTATCGGGGGCAAGCCCCCTCCCACATTTTTGATCTTCATTTTTTCAGGGAGATTGGGGTCACTTCCTGGCGATGATCACCGCCCGCATCGGCGCCGGCAGCCCTTCAATCGTCTTGCTATGGTCTTCCGGGTCGAGGAAGTCACTCAGCGACTGATACTTCATCCACTCCGTCCCCCGCTGTTCTTCAACCGTGGTCACGCTCACATCCACACAGCGCACCTCACTGAACCCGGCCCGGCGCAGCCACAGCATCAACGCCGGCACCGATGGCAGGAACCATACGTTGCGCATCTGCGCGTAGCGGTCTTCCGGCACCAGCACCTGTTGCTGATCGCCTTCGATCACCAGCGTTTCCAGCACCAGTTCACCGCCTTTGACCAGGCAGTCTTTCAGCGCCAGCAAATGCTCGATCGGTGAGCGACGGTGGTAGAACACGCCCATGGAAAACACAGTGTCGAAGCCTTCCAGGTTCGCCGGCAAGTCCTCGAACGGGAACGGCAGGTGCCACGCGTTCGGCGCCGACAGGTAACGTTGCACCGCCTGGAACTGGCAGAAGAACAGCCAGTTCGGGTCCACGCCGATCACACTGTCGGCACCGGCGCCGAGCATGCGCCACATGTAATACCCATTGCCGCAGCCTACATCGAGAATGCGCTTGCCCTTCAGGTCCAGGTGCGGCGCGACCCGCGACCACTTCCAGTCCGAACGCCATTCGGTGTCCACATGCACGCCGAACAAGTGGAACGGGCCCTTGCGCCACGGGCACAGGCCCATCAATGCGCTGTGCATCTGCGCGCGCGTGGCGTCGTCGCAATCGCTGTCGAGGGTCAGGCCATTGAGCAAATCGACTTCGCTGGGCTGGATCTTCGGCAATGCATCCAGCGCGCTCTGCCAGCGCTCCAGGTCGCCATGCCCCTTTTCCATCTTGCTATCGAGTTGCGCTTGCAGGCCCTGGGCCCACACGGCCAGGGGAGTGCCGACCAGATGGCGGGCGAGGGGGGACAGATCAATCATGGCAAGGCAATCAACGAGGCAAAGTTAAGACACTGGAACCACGGCACGACTTTCGAGAACCCGGCCGCCAGCAGGCGTTCGCGGTGTTCTTCGAGGCTGTCGGGCTTCATGACGTTTTCGATGGCGCTGCGCTTCTGGGCGATTTCCAGCTCGCTGTAGCCGTTGGCGCGTTTGAACGCGATGTGCAGGTCGGTGAGCAGCGCGTGTTCTTCAAGGTCATTGAAGCGCAGCTTTTCCGAGAGGATCAGCGCACCGCCGGGCAACAACGCCTGGCGGATGCGCCCGAGCAACGCCAGGCGCTGATCGGGGGCGATGAATTGCAGGGTGAAGTTCAGCGCCACCACCGAGGCCGGCTGGAACTGCAGCGCGAGGATATCGCCCTCGATCACCTGGACCGGCAGCAACTCCTGGAACATCGAGTCCTGGCCATTGAGGTACTCGCGGCAGCGCTCGACCATCGCCGTCGAATTATCCACCGCGATGACGTGGCAGCCGTCGGTACGCACGTGGCGGCGCAACGCCTGGGTGACCGCGCCGAGGGAGGACCCCAGGTCGTACAGCACACTGTTGGGCTGGGCGAACTGCGCGGCGAGCACGCCGAGGTTTTCGACGATGGTCGGATAACCGGGCACCGAGCGCTTGATCATGTCCGGGAACACCCGCACCACGTCTTCGTTAAAGGCGAAGTCCGGCACCTGGGGCAGGGGCTGGGCGAATAGGCGATCGGGTTCTTTGCTCACGGTTGTTCCGGCGACGAGGGGGGAAAGGCGGGCATTTTAGCCAAGTTGCTCCTTGGATGCGCGGGTTGTCTGATGGAACGCCGAGGCGGTGATGCCCCACTGGCCGAGCCAGTAAGTGGCGATCAGCAGATACGGCGCCGCGTCGAAGCTCAGCACAAAGCGATTGATACCGATCAGCGTGTCGGAAACCACAAACGATACGGCCCCCGCCGCCGCCAGTAGCGCCGAACGCTTGGGCACCGCGCTGCCCAGTCGCGCCAGCGCCCGCCAGAGCATCGCGCTGATCACCAAGGCGTAGACCACCACTGGAATCAGCAAGTCGCCGAGGCCATGGGCGATCAGGATGCTCAGCAGCATCGCGCCGACGCCCAGCGCCAGCACCAACGGCAGCCACGCCAAGCGTCGGCAGTCGCTGAAATAGGCTTTGAGGTACGCCAGGTGCGCGCACAGAAACGCGCCCAGGCCAAAGATAAACAAGTCGCCCGGCCACGCCAGCAGCACATCGCCGACCAGGGAGAAAATCAGCCCCAGGCTGATCCAGCGTCGATAGTCGCTCGGCGGCGCATCATGCAGCCAGCCCAGCAGCGCCAGCACCGGCAACGGTTTGACCAGCAGGCACAGTAACGCCGCGTGGACGGTCAGGCCGTAGATAAAGGTGCCGGCGCCCATCAACGCAAGAATCAGCCATGGCATATCAGTTCACCGTGATGGCGCAGTCGAAGGTCTCGGCCGGTTCGGCTTCCGGTTCCCAGGGTTGCTGGGAAGTCAGGCGCAAACGGCCCTGGCCGGCCGCAAAGGCCTGGAAGCGCCAGGTGGACTGGCCGCCGCCGCCGATCACGCCGGATTCTGTGCTGCTGTAGACCTCGGGCCCCAGGGCGCGCAGCACGCCGCCGGCGGAATCCTGGATGGCCCAGCGGTAGCCGGTGGTGGGGTTGCTTGGCAGGGTCAGGATCAGGTTTTGTCCGTTTTTGAGCTGGAGCGGGCAGGCGCTCTGTTTTTCCACGCTGACGTTTTGCTGCGGGGCACTGGCGCACGCGGCCAGCAGGGCAAGGCTCAAGGGGAGAAGCAGGCGGGCAGCGGTCATGGAGGCTCCGTTGATGTGCGACGAAGGGCGAGCATAACCGAAGATGCGACAGGGTGTGACAAGAGGGCGGCGACGGACGCCATCGCGCGCAAGCCCGCTCCCACATCTTGGCCGCCTTCCAAAGGATGTACTCGGTCAAGTGTGGGAGCGGGCTTGCGCGCGATGACGCCCGCCCAAGCGCTAAAGGACGATCAGAACAGCACCTTGGCCACATCCGCAAAGCGCTTGGCGAAGTGGACGGTCATCCCTTCCTTCAGATACTCCGGCAATTCCTCAAAGCTGCCGCGATTCGGCTCCGGCAAGATCAGCTCGTGAATCTTCTGGCGCCGCGCCGCGATCACCTTCTCACGCACCCCGCCAATCGGCAGGACATGCCCGGTCAGCGTCAGCTCGCCGGTCATGGCCACGCCTTTCTTCGGTGGCTGGTTGCGCGCCAGCGACAACAGCGCACTGGCCATGGTCACGCCAGCGCTGGGGCCGTCCTTCGGCGTGGCGCCTTCGGGGACGTGCAGGTGGACGAAGGCTTCATCGAAGAACTTCGGATCACCGCCAAACGATTTCAGGTTGGAGCTGACGTAGCTGTAGGCGATTTCAGCGGATTCTTTCATCACCTCACCCAACTGCCCGGTGAGCTTGAACCCACGGTTGAGCGTGTGGATGCGGGTCGCCTCGATCGGCAGGGTCGCGCCGCCCATGCTGGTCCAGGCCAGGCCGGTGATCACGCCGACGCCAGACAGCACTTGTTCGTTGCGGAACACCGGGATGCCCAGGGAGCTTTCCAGGTCCTTGGTGCCGATCTTGATCACCGCCTCCGGCTCATCCAGCAGCTTGACCACCGCCTTGCGCACCAGCTTGCCCAGTTGTTTCTCCAACTGGCGCACCCCGGCTTCGCGGGCGTAGCCGTCGATCAATGCGCGCAGGGCGCCGTCGCTGATGGTCAGGCTGTTTTTCGACACGCCGGCTTTTTCCAACTGCTTAGGCCACAGGTGGCGCTTGGCGATGGCGACTTTCTCTTCGGTGATATAGCCCGACAGGCGAATCACTTCCATGCGGTCCAGCAAAGGGCCGGGGATCGAGTCGAGGGTGTTGGCGGTACACACGAACAGCACTTTCGACAGGTCCAGGCGCAGGTCCAGGTAGTGGTCGAGGAATTCGACGTTCTGTTCCGGGTCGAGGGTTTCCAGCAGCGCCGAAGCCGGGTCGCCCTGGAAGCTCTGGCCCATCTTGTCGATCTCGTCGAGCATGATCACCGGGTTCATCACTTCCACATCTTTGAGCGCCTGCACCAGCTTGCCGGGCAGGGCGCCGATGTAGGTGCGGCGATGGCCCTTGATCTCGGCCTCGTCGCGCATGCCGCCGACGCTGAAGCGATAGAACGGCCGCCCGAGGGATTCGGCAATCGATTTACCCACGCTGGTCTTGCCCACGCCCGGCGGGCCGACCAGCAGCACGATGGAACCGGCGACTTCGCCTTTATAAGCGCCCACCGCGAGGAATTCGAGGATACGACTCTTGATGTCGTCCAGCCCGGCATGGTGTTTGTCCAGGACCTTGCGCGCATGTTTCAGGTCGAGCTTGTCTTTGCCGTACACGCCCCACGGCACCGAGGTTGCCCAGTCCAAGTAGTTGCGCGTCACCGCGTATTCCGGCGAACCGGTTTCGAGGATCGACAGTTTGTTCAGTTCTTCATCGATGCGTTTCTGCGCCTGGGCTGGCAGCACTTTGCCTTCCAGGCGCTGTTCGAACTGTTCGACGTCGGCGCTGCGGTCGTCCTTGGTCAGGCCCAGCTCCTGCTGGATGACCTTGAGCTGTTCCTTGAGGAAGAATTCGCGCTGGTGCTCGCCGATCTTGCGGTTCACCTCGGCGGAGAGTTCTTTTTGCAGGCGCGCGACTTCAACTTCCTTGCGCAGCATCGGCAGGACTTTTTCCATGCGTTTGAGCATGGGCACGCAGTCCAGCACTTCCTGCAACTCATTGCCGGTGGCGGAGGTGAGGGCGGCGGCGAAGTCGGTCAGCGGCGACGGGTCGTTGGGGCTGAAGCGGTTGAGGTAGTTCTTCAACTCTTCGCTGTACAGCGGGTTGAGCGGCAGCAGTTCCTTGATCGCATTGATCAGCGCCATGCCGTAGGCCTTGACCTCATCGGTCGGCTCGGTCGGCTGGTGCGGGTATTCGACTTCCACCAGGTACGGTGGGCGATGGTGCTTGAGCCAGGTGCGAATCCGCACGCGGGTCAGGCCCTGGGCGACGAATTGCAGTTTGCCGTTTTCGCGGCTGGCGTGGTGGACCTTGACCAGGGTGCCGTACAGCGGCAGCGCGGAGGTGTCGAAATGCCGCGGGTCTTCGGGCGGCGTGTCCATGAAGAACAGGGCCAGGGAGTGATGGTCGGATTTGCTCACCAACTCCAGGGTTTCGGCCCACGGCTCTTCATTGACGATCACCGGCAATACTTGCGCCGGGAAGAACGGTCGATTGTGAATCGGGATGATGTAGACCTTGTCCGGCAGGTTCTGCCCAGGCAGGGCCAGGCCGGTATTGGACGAGTGAACCTCGGCGTTTTCAGGGTCGGCGTATTCGTTGGCGTCGTAATCGGGGGTATCTTGCTGGTCGCTCATGGGGCACCTGCATCAGGAAGTATGCAAGTTAGATGGGGCGGGCCAGCGGCGGTTTCAATGGCGGGGGCTAGATAGCAACATATTGCATGAAATTACTGCAGAGACCCGGTCAAGGTGGGAGGGGGCTTGCTCCCACAAGGTTAACCGCATGCCGTCAGCTGATTTTGTGCAGGTAGGCGGGCAGGGGCTGTTCCGGCAACACCGACAACACCTTCAACCGCTGCAACATCCGCTGCCGCGCCCGTTGCAGGTGCTCGCGCAGGTTCAACGCCGCCGCATCGAACGCGCCGTGCAGCAACAATTCAAGGATCAAGCGGTGTTCGGCGAGCATCGCCGGGTCGGCGCCGATCCCCAGCAAGCGATAGAAAATCCGACTGATGATCATCGGGCTCTGGCCCTGGCGGATCAGCGCGGCGATCTTGCGGTTCTGCAGGCCGGCCAGGCAGCGTTGGTGCAAGTCTTCTTCGATCTGCTCGATGGCTTCGAGGCTGCACTGCGGGCTGTCCTGGGCGTCGAGCACGCGTTGCAACATGGCTTCGAGCAGCGCGCGGTCAAGGTTCGGCGCGCTCTGGCGCAGTGCTTCGGGCTCCAGGCAGGCGCGCAGTTCGTAGTCTTCGGTGACTTCCCGCGCCGTCAACGGCCCGGCCAGCCATTGGGAGTAGGGCTCTTTTTCCACCAGGCCACGGTCGCGCAGACGCATCAGCGCTTCACGCACCACTGCGCGGCTGACGCCATAGTGGTCGGCGGCGGCTTGCTCATCCAGGCGATAATGGCCAAAGGCTATGCAGGTGGACAGCGCCGCGCCGATTTCCTCGACGATCCGCTCGCCCAACGGCCGTGTATCCACCAACTCGTCCTCGTCGTTCAGGCCCAGGTGCGCAGCGCTCAGCGGCAGGCGCAGCGGTTCCATGGCCACGCCCTCGGGGTTGATCAGGTAACCGCGCCCGTTGAAACGGCAGATCAACCCTTCGGCATGCAGCAGGTCCAGCGCCTTGCGCACCGGCACGCGGCTGGTGCCGAACAATTCGGCCAGCGGTGCTTCGAGCAGGACCAAGCCGTGGCGGGCGGTGCCGTTGACGATCGCGTCACGCAAAAGCTGGTGAATCATCGCGTAACGGGAGGCCGAGGCGGACACTGCTTTCATCGTGTTCTCTGAGGTAAAGAGGTCTGGTGTATGTAGGACGAAGCCGGGGATTCTCTCATAGATGCGCCTGTCACTCCGCGCCACGTCGGTGGCACTTTTTTGGGGCCTTGAATCTAGGGCTGTTACTTTTCTGCACTAAAATGTACTTATTCATAAAAGATACATTATTGGCTTGGGCGTGCGTTGCAGAGTCCGCGCCAGGTTTTTTTGCTTCCTACAAAACCATCTAGCCCGGCGCTCTGGTCGATAAATCGCAACCGCGGGAAAAGTCATCGACACAGACTGGCACGAAAGCTGCCTTTATTAAATGTACATTTTATTAATATGTACGTTTTATGAGGGTCAACCTGATGTCAAACGCCACTTCAATGGCCGAGGATTTCGCCAGCGGTCGCAGCGACCCGGTGCAAGCCCTCGAACAGGCGCTCGACCACGCGAGCCGCGCGGCCGCGGTGTTTATCACCCTGACCGCCGACCGCGCCCGCCGCGAAGCCGAAGCCGCCGCCGCCCGGTGGCGCGCCGGCCAGCCCTTGAGTGTGTTCGACGGCGTGCCCCTGGCCTGGAAAGACCTGTTCGACGTGGCCGGCAGCATCACCACCGCCGGCGCCGCCTACCGCCGCGACGCGCCCGCCGCCTTGCTCGATGCGCCGAGCGTGGGCCTGTTGTGCCGCGCCGGGATGGTCAGCGTGGGCAAGACCAACCTCAGCGAGCTGGCCTATTCCGGCCTTGGCCTGAACCCGCATTTCGGCACGCCGCACAACCCCCATGGGCGTGACCAGCCGCGGATTCCCGGCGGTTCGTCGTCCGGTTCGGCGGTGGCCGTCGCCGCTGGCATCGTGCCCATCGCCATGGGCACCGACACCGCTGGTTCGATCCGCATCCCCGCTGCCTTCAACGGCCTGGTCGGTTACCGCAGCAGCAGTCGGCGCTACAGCCGCGACGGTGTGTTCCCGCTGGCCCGCACCCTCGACAGCCTCGGCCCGCTGACCCGCAGCGTGCGTGATGTGCTGGCCATCGACGACCTGCTCAACGGCCGCCGGCAAACCCACCGCGCCCGCAGCCTCAAGGGCCTGCGCCTGGTGCTTGAGCAACGCCTGCTGGATGACGTGCAACCGGCGGTGCGCAACAACCTGCTGCGCGCCGTCGAGCAACTCAACGCCGCCGGCGCGCTGATCGACGTGCGCCCGTGCGCCACCTTCCAGGCCACCCTGGAACTGATCCAGCAGCAAGGCTGGCTCGGCGCGTTCGAAGCCTTCGCCCTGCACGAAGCGCTGCTCGACAGCCCCGACGCCGCTCGGCTCGACCCGCGTGTCCGGCGCCGCCTCGAAGCGGCGCGGTCGCTGCCGGCCAGCCGCCTGCTCCAACTGATCGACGCGCGTCGCCGCCTGCAACAGCAACTGGTCGACGAACTCGACGGCGCCCTGTTGATCACCCCGACCGTCGCCCATGTCGCCCCGGCGCTGGCAGCGCTGGAAGTCGACGACGAACGCTTTGCAAGCACCAACCTCGCCACCCTGCGCCTGACCATGCCCGGCAGTTTGCTCGACATGCCCGGCGTCACCTTGCCCAGCGGCTGCGACGCGCTGGGCTTGCCCACCGGGCTGCTGCTCAGCGCCCCGACGGGGGAAGACGCACGCCTGTTGCGGGCGGCGCTGTCCGTCGAATCCCAACTGACTATCTAAGGAGACACCCCCATGGCTAAAGACATCCTCTGTGCATTCGGCGTCGACGTTGACGCCGTCGCCGGCTGGCTCGGTTCCTACGGCGGCGAAGACTCGCCCGACGACATTTCCCGCGGCCTGTTCGCCGGTGAAATCGGCACGCCGCGCCTGCTCAAACTGTTCGAGCGCTACGGCCTGCGCACCACCTGGTTCATCCCCGGCCACTCGATGGAAACTTTTCCCGCGCAGATGAAGGCGGTGGCCGACGCCGGTCACGAAATCGGCGTACACGGCTACAGCCACGAAAACCCGATCGCGATGACCGCCGAGCAGGAAGAAATTGTGCTCGACAAGTCCATCGAACTGATCACCCAAGTGACGGGCAAACGTCCGACTGGCTACGTCGCACCGTGGTGGGAATTCAGCAAGGTCACCAACGAGCTGCTGCTGAAAAAAGGCATCAAGTACGACCACAGCCTGATGCACAACGACTTCCACCCCTACTACGTGCGCAAGGGCGACAGCTGGACCAAGATCGACTACAGCCAGCACCCCGACACCTGGATGAAACCCCTGGTACGCGGCGAAGAAACCGACCTGGTGGAGATCCCGGCCAACTGGTACCTCGACGACCTGCCGCCGATGATGTTCATCAAAAAGGCGCCCAACAGCCACGGCTTCGTCAACCCGCGTCACCTCGAAGAAATGTGGCGCGACCAGTTCGACTGGGTCTACCGCGAACACGAACACGCGGTGTTCACCATGACCATCCACCCCGACGTGTCCGGCCGCCCGCAAGTGCTGCTGATGCTCGAACGCTTGATCGAACACATTCAGAGCCATGCCGGCGTGCGCTTCGTCACCTTCGACGAAATCGCCGATGACTTTATCCGTCGGCAACCGCGTACCTGATCCCCAGCCCTTGTAGGAGCGAGCTTGCTCGCGAAAAACCTGAGAACGCCGCGTGCATCCAGGATGCCCGCGTCATCGTTGATGATTTTCGCGAGCAAGCTCGCTCCTACAAGATGGGTTCAAACCGCGTAGCTGATCCCCCACCTTTGAGGCGCGATTCATGTCCATCTACAACAAGCTTGACCTGACTGGCTGGAAACCCCGGCAACTGACGTCCCAGGAAGTGCGCTTCGCCACCTGGATCGCGTTTTTCGCCTGGGTGTTTGCGGTGTACGACTTCATCCTGTTCGGCACGTTGCTGCCGGAGATCGGCCGGCACTTCGGCTGGGGCGAGGTGGAGCAAGCTGAAATCGCGACCTGGGTGGCGGTGGGCACGGCGGTGGTGGCGTTTGCCATTGGCCCCGTTGTCGACAAGTTGGGGCGACGCAAAGGGATCATCTTCACCGTGGCCGGTTCCGCAGTGTGCTCGGCGCTGACCGCGATCGGTGGGGCGTGGGGCAAGTCGCCGCTGATTCTGATCCGTTCGTTGGGCGGTCTGGGCTATGCCGAGGAAACCGTCAACGCCACGTATTTGAGCGAGCTGTATGGCGCCTCGGAAGACCCCCGACTGACCAAGCGTCGCGGGTTTATCTACAGCCTGGTGCAGGGCGGCTGGCCGGTCGGTGCATTGATTGCCGCCGGTTTGACCGCGCTGTTGCTGCCGATCATCGGCTGGCAGGGGTGCTTCATTTTTGCTGCGATCCCGGCCATCGTGATTGCGATCATGGCGCGCAAGCTCAAGGAGAGCCCGCAGTTCCAGATCCACCAGCGCATCAGCGAGCTGCGTAAAAGCGGCGCGGTGAGTGAAGCGCAAAACGTTGCCGTGACCTATGGCGTGGACTACGACGAGCACAGCAAAGCCGGCCTCAAAGCCGCCTTCCGAGGCCCGGCCCGCCGCGCCACCCTGGTGATCGGCGCCGCGCTGTTGCTCAACTGGGCGGCGATCCAGGTGTTCAGCGTGCTCGGCACGTCGGTGATCGTCAGCGTTCACCACATCTCGTTCGAGAACTCGCTGATCATCCTCGTGCTGTCGAACCTGGTGGGTTACTGCGGTTACCTCAGCCACGGCTGGATGGGCGACAAGATCGGCCGCCGCAATGTCATCGGCCTGGGCTGGATGCTCGGCGGGCTGTCGTTCGCCGGGATGCTGTTCGGCCCGAGCAACATGGCGATGGTGGTCGGGCTGTACAGCCTGGGCCTGTTCTTCCTGATCGGGCCGTATTCGGCGGCGTTGTTTTTTATCAGCGAAAGTTTCCCCACCAGCATCCGCGCCACCGGCGGCGCGATCATCCATGCCATGGGCCCGATCGGTGCGGTGGTCGCGGGGTTCGGCGCGACGCAAGTGTTGTCCGCCGGCAGCGACTGGCAGACCGCCGCCCTGTGGTTCGGCGCCGTGCCGTGCTTTTTGTCCGGCGTGCTGATGTTCGCCGCACGCCATGTGCGCCCGGAAACCGTGCAGTAAGGAGTGTTCGATGAACCGTAAAGTTGCCTTGATTACCGGTGCCGCCAGCGGCATCGGCCAAGCCCTCGCCGTGGCCTATGCGCGTTGCGGCGTGGCCGTGGTGGGCGGGTATTACCCGGCCGATCCCCATGACCCGCGCACCACCGTGTCCTTGGTGGAGCAAGCGGGCGGCGAGTGCCTGATGCTGCCGCTGGACGTCGGCGACAGCGCCTCGGTGGACGCCTTGGCGGCCCAGGCCGTGCAGCATTTTGGCCGCCTCGATTACGCGGTGGCCAATGCCGGTCTGCTGCGTCGGGCGCCGCTGCTGGAAATGACCGATCAGGTGTGGGACGAAATGCTCAATGTCGACCTGACCGGGGTGATGCGTACCTTCCGCGCAGCGACCCGGCATATGCCCGCAGGCGGTGCGCTGGTGGCGATTTCGTCGATTGCCGGCGGCGTATATGGCTGGCAGGAACACAGCCATTACGCGGCGGCCAAGGCCGGTGTGCCGGGGTTGTGCCGCTCGCTGGCGGTGGAACTGGCGCCGTTGGGGATTCGCTGCAATGCGGTGATCCCGGGCTTGATCGAGACGCCGCAATCGCTGGATGCGCAGAACTCCCTCGGGCCGCAAGGCCTGGCCAAGGCGGCGCGGGCGATTCCGCTGGGCCGGGTGGGCAGGGCGGATGAAGTGGCGTCGCTGGTGCAGTTTTTGACCAGTGACGCGTCGAGCTATTTGACCGGGCAAAGCATCGTCATCGACGGTGGCCTGACCGTGCGCTGGCCCGACTGACCCCACCTGGGTACTGTGTTTTTTCAGGAGTTTGTGTATGCCTCAACTGACTAACCGCCGCGCCGTGATCACCGGCGCCGGCAGCGGCATCGGTGCCGCCATCGCCCGTGCCTATGCCGCCGAAGGCGCGCGCCTGCTGCTGGCCGACCGCAATGCCGTCAGCCTCGCCGAAACCGCCGTCACCTGCCGCAACCTCGGCGCGCAAGTGTTCGAGTGCCTGGCCGATGTCGGCACCGTCGAAGGCGCCCAGGCCAGTGTCGACCGTTGCGTCGAACATTTCGGCGGCATCGATATCCTGGTCAACAACGCCGGCATGCTCACCCAGGCGCGCTGCGTCGACCTTACGATCGAAATGTGGAACGACATGCTGCGCGTCGACCTCACCAGCGTCTTCGTCGCCAGCCAGCGCGCCTTGCCGCACATGCTGGCGCAGGGCTGGGGACGGATCATCAACGTCGCCTCGCAACTGGGGATCAAGGGCGGCGCCGAGCTGACCCACTACGCCGCGGCCAAGGCTGGGGTGATTGGCTTTACCAAATCCCTGGCGCTGGAAGTCGCCAAGGACAACGTGCTGGTCAACGCCATCGCGCCGGGGCCCATCGAAACGCCGCTGGTGGGCGGCATCAGCGACACTTGGAAGCGCGCCAAGGCCGCCGAACTGCCCCTGGGCCGCTTCGGCCTGGCCGACGAAGTGGCGCCGACCGCCGTGCTGCTGGCCAGCGAGCCGGGCGGCAACCTGTTCGTCGGCCAGACCCTGGGCCCGAACTCCGGCGATGTCATGCCATGAGCGGGGTATAGCCATGTGCGGACTCTGCGGGCTGCTCGGCGAAGACCTGCACTGGAGCGACCCCCTGGGCGACGAGTTGCCCCGGCGCCGCGAACGCCTGCGCCGGATCGCCGCGATCAACCAGGTGCTGGCGGTGTTCCGGCTCAAGGTCGAAGACTTCCAGGGCGCGTCGTACCTGCTGCTCGGCGCGACCGGCAAGCAGGCGTTGGCCAGTGGCCTGGATCAACTCTGGCAAGCGGCCGAAACCATGCTCGGGCGCCAGCTGGATCCCCTCGACCCGCAACTACTCGATCACTTGGAATGCCCCTTGTAGGAGCGAGCTTGCTCGCGAAAAGCCCGAGAGCGCCGCGTGCATCCAGGATGCCCGCGTCATCGTTGACGATTTTCGCGAGCAAGCTCGCTCCTACAAGGGGCGGAGGTAACATATGAGTATTGCCCTCAACGTCATCACCGGCTTCCTCGGCAGTGGCAAGACCAGCTTGCTCACGCGCCTGCTGCAGGGCGAAAGCCTTGGCGACACGGCGCTGCTGATCAATGAGTTCGGCGACGTCGGCATCGACCACCTGCTGGTGGAAGAGGTGGCCTTCAAGCGGGTGATCCCGGAAACCACCGGCCTGGCCGACCCGGCGCCGATCCTCGCGACCCTCAACAACGACGTGCAACTGCGCGGGCGTGTTCATATCGGCCTGGATCAACTCTGGCAAGCGGCCGAAACCATGCTCGGGCGCCAGCTGGACCCCCTCGACCGCAACTACTCGATCACTTGGAATGCCCCTGTAGGAGCGAGCTTGCTCGCGAAAAGCCCGAGAACGCCGCGTGCATCCAGGATGCCCGCGTTATCGTTGATGATTTTCGCGAGCAAGCTCGCTCCTACAAGAGGCGGAGGTAACATATGAGTATTGCCCTCAACGTCATCACCGGCTTCCTCGGCAGTGGCAAGACCAGCTTGCTCACGCGCCTGCTGCAGGGCGAAAGCCTCGGCGACACGGCGCTGCTGATCAATGAGTTCGGCGACGTCGGCATCGACCACCTGCTGGTGGAAGAGGTC
>NZ_JALJRR010000019.1:112650-117450 GCF_024519615.1 Pseudomonas sp. Pse79
GGAAACCACCGGCCTGGCCGACCCGGCGCCGATCCTCGCGACCCTCAACAACGACGTGCAACTGCGCGGGCGTGTTCATATCGGCCTGGTCATCACCCTGGTCGACGCCAGCCACGCGGCCCTGCAGGAACGCCTGCACCCGGAATGGCTGGCCCAGGTGGCGGCGGCGGATCGCTTGCTGCTGAGCAAGACCGACCTTGTGGACGACTGCACGCCGCTGCGCCTGCACCTGCAGGCGCTGAACGCGGGCACGCCGATCCTTGATAGCCGCGACATCCACAGCGGCGATCAACTGCTGCTCGGCGCAGGTCTGCGCAGCGCCGAACCGGCCGCCGAAGTCAGGCGCTGGCAACTGCACCGGACCACCACCGCCCGCCACGGCGCCGCGCAAGTCTGCTGCCTGAGCTTCGACCGGCCGCTGGATTGGGTCGGTTTCGGAGTGTGGTTGTCGATGCTGTTAAGATGCCATGGCGAACGAATCCTTCGCGTCAAAGGACTGCTCAACGTGAACGCAAGCTCGGCCCCCATCGTCATTCATGGTGTGCAGCACTGCCTGCATGCGCCGGTCCACCTGCCCGCGTGGCCGGGCAGCGACCGCCAATCGCGCCTGGTGTTTATCCTGCGCGGCCTCGACCCGGTGCTGCTGCGCCGCTCGTTTGAGGCGTTTTCACGGCGGTTCGCGGCATGATCACCTTAAGAGTCCTCGGTACGTCGGTGACCTTGCTCGAATGCTTGCGCGTGCGGGCCGAACAGGAACTGGGCATTCGCCTGGTGTACCAGGTGCATGACGTCGAACAGGCCCAGCGCATCGCCGTGATGCAGCCCGACAGTTACGACCTGTACGACCAGTGGTTCCACAACGTCGACTTCGTGTGGCCCGCCCGCGCGATCCAACCCATCGACACGCGGCGCATCGCCTTGTGGCACGAGATCAACGACCTGCCCAAGCGCGGTCGCCTGTCGCCCAGCGACCGCCTGGGCAGTGGCAGCGTGCCCAGCGAGCGGCTGTTTGTGCAGCACGATGGTAGCCTCGGCAGCACGGTCACCGAACGCATCAGCATGTTGCCGCTGACCCACAACGCCGACAGCTTCGCCTACCGCCCCGAGCGCCTGCCCGAGGCGTTCAGCCGCAGCAACGAAAGCTGGGGCTGGCTGCTCGACCCGCTGTTGCGCGCGCGCACCGCGTTGCAAAGTGACGCCGCCATCGGCGCGCTCGATGCCGCGTTGGCGGTGCAGGGCGCCGGGCTGGCGAGGTTCAGGGACATCGGCAACATGAGCATCGAAGAGATCGACGTGCTCGCCGATATCCTGGTGCGCAAGCAGAAGGAAGGGCACTTCGCGGCGTTCTGGTCCGACGATGAAGAAGCCGCGCAATTGATGCTCAGCCCGAACATCGATATCCAGAGCCTGTGGTCGCCGACCCTGATGCGCCTGCATCGCGCCGGGGTGAAGTACCGCCTGGCAGTGCCGCGTGAAGGCTATCGCGCCTGGTTCGGCGGCCTGTCGTTGTCGCGCCATGCCCAGGGCCCGGTGCTCGACGCGGCCTATGCGTACCTCAATTGGTGGTTGTCCGGCTGGCCGGGCGCGGTGATGGCACGCCAGGGTTACTACATCGGCAACCCGGCACGCAGCCGCGATCATTTGACCAGCGCCGAATGGGACTACTGGTACGCCGGCAAGCCCGCGCGCGAAGAGTTACCGGGCAGCGACGGCCTGCCGCTGATCGATATCGGCGAAGTGCGCGACGGCGGCTCCTATGAACAGCGCATGGGGCATATCGCGGTGTGGAACTCGGTGATGGATGAACACAACTACCTGGTGCGGCGCTGGGGGGATTTCATGCGCGCGCGAGGCTGATGCCAACCAAAAAAGGCGGCTACCTGTGAGGGTAGCCGCCTTTGTTTTGCTGCAGGTTTTGCTTAATCCGGCAGTTTGAACGCCATCACATAGTCACCCTGCTTGGTGCCCAGGGAGCCGTGACCGCCGGCCATGACCAGCACGTATTGCTTGCCGTCCTTGCCGGTGTAGGTCATCGGGGTGGTTTGCGCACCGGCTGGCAGGCGACCTTCCCACAGTTGCTTGCCGTTTTTCACGTCATAGGCACGCAGGTACTGGTCGAGGGTGCCGCTGAGGAAGGACACGCCACCGGCCGTGGTGAAAGTGCCGCCCAGGCTAGGCACGCCCATGGTCAGCGGGAGCGGAACCGGCGAGCTGTCGCGCACGGTGCCGTTCTTGTGCATCCAGATGGTTTTGTGGGTGGTCAGGTCGACCGCCGCCACATAACCCCACGCCGGTGCCTGGCACGGCAGGCCCATCGGCGACAGCATCGCTTCGAGGATCACGCCGTAGGGCGCGCCTTTGTTCGGCTGCACGCCTTGGGTTTCGCTGATGCGCGGGCCTTGCTTGGCAATGTCGGCGGCCGGGATCAGTTTCGATTTGAACGCCATGTAGTTCGGGTTCACGAACGCGATCTGGCGCACCGGGTCGACGGAAATGCCACCCCAGTCGAACACGCCGAAGTTACCCGGATAAACGATGGAACCTTGCAGCGAAGGCGGGGTGAACGCACCGTCGTAGCGCATGGATTTGAAATCGATGCGGCACAGCATCTGGTCGAACGGGGTCACGCCCCACATGTCGCGCTCTTTGAGCGGCGGTGGCATGAAGTTCAGATCAGACTTCGGTTGCGTCGGCGCGGTGTGATCGCCCGCGACTGCGCCTTGCGGCACGGCCACTTCGTGGATCGGCACCACCGGTTGGCCGGTGGCGCGGTCCAGCACGTAGATGCTGCCTTGTTTGGTCGACGCCATCACCGCTTGTTTCACGCCGGCTTCGGTCTTGATGTCGATCAGCGAAGGCTGGCCGCCCACGTCCATGTCCCACAGGTCATGGTGGGTGAACTGGAAGGTCCACTTCACGTGGCCGCTGTCGATGTCCAGGGCGGTCAGGCCGGCGCTGTATTTTTCCGAGTCTTCGGTACGGTCGCCGCCGTATTGGTCGGGCATCTGGTTGCCCATCGGCAGGTAGAGCATGCCGAGTTTTTCATCCACAGAGAACATGGACCACATGTTCGGCGAGTTGCGGGTGTAGGTCTTGCCTTCGGCCAACGGGGTGGTGTCGTCCGGGTTGCCGCTGTCCCAGTTCCACACCAGCTTGCCGGTGTGGACGTCGAACGCGCGGATCACGCCGCTGGGCTCGTCGGTGGAGACGTTATCGGTGACGTGACCGCCGATCACCACCAGGTTTTTGGTCACCGCCGGTGGCGAAGTGGAGTAGTAACCGCCTGGGGCGAAGCTGCCGATATTGGCACGCAGGTCGACCTGGCCTTTGTCGCCGAAGTCTTCGCACATCTTGCCGGTGTCGGCGTTCAGGGCGATCAGGCGGGTGTCGGCGGTCGGCACGAAGATGCGTTTCGGGCAGGCGTTCGGCGCGGCAGCCGGGCTGGCGCTGCCGGTCGGGCTCTGTTCGGAGGCGTAGGCGGCGTCATCGTGATACGACACGCCACGGCAGGTCATGTGCGCCCAACCCTTGAAGTTTGCGGCACCTTCGGTGCTGATCTTCGGGTCGAAACGCCAGATTTCCTTGCCGGTATCCGGGTCCAGGGCAATCACTTGGCTGTGCGGGGTACACACGTAGAGCATGCCGTTGACTTTCAGCGGGGTGTTTTCCGCGGTGGTCTCGCCCGGGTCGTTCGGGCCTGGGATGTCGCCGGTGCGGTAGGTCCACGCTGGAACCAGTTTGTGGGCGTTTTCCGGGGTGATCTGCGCCAGGGGCGAGTAGCGATCGCCGTAGGCCGAACGGCCGTAGGAATTCCAGTCGCCATCGGCCTGGGTCGGCGCGGCGCTGGCCATGCCCGGTACTGCGTCGCGGTCCAGTTGGCCTTTGATTTCACCCGGGTGGGTGAATTGGCTGGCCACGGCGGCAGCGCCGGCCAGGACCACGGCCACGCTCAGCGCGCCGGTGCCCAGCGGTGCCGATTGGCCACGCAGCAACGGACGGCGAAACCATGGGAGCAGCATGACGATGCCCAGGGCGAACAGCAGTGCCAGGCGCGGTACCAACTGCCACCAGTCCAGGCCGACTTCCCACAGTGCCCACACGGTGCTGGCGAACAGTACCAGTGCGTATAGGCCCAGCGCGGCGCGGCGGGTGGCCAGCAGCAGAAGGCCGGTCAGGGTGATGCCGATACCGGCCAGCAGGTAGTACAGCGACCCGCCGAGCAGGCTCAGCTTGATACCGCCGGCCAGTAAGGCCAGGCCCATGATCAGCAGCAAGACGCCTAGCAGCCTGGGCAGTAGGCGGCTTGGGCTTGAGGCACCATCAGTGCTCATAGTGTGTTTCTCCGTGACGTTGGAATTATGTGTCCCCGTGTGTCTTCACTGTAGATGACGATTTTGCACGGGCTTGGTTCAGCGTGAGTCGGTTTTTCCTGGGGATAGCGGGGGGTATCCACAGGGGGGTGATTTATTTTTAGGCGCGGTCGGGTGTGAGACAGCGCTGTCTTTGTGGCGAGGGGTGTTCGGTAGGTTGGGGTTGACCGAGAGTGAATCGTTTCAGGTTATTGCCGCCAAGGATAATGCGGTGGGGCGTTGAGAGAAAGTGAAAATCGCAAGATGCATTATTTCGGATTTGGTAACAGTGACAGAATGTCGCTGTGGGATGAGGGGGTGGGGTTGTTGTTAGGGGGGCTGGTGGATGGCCTTGGGGGAGGGGGCATATCCGTTTCTTCGGTAACGGCGGCTATGGGTTCCGCCCTTACGGCGGGTCACTTTGGAAAAGCCCCAAAGTAACCAAAGGGCT
>NZ_JALJRR010000001.1:0-183147 GCF_024519615.1 Pseudomonas sp. Pse79
ACCTGACGTGGCACCTGCGCACCGAACTGGATGCGGGGCCGCTGGCGTTGCTCAAACTGCGTGATTTCAGGTTGCCGCAACAGATATTTCTCAATGAGGGCGCCGCAGAAGAACCCTATGCGCAGAACGGGAGTTTCGAACTCCGGTGAATCACTGCCGCCATCGGCGCGCTGACGTAACCAAGGAACACCCTTAACAGGTATTGGATACAAAGGATGTGTAATGCAAAAAATTAAAACTTATCTTCGGGACCATGGCCACGCTCCATTCAAATTCGGCGAGGGGCGTATCAGCGGTTATATCTGCGCTGCACTCGGGCTGTTGAGTCTGCTGGCCGTGTTGTGTTTCTTGCTTCCCGAGTGGCTGACAACGACAGAACTGCGCAAGGTTTACAACGAACAATTGGCGCGTAGCCTGCTACTGCTCGGATTGGCGCTCCTCATCTCCGCGGCGGTCTTTATTCCGCTGGAAAGGCTGTATGCCAAGAATGCGGTGCCGTGGTTATGGCGTTTCCATGCGGTGCACCATTCGAGTACGGCGATGGATTGGCTGACCGGCTCGCGTGTCCACTTTGTCGAAGTGCTATTGACGCGCACCGCCGTACTGATGCCGCTGATGTTGCTGGGCTTTTCTGCGCAGGCATTGAATGCCTATGTGGTGCTGGTCGGCGTCCGGGCGGTGCTGGCTCATGCCAATGTGTGCATCAAAGGTGGTTGGCTGGAATACGTATTGGTACTTCCACGCTACCACCATTGGCACCATGCCCGTCATCCAGACTACCGCTACAAAAACTATGCGATTCACCTGCCGCTGATCGATAGGGTGTTTGGAACATTCAAATTGCCCGCAAAGGACTGGCCAACGCGCTACGGAGTGTTTGGCGAACCGTTGCCGGACGGCATTCTGCGCCAGCATCTATATCCATTCCAAAAGCGTGTGCAGAAGTGCGGCAAGCATGAGGGTGTAACACAGCCCGCTGGCGTGAGTGAGGGGGCCGAATGAGCCTGCGCGCCTTGATCGCCCGCTGCCTTGGGGAGCGTGACGCACTGTCTGTCGCACACGAACACGCCGCCCACTGGCAACCCTGGCTACACCCCATCAGCACCGAATCCCCTGTCGGCGACGACCCCGGCTACGACGATGACTTCCAACGCATGCGCGAAGAAGTCAACAAACTGTCGGGTGCCGATGCCGAGCAGGTTGCCCAGCTGGCGCAGAAGCTGCTGACCCAGCGCTGCAAGGACCTGCGCGTCGCCACGTACTACCTGTGGGCGCGCTTGCACAAGGACGGCGAACTCGGTTTGGCGGATGGCTTGAGCCTGTTGGCCGCGCTGGTGGAGCGCTTTGCCGACGCGGTGCTGCCCAGCCGTCCGAACAGCCGCAAGATGGCCCTGGAATGGTTGGCCAGTGGCAAGGTGTTGGACACGCTGTCGCTGTACCCGGAAGTGGTCAAGGCCGAAGCCGAGCGCACCGCCGCCGCGCTCGCCTGGCTGGAGCGCGGCTTGAGTGGGTGGGCGCCGGAGCAGCGTCCGGATCTGCAGCCGCTGTACGCGGCATTGTCGGCGCGACTGGCGCAGTCCGGCGGGATGGACGCATTGGTCCCGCAACACACCGCCAGCCTTGAGTCGACTGTGCATGCCAACGCGTCGCCGCCGACGATGATCAAATCCGGGCGGGACCTGTTGGACAGCGGCCGGGCCCTGGCGAGCTACCTGCGCGAGCAACCCTTGGGCTGGCTGGCCGCTCACCGACTGATGAAGAGCTTGCGCTGGGACACCGTGCATCAGACGCCGCCTCAGGAGGCCAACGGCAACACGCGCCTGGCGCCGCCGCGTGCAGACTATCGGGCACAGCTCAAGCGTTTGTACCTGCAACAGAACTGGGCGGAGTTGATCGAACAGGTCGAGCGGATGTATGCCGAAGGCGTGAACCATTTCTGGCTCGACCTGCAATGGTACCTGTATCAGGCCTTGAGCAAACAACCCGCACCGCAGGACCGCTGGGCCGCTATCACCAAACGTGACCTGGGCATGTTCCTCGAGCGCCTGCCGGGTCTGGAGGTGCTGTGCTGGAGTGACGGCACCCCGTTCGCCGACGAAACCACCCGCGAGTGGATTGCCCAGCACGTCAGCGGCAACCAACCCCAGCAATGGCTGCCCGTACCCTCGGCGGCCGTGGCCAGCAGTGATGCGGACATCTTGTCCCTGGAAGGTGAGGCCGTGGCCCAGGCCGACAGCGACGGCGTGGATCACGCGCTGGCGTGGCTGGCTGCGCGGCCCGGTATCGACAGTGGACGCCAGCGCTGGCTGCTGCGCTTGCTGATGGCGCGGGTGGCCGAACAGCATGGCAAGAGCGACCTGGCCATTCACCTGCTGGGGGAACTGGACGCCACCGCGCAACGCCAGGCCCTGGCCGACTGGGAGCCGGCGCTGTATTTCGAGGTCAAGGCGCGCCTGCTCAAGCTGCTGCGCGTGAAAGCCCAACGCAACGACGCCGACAAACCCAGCCTGGCGCGGCGCATGGAAACCCTGCTGGCGGCGCTGGTCGCCATCGACCCGGTACGCGCCGCCGTGCTGTGCGGCTAACCCTTATCTATCAGGAGTCGTTCTGTGAACATGGACAATCTCACACTGCGCTATTTCGATGCCGAAATGCGCTACCTGCGCGAGGCCGGCAAGGAATTCGCGGAGGCCTTCCCGGATCGGGCGGCACAGCTCAACCTGGACAAACCGGGGGCGCAAGACCCCTATGTGGAGCGCCTGTTCGAGGGCTTCGCGTTCCTGATGGGCCGCCTGCGGGAAAAACTCGACGATGACCTGCCGGAATTGACCGAAGGCCTGGTCAGCCTGCTCTGGCCACATTACCTGCGCACCATCCCGTCGCTGTCGATCGTCGAACTGGTGCCGGAACTGGCGCAGATGAAGCACAGCGAGTTGATCGCGCAGGGCTTTGAAGTGCTGTCGCAACCCATCGGGCCCCAAAGTACCCGTTGCCGCTACACCACCACCCAGGACCTGGCCCTGCGCCCGCTGGCCCTGGCCTCAGTCGGGCGCAGCTTCGCCCCGGATGGTCGCTCCGTGTTGCGCCTGCGTTTTGCCTGCGGCGCGTTGACTGACTGGAGCCAGATCGACCTGAGTCGCGTGCCGCTGTACCTGAATGCCGAAGCCCCTTTGGCCAGTGCTTTGCATCAGGCGCTGACCCTGAATGTGCAGGCGATGTTCGTGCATTGGCCCGGCCAGACCGAACGCCAGCCGGTGGCCGGGCATTTTGCACCCAGGGGGTTTGCCGATGAAGACCGGCTGTGGCCCAAGGGCGACAGTGCGTTCAGCGGTTATCAGTTATTGCTGGAGTATTTCAGTTTCCGCGAAAAATTCATGTTCGTGACCCTGTGTGGCCTGGAGCATCTGCAGATTGCTCCCGACGCCGCCTGGTTCGAGCTTGAAGTGGTGTTACGTGAACCCTGGCCGGCCGATTTCGACCTGAGCCGCGAGCATATCCGCCTGCATGCGGTGCCGGTGATCAACCTGTTCGCGCTGGAGGCCGACCCGCTGACCCTGGCACCGTTGCAAAGCGACTACCTGCTGCGCCCCATGCGTTTGCAGGACGGCCATACCGAGATCTATTCGGTGGACCGCGTGACCGCCTCGCGAAACGCCGAGCGCCAGGACTATGTGCCGTTCAGCAGCTTTCGCCACAAGGGCGGCATGTTGCGTGACGAGGCTCCCGAACGCTACTTCCATACGCGCCTCAAGCGCGCCGCCAATGGCTTGCATGACACCTGGCTGATCCTCGGCGGCGAGGGCTTCGACAGCGACCGCCTGCGCACGCGTGAAAGCCTGTCGTTGCGACTGACCGGCACCCACGGCCAATTGCCGCGCAAGGCGCTGCAAAGCACCGTGCTCGACACGCTGGTGCAAAGCCCCCAGGCCGGTTTGCGGGTGCGCAACCTGTGTGCGCCGAGCTTGCCCTGCTACCCGCCGAACCGCGACCGCTTTCACTGGCGGGTGCTTAGTCACCTGGGCTCGAACTTCCTGCCGATGCTCGACAACGCCGAGGTGTTGCGCGGCACATTGGCCTTGTACGACTGGACGGGCAGCGAACTCAACCGTCGTCGTCTGGCGGCGATCGTCGAGGTCCGTCATCACTTGGTCCAACGTTTCGAGAAAGGCTTTTTGCTACGCGGCGTGGATATCGAGATCACCCTCGATGCCAACGGCTTTTCAGGGGAGGGCGACATCAGCCTGTTCGGCGAGATGCTCAATCGCTTCTTCGCCTTGTATGCCGACATTCATGTGTACACCCAGCTCACGCTGATCCTGCAACCTACTGGAAAGTGCCTGCGATGGAACGAGAATCACAGTCAGCGTATTCCCGGCTGAAAGCCAGCGGTTTGCTGGATGCCTTACAGGGGCAGGTGGCCGAGGCCAATCTGCAGCGTTTTTGCCAGTTGCTGGAACAGGCCTTGCCCGGCCATCCGCCGCTGGGCAGCACCGCGCACCCGGCGGATGACGCCGTGCGCTTTCGGCCCGATCCGGGCATGGGCTTTCCGGCCGGCGAGTTGAAGTCGATTGAAATCGATGAAGCGCACCCGGAGCGAGCGGCGACGGTACGCACGCGCTTGCTTGGGTTGTACGGGGTCGATTCGCCGATGCCGACCGTGTACCTGGATGACATCGCGCAGCGTCGGGAGGGGCATGAAGCGCTGGAAGCCTTCCTGGATATGTTCAATCACCGGATCTTCACCCAGTTCTACCGGATCTGGCGCAAGTACTCCTACCCGGCGACGTTCGAAGCGGGCGGCACCGATGCCACCTCGCAATGCCTGCTGGGCCTGATCGGCCTGGGCATTCCCGGCACCGCGCAACAGGTCGCCACGCCGGTCTCGCGCTTTCTGGCCTTGCTCAGCGTGATGCGCCTGCCCACGCGGAATGCACAAGGCATCGTCGCACTGGTCAAATTGCTCGCCCCCGACACCCAGGTGCAGGTGACTCCGCATTGGCCGCAGAACATTACGTTGGCGGCGCCGGCCAGCCTCTCCCGGCAACGTCCGGTGAGCCTGGCCCAGGGCACGCCGCTGGGGCGTATCGGCCGCGACGCCAACAGCCAGTTCGGTCTGACGCTCTATACCGAGCACGCCCAGGAAGCCCGTGGCTGGCTCCCCGACGGCCAGCTACACCGCGACCTGCGGGTGCTGTTGCGCGTTTACCTGGGCTGGCGTTGCACGGCGAAACTGCGCTTGTCGCTGCCGTTGCACAGCCTGCCTGCGCCGGTGTTGGGGCTGGCCACCCTCCGGCTCGGCATGACCGGTGTGCTGGGCTTGGGAGGCAGCGCTTGGCGCACGACGGAACACGAGACCCTCACGATCAACCTGGGGCGCTACCAAGGCCTTTCGATTAACCCGCGCAACAGGGAGACACAGCATGTCGCGTACCATTTTTAATCTTGTGCTGCTGGCGGCTTTCACGCTACCGCTCGGCGGTTGTGGGTTAGCCCAGACCGTGGCGGATGGCACGGCATCCACCGCCAAGGCGATCTTCTACAAGCAGGTCAACACCCTGCATCTGGATTTCAGCGCGCGCACGGCGCTGAACACCGATGCCACGGACATGCGTGCGTTGTCGGTGCCGACCCTGGTGCGGGTTTACCAATTGCGCGACAGCAAGGCGGTGGAGCTGGCGACCTACGAAGGCCTGCTGGGCGATGACGAGCGCTTGCTCGCGCGTGCGTTACTGGACAAACACTCGGTGGTGGTAAAGCCCGAAGAAGGCGCTCAGCTGAACGTGCCGATGGACAAGGACGCGCAGTTTGTCACGTTGGTGGCGTTGTTTCGCGACCCCGATACCCGGCAGAACAGCTGGCGCCTGACATTGACGCGTGACGATCTCGACCCGGATCGCGCACGGGTGATCGAACTGGGCGATAACCGCTTGATCCTGCGCCCATTGACGAAGGATTGAGCCATGACCGAGTACGCCCCTTCGCTCTACGAACGCCTGTTGCAGAATTTCGCCGGTGAACTGGACCTGCAGCGGGTCTGCGAGGCGGACCAGCACGCCCTCTCGGTGCTGGACAACCTGCAGCGCATCCTCAACAGTCGAGCGGGCGCGCTCAGCCATCTGCCGGATTACGGGCTGCCGGACATGGGCCTGATCCTGCAAGGGTTGCCCGCCACGGCCCAAGGCCTGATCGGCGTCATGACCGACACGTTGCTCAAGTACGAACCGCGTCTGGCGGCGATCACCATCGAGCTGCTGCCCCAGGTGCTGCCGGGGCATCTGGAGTACGCCCTGGACATGCAATTGAAGGATGGGCAGCACGTGACCTTCGGCACCCGCTTGACACCCGAAGGCCGGGTGCTGGTGCGTCACTTGAAGCGACAGCATTACCTGTCGAAGCCTTGAACCGATAACGCAAGGGAAACCCGATGACGGCGTTGTTTGAGATGCGTATTCAAGTCGGCGGTGATCCGCGCGGCTTCAGTGAGTTCATCGCTTTGCGCGAGGAATTGGCCAAGCTCAGCCATCCCGCCTGCCCGGATGTGGACTGGGCCAAGGTCGAGCAAGGCTGCCTTGCGCTGTTCCAGCAAAACGGCGCGGAGTTGCACAGCGCGTGCTTTTACACCTTGGCTCGCGGCCAGCGTCATGGGGTCGAGGGCATCACCCAAGGTGTGGCGTTGATCGAGGCGCTGGGCGGTGAGTGGGTGCGCCTGTGGCCGCTGATGGCGTCGGCGCGCGTGGACTTGCTGGGATGGTTGTTCGAGCAACTGCAACTGTTGCTGCGCAGCCGGGCGATGACCGCCCACGGCGTGCCCGCGCTGGTTCAATTGGACCTTGAGTTGGCCCGTTTGCAGGTGCGTTTGCGGGCTCATCTAGACCACCCTCTACAACCGCTGCACGCCCTGCGCTATCAGGTCGGCGGCTTGATCCAGCGCCTGGAGCAAAGCCCCGCGCCGGACGGCACGATGCTCGCGCCGCTCAGGTTGCCGGCGCCGGCGCTGGTGAGCCCCGTGGTGATCCTGCCGCCACCCGCAGTGGTGGCGCGCCGGCCACGCATCGCGCTGTGGGGGCTGGTCGGGGCGCTGATCGTTGCCTTGCTCGCAGGGATCGGTTGGCGCATGTGGTTGGCCGGTCCAGGCACTGAACCCCTTATGCCCGACCCCGTTCGACTGGATAGCCTGTCGCTGTTCGATGCCGGCAGTGCCACGCTCAAGCCAGGCTCGGCCAAGGTGCTGATCAATGCCCTGGTCGACATCAAAGCCCAACCCGGCTGGCTGATCGTGGTCGCCGGGCATACGGACGCGACCGGTTCCGTCGAACAGAACCTGGCGCTGTCCCATGCCCGCGCCTCTGCCGTGCGCGACTGGATGCAGCGCATGGGCGACATCGCCGACAGTTGCTTTGCCGTCCAGGGCTTCGCGGCCAGTCAGCCGATTGCCAGCAATGAAACCGACGTCGGGCGCGCCGCGAACCGTCGCGTGGATATTCACCTGGTGCCGCAGACAGGGGCCTGCGGCGAGGCCACGGTGGCCGTGGACTGAGCGCTATTTCATCGCATGCTCGACCACCTGTGTCGCACGCGGCGCAGCCCGCAGACACTTGGTCAAAGCCTGCTGCACATCCGCCAGCAGGTCGGCGATGTCCTCCAGCCCGACCGACAGACGCACCAACCCCTCGCTGATCCCGTGGGCTGCCCGCTCCTCTGGGGTGTAGGTGGAGTGGGTCATGCTCGCCGGGTGTTGGGCCAGGGACTCCGCATCGCCCAGGCTGACCGCGCGGCTGAACAGCTTGAGTGCGTTCATGAAGCGCCGGCCGGTCGCGATCCCGCCTTTGAGCTCGAAGGCAATCATCCCGCCGGGCATCCGCATCTGCCGCGCCGCCAGTTCGTACTGGGGAAATGAGCGCAACCCCGGGTACGTCACGCGCTCGACGGCCGGGTGGGCCTGCAAGGCTTCGGCCACTGCCTGGGCGTTGCTGCAATGGCGGTCCATGCGCAGGGCCAGGGTCTTGAGGCCGCGCATCAGCAGCGATGCGTCCTGCGGGGACATGACCGCACCGGTCAGGTCTTTGAGCCCTTGCAGACGAATGCGCTGCGCCAGTGCGTGGTTGCTCACCGCAATGCCGGCGGTGATGTCGCCATGTCCGCTGAGGTACTTGGTGGCCGAATGCACGACCACATCGGCGCCCAACTCCAGGGGCCGTTGCAGGTACGGCGTGCAGTAAGTGTTATCGACCACCACGATGACGTTGGGCTGCTGGTGCGCCAGCGTGGCGACGGCGGCAATATCGACCAGTTGCAGGTTGGGGTTGGCCGGAGTTTCGCAGTAGATCATGCGCGTGGCCGGGGACAGCGCGGCGTGCAGTGCATCCAGGTCGGTGAGGTCGACATGGCGCACCTTGATGCCGAACTCCGCGATGCCATGGTGCAGTAGGGCGAAAGTGCAGCCGTAGAGTGTCTGGCTGACGATCACCTCATCGCCGGGGCGCAGCAGGGTCCAGAAGGTGGCGGCAATCGCGCCCATACCGGAACTGAAGGCGACGGCGGCCTCGCCGTTTTCCAGGGTCGCCATGCGCGCTTCCAGCAGGGCCAGGGTCGGGTTGGAAATGCGTGTGTAGAAGTGCCCGCTTTCTTCACCGGCAAAACACGCGGCGCCGTATTCTGCGGTGGGGAAGGCGAACGTGGCGCTGAGATAGATCGGCGGTACGAGGGCGCCGTGGTGGTCCTTGGGGTCGTAACCGTGGTGGATGGCACGGGTGGAAAAGCCGAATGCATTGTGTTTATTGTTCATGTCGGACACTCCTTATTTCCTACAATGCTATGCTCATAACCACAGCTGAACTTTGCAATATTTGCTGACAAATCCCGCGCAATGGGATGAAACCTTTCTAAAAATAATGATTAGAGGCACGTTATGCCCCTCAGTCTGGATCGCACCGACAAGGCGCTTTTAAACGCACTGCAAGGCAACGCCCGCTTGACCGTGGCCGAGCTCGCCGAGCGCGTGTCCCTGACCACCTCCCCGTGTTGGCGGCGGGTCAGGAACCTGGAAGAGAGCGGGGTGATCAGCGGTTATCAGGCGATCCTGTCGCCCAAGGCGTTGGGCTATGGGGTGACGGCGTTTGTCAGCATCATGATGGAGAGCCATACCCAGGAAATTGCGCGGGCGTTCGAGCAGCGCTTGCTCGACATTCCGGAAATCGTCGCCTGCCATAACGTCTCGGGGCGCTATGACTTCCTGCTGGAAGTGGTGGCCAAGGACCTGGAGTCGTTTGGCGAATTCGCGCGGGAGGTGTTGCAGACATTGCCGTGCGTCAAAGAGATCTACTCGAGCTTTTCCTACAAATCGGTGCGGCCTTTGCGCGTGATTCCGCTGCCGCGCTGAGGGGCTGAGCCCGTGGGCACATTGGCTACCTGATCTTTGCCGGAATTGGCTATTTCTCCTGAGTGCTGCGCTGACTAATCTGGCCACCAATTTCCAGTGTTCAGGAGCTCTACCATGCAACCCCGTACCGATTTCTACACCGCTTCCCCAGACGCCATGAAAGCCATGCTCGCCCTGGAAACCGCAGTGGGCAAACTGTCCATCGAACTGCCCCTGCTGGAACTGGTGCGCCTGCGCGTGTCGCAGATCAATGGCTGCGCCTTCTGCCTCGATATGCACACCGCCGATGCGCGCAAGGGCGGTGAGACCGAGCGCCGCCTGTACACATTGTCGGCCTGGCGCGAAACGCCGTTCTTCACCCCGCGTGAACGCGCCGCCCTGGCCTGGGCCGAAAGCCTGACCCTGGTCAGCCAGACCCGCGCCGCAGACGAAGACTACAACGCACTCGCCGCCGAGTTCAGCCCCCAGGAACAGGTCGATCTGAGCGTCGCCATCGCCACCATCAACAGCTGGAACCGCCTGGCGGTGGGCTTTCGCAAGATGCCCAAGTAAGCCCGGGGCCGTGCGCGGTCAGAAGTTGACCGAGGCACTCAGGCGCGCTGTCAGCGGCGCGCCCTGGAACAGGTAGTCATCGCCCATGTACTCGCCCGCGTCGCGCCAGTAGCGTTTGTCGAACAGGTTGTCGACACTCAGGCGAAACACCGTTTCATAGCCATCGACTTTGGTGGTGTAACGGCTGCCGACGTTGACCACCGCATAGTCCCCGACCTCGACATTGCCACTGCGGTTGGCGTACTTCTTGGCGCTGTATTGCACGCCGCCCAGGACCGCCAGGCCGTTGACCCACGGCAGCGCATAGTCGGCGTAGACACTGGCGCGCAGCTTGGGCACGTTGATCGCCTGGTGGCCTTCGTAGTCCGGCGTGCCGCTGCCGCTGACCCGCGCCCGAATCGCCGCGACGCTGGTGGCGATCTGCAGGCGGTCGGTGGCCCAACCATTCGCCGACAGTTCCAGCCCAGTGTTCTTCTGCTCGCCTTGTTGCACGTAGGTGAAACTCCCGGCGCCATCCGGCTTGGCGTACTGGTAGGCCTGGCGCGTCTGGAACACGGCCGCGGCGAAGCTGATGCGGCGCCAGTCGTATTTCACGCCGGCTTCTATTTGTCGCGACACGGTCGGGGCCAGGGTCTCGTCCGGGTTGTTCGCGAACCACGGCGCCGTGCCGCCCAGGGACAGGCTCTTGCTGTAGCTGGTGTACAGCGAGATGTTTTCAATCGGCTTATAGATCAGCGAGGCCTGGGGCAGGAACACGTACTGCTGGGTATGGCGCGCCTGGTCGCCATTGCTGTCAAAGGCTTGTTCATCGAGGCGCACTTCGCGACCGCCGAGGAGGGTTTGCCACTGCTCGTTGAAGCGGATGCGGTCGGTGACGAACACGCCGTACTGGCGGCTGTCGAGGGTGCGATGGCTGTCGTTCAGCGGCACGTTGGTCGGCGCAAACGTCGGCGTGTCCTGATTGATATTGCCGCTGCCGATGTACTCGTTGACCGTCTTGCGCTTGTCGATCACCCGGCGAAACGCGCTGGTGCCGAAGGTCAATTCATGGCCCAGGCCGGCGGTGTCGAACAGCCCGGTCATGGCCGCCTGCACTTCATCGTCGCGGCGGGTGTCGTCGGGGCTGCGGTAGTCGTAGATGTCGTAGTCACCCTCGGGGCTGAACGTGTTGGCGTTGCACGTGTTCACGTAGAAACAGCCCCAGGCGAACGAACTGTAGTCATCGATCACCACCTTGCTGCGCGCCGCGCTGACACTGCCTTTCCACTGGTCGCTGAAGCGGTATTCGAACTTGCCGTTGAGGTTCAGCGAATCAATACCGACCTGCTTGGAACCGCTTTGATGGCCCAGCAGCTGTTTCGGCGATGCATCGTGGGGCACTTCACTGCCGCCCAGCAGTTGGTAGCCCGGCACCGAGCGCTGTTGTTTGTTCTGGTATTCGGCATCCAGTTGCAGCACCGCGTCGGGGCTGATGTTCCAGTCGAACGCCAGGGACAGGAAGTCGCGCTGGCCGTTGGCGTGTTCCACGTAGGAATTGAGGTCTTCATGGGCCACGTTGGCGCGCAGGCCGAACTGCCGCTCGCTGCCGAACCAGCCGCCGACGTCGGTGGCGATATAACCGCTGCCACGGTCGTCGCTGGACACCGTCACCGAACGCACGTCTTGCGGGCGCTTGGTCACGTAGTTGATCACGCCGCTGGGCTCGGAGATCCCGCTTTGCAGGCCGGCCAGGCCCTTGAGTACTTCCACCTGCTGTTTGTTTTCCAGGGCGACGTTCTGCTCGCCGGTGATGGTGCGGCCGTTGATCTTGTAGCTGCTCGCCGCGTTCAGCGAGAAGCCGCGCACCACGAAGTTTTCGTAGTAGCCGATCGGTGCGTAGCTGTCGCCCACCGAGGCGTCGTTGCGCAGCACTTCGCTGAGCAGGCGGGCTTGCTGGTCCTTGATCAGGGCGGCGTTGATCACGCTGATCGAGGCGGGAGTGTCCAGCAGCGGCGCTTCATTGAAACCGCCGACCGAGGCGGTTTCACTGCGATAACCGGACTCATCCTGGCCCTGGACCTGTACCGCCGGCAGTTCAATTTCCGCAGCCAGGCTGCTGCCGATGCCACCGCTGAGCAGCAGGCCGAGGGCGAAACGTGACGTGACGACGGGGCGAAAACGCAGAACCATGGGGCAAGGCCTTAAAGCGCAGGACGGGGGGCGCATAAGCTAGGCATAAGTGCGCGCATTTACAAGGATTCGCGCATTGAGACATCCGGTCTCAGCGCGCACGCCGATTCATGTGCGCCTCGACAGCCCTGGCGTGCATCTGCGATAGACGAGGCTTCTCTCATCGTTGCAGGAGGTCGTCATGAGTACCGCTGGAAACCTCATCGCTGGAAAAGTTGCGCTGGTGACTGGCGCCGGGCAGGGCATCGGCCGCGCCATCGCCCTGCGCCTGGCACGGGACGGTGCCGATATCGCGCTGATGGACATCAATGGCGCCAAGCTCGAAGCCGTGGCTGCTGAAATCGTCGCGGCAGGGCGCAAGGCCTCGGTGTTCATCGCCGACGTGTCCAAGCGCGAACAGGTGGTGGCCGCCGTCGAACACGCATACCAGACCCTCGGTGGTTTCGACATCATCGTCAACAACGCCGGGGTGGCACAGATCGATTCACTGCTGGACGTCAGCCCCGAGCAGGTCGAGCGCACCCTGGGCATCAATGTGCAGGGTGTGTTGTGGGGCATCCAGGCCGCCGGCAAGAAGTTCAAGGCGCTCAAGCAGAAGGGCAAGATCATCAACGCCTGCTCAATCGCCGGGCATGAAGGTTTTGCCCTGCTGGGCGTGTACTCGGCGACCAAGTTCGCCGTGCGCGCCCTGACCCAGGCGGCGGCCAAGGAACTGGCCAGCGCCGGGATTACGGTCAATGCTTATTGCCCGGGCGTGGTCGGCACCGATATGTGGGTCGAGATCGACAAGCGCATGGCCGAGATTACCGGCGCCGAAGTCGGTGCGACCTATAAGAAGTATGTGGACGGGATTGCCCTGGGCCGTGCGGAAACGCCTGAGGATGTGGCCGGGCTGGTGTCTTACCTGGCGGGGCCGGATGCGGACTACATGACCGGCCAGTCGCCGTTGATCGATGGTGGGATTGTGTACCGATAACGCGGTTCAAAGGTGGGAGTGGGCTTGCCCGCGAAGGCGGCGGTTCAGTCACGGCATCGGTGGCTGATACACCGCCATCGCGGGCAAGCCCGCTCCCACATGTTTGACGGTGCTGGGTCAGATATGTTTGCCCGGCATGTCGATGCCCAGTTGGTTGACCCGGCGATACAGGGTCGCCCGCGAAATCCCCAGCGCCTGGGCCGTCGGCGACGGCTTCCAGCGATGCCGGATCAGTGCATCCAGCACCACCTGGCGTTCCGGGCTGACACGTTCTTCCACGTCGGCCTCGATCTGCTCGCCGCGCACCTCCACGGGCAGGTCAGCCAGCTGGATGGTGCCGCCGTCGCACACCGCACAGGCATACGCCAGCACATGGCGCAGTTGCCGCACATTGCCCGGCCAGGCATAGCCGAGCAGTACCTCCAGCGCGGCGGGGCCGATGCCCACGGAGATTGCGCCGCTGTGCGCCTCCTGTTCCAGCAGCCGATTGATCAAGGCCAGTTTGTCGCTGCGCTCGCGCAAGGGCGGCAGGCAGAACCGTGCGCAGCCCAGGCGAAAGTACAGGTCTTCGCGAAAGCGCCCCTCGCTGACCAGCACCGCCAGGTCGCGGTGGCTGGCGCAGATCACCTGGATATCCACCGCACGGGTTTTTGCCGCACCCAGCGGCGCCACTTCACCTTCGGCCAATACCCGCAGCAAGCGCGTCTGCAGGGCCAGCGGCATATCGCCGATTTCATCGAGGAACAGCGTGCCGCCATCGGCCTGCAACAACAGCCCGGGCATGCCCTTGTTCGACGCGCCGGTAAAGGCCCCGGCGACATAGCCGAACAGCTCGCTTTCGATGAGGTTTTCCGGGATCGCCGCGCAGTTCACCGCCACGAAGGGCCCGTCGCGACGAGCGCTGCGCTCATGCAGTTGGTGCGCGAAGACTTCCTTGCCGGCGCCGGTTTCACCCTGCACCAGCACCGGCAGGTTGCGGTCCTTGACCCGCAAGGCCAGGCGCAGGTGTTCTTCCACCCGGGGGTCGACCTGATTGTTTACGGCCTTCGCTGGACGCGCCGGCTTACGCCGCGGCGCGCTGACCCGCACATGCAATGCGCCGGGCTCGCCCAGCCAGTGCAGCTGTTGCGCCGATTGATCGGTGACCGCGCGCAACGCATCCAGGTCGAAGACCTCGCCGATATGCGCCGGCACCTGGCCAAAGCGCCGACGCAGGGCCTGGCGCGCCTTGCTGTTCAACGCATGCAGGCGCCCATCCTGGTCCCAGGCCAGCAGCAGGTCGGGCTGGCTGTCGACATAGCCGGGCGTACTGTGGGCCTGGAGCACCCAGTGCTGACGCGCGCTGTGCATGAAGAAGGCATTTTCGATGGCTTGTGCGCTCTGCGCCACCATCTGTCTTACCAGATGCTGGCTGCGCCGGTCATCCGGGGATTTGAGCGCCGAGGCGTCCATCACCCCCAGCAGGTTGCCCTGGGGGTCGAAGATCGGCGCGGCGGAGCAGGTCAGCCCGATAAACGCTGCGCGAAAGTGATCGCGCTTATGCACCGTCACGGCAGCCTTGCTGGTCAGCACCGTGGCCACGCCGCAGGTGCCTTCTTCGGCTTCCGACCAGCAGGTGCCCAGGTACAGGCCGGCCTTGCGGCAATCGGTGCGAATCGCCGTGTCCACGCGGTGGTCGATGGTCTGGCCCTGGGCGTCGGTAAGCATCACGCAGTAGTCGGCATGGCGCACGCGGTGGTGGAGTTGGCCGACTTCTTCGCTGGCGATGTGCATGAACAGTTCGGCGCGCTCACGGCATTCCTTGAGCAGCGGTTCACTGAGAATGCGTGGCCCTTGCAGCGAGCCAGGGTCGAGGTGGTGTTGCTCCATGGAACGGCGCCATGAATCGAAAATCAGCGACGGCACCGGTGCCTGGGGCAGGCGATCGGCATTGCGGACCACGCGACTGACGCAGTCGACATGGTCTTTGGAGTTCGCGGCGAGCATAAGGCCTCCGGTTCTCGATCTTTTGTTGTTATGCCCGCCATTAAGCGCGCATGCGCGCAGGGGGACAAGGGCGGCCTGACCAACTGCCCGGTGTGAGACGCAGCGTCTCATCCGGCCGCGCACGCCACGGGCAGGTTGCAATGGCGCGTCTCATTCTGTGGTTGGCGGTCGCCGCCGCACAACCGCGTGGCACTGCTCTGGATCAAGCCTGTGCGAGGTTTTTCGAGGCGTTGGCACAGGCTGTGCTGAAGGTCTTGCAACTGGCTGCAGCCAGCCTTTTGTGTGTCGAGACAACCTGGAGAACAACAAGATGTCCACTCACCTGTCTACTGATCAACTGCTCCATGCCTACACCGTGATGCGTACCATCCGCGATTTCGAGGAACGCCTGCACGTGGAATTCGCCACTGGCGAGATCCCTGGTTTCGTCCACCTGTATGCCGGCCAGGAAGCCAGCGCCGCCGGGGTCATGGCCCACCTCAACGATGAAGATTGCATCGCCTCCAACCACCGTGGCCACGGCCACTGCATCGCCAAGGGCGTGGACGTGTTCGGCATGATGGCCGAGATCTACGGCAAGAAAACCGGGGTGTGCGGCGGCAAGGGCGGTTCCATGCACATTGCCGACCAGGAGAAAGGCATGCTCGGCGCCAACGGCATCGTCGGTGCCGGCGCGCCCTTGGCGGCCGGAGCGGCGCTGGCGTCCAAGCTCAAGGGCAGCCAGGGCGTGGCCGTGGCGTTTTTCGGCGACGGCGGCTCCAACGAGGGTGCGGTGTTCGAGGCCATGAACCTGGCCGCGATCATGAAACTGCCGTGTCTGTTCGTGGCTGAAAACAACGGCTACGCCGAAGCCACCGGCTCGGGCTGGTCGGTAGCGTGCAAAGACATCGCCGAGCGCGCCGTGGGCTTCGGCATGCCGGGGGTGATCGTCGACGGCAATGATTTCTTCGCCGTCCACGCGGCCCTGGGGGTAGCCGTGGAACGTGCGCGCAACGGCCAGGGGCCGACGCTGGTGGAGGTCAAGTTGAGCCGTTTCTACGGCCACTTCGAAGGCGACGCGCAAACCTATCGCGGCCCCGACGAAGTGAAGAACCTGCGCGAATCCCACGATTGCCTGGTGCTGTTTCGCCAACGCTGCAGCGCCGAAGGCTGGCTCGATACGGCGCAGTTCGAGCGCATCGACGCGGAGGTCGCGCAACTGATCGAAGACGCCGTGCGCCTGGCCAAGTCCGATCCCAAGCCTCAGGCCGCAGACCTGCTCAGTGATGTCTACGTCGCTTACCGCTAATCGCCACCCACTACAAAAATAATCCGTGGAGAATTGATCATGGCTCGCAAAATCAGTTATCAGCAGGCAATCAACGAAGCCCTGGCCCAGGAAATGCGTCGCGACCAGAGTGTGTTCATCATCGGCCAGGACGTGTCCGGCGGCACCGGCTCCCCCGGCGAGCAGGATGCCTGGGGCGGCGTGCTCGGCGTGACCAAGGGCCTGTACCCGGAGTTTCCCGACCGCGTCTTGGATGCACCGTTGTCCGAAATCGGTTACGTCGGCATGGCGGTCGGCGCGGCCACCCGCGGCATGCGCCCGGTGTGCGAGTTGATGTTCGTCGACTTTCTCGGCTGCTGCCTCGACCAGTTGCTCAACCAGGCCGCCAAGTTCCGCTACATGTTCGGCGGCAAGACCGCCACGCCGCTGGTGGTGCGCGCCATGTACGGCGCCGGCCTGCGCGCCGCCGCGCAGCATTCGCAGATGCTCACCTCGATGTGGACGCACATCCCCGGCCTCAAAGTGGTGTGCCCGGCCACGCCCTATGACGCCAAGGGCATGCTGATCCAGGCGATCCGCGACAACGACCCGGTGATCTTCCTCGAACACAAAATGCTCTACAGCCTGCAGGGCGAAGTGCCGGAAGAGCTGTACACCGTGCCTTTCGGCGAAGCCAATTACGTGCGCGAAGGTAATGACGTGACCCTGGTCACCTACGGGCGCATGGTGCATATCGCCCTGGAAGCCGCTGCCAACCTGGCGCGCCAAGGCATCGACTGCGAAGTGCTCGACCTGCGCACCACCAGCCCGCTGGACGAAGACAGCATCCTGGAAAGCGTGGAGAAGACCGGCCGCCTGGTGGTGATCGACGAGTCCAACCCGCGCTGCTCGATCGCCACCGATATCAGCGCGCTGGTCGCGCAGCGCGGGTTTTCGTTCTTGCGCGCACCGATCGAAATGGTCACCGCGCCGCACACGCCGGTGCCGTTCTCCGATGCGCTGGAGGATCTGTACATCCCCAACGCAGCGAAGATCGAAGCCGCGGTGTTGAAGATCGCCGATAAGAGGACTGCCGCATGATCCATATCTTGACCATGCCCAAGTGGGGCTTGTCGATGACCGAAGGCCGCGTGGATGTCTGGCTCAAACAGCCGGGCGACCGGGTGGAGAAGGGCGAGGAAGTGCTCGACGTGGAGACCGATAAGATCTCCAGCAGCGTCGAGGCGCCGTTCAGTGGCGTGCTGCGCCGCGTGCTGGCGCTGAGCGACGAGACCTTGCCGGTGGGCGGGCTGCTCGGGATCGTGGTGGAGGGCGAGGCCACGGAAGCCGAGATTGATGCGGTAATCGAAGGTTTCCAGGCCAGCTTCGTGTCGAGTGCGGCCGAGGCGCAAGCGTCCGGGCCCAGCGCGCAGAAAGTCGAGGTGGGTGGGCGGCTGTTGCGTTATCTCGATCTCGGTGAGGGCGGGACGCCGTTGGTGTTGGTCCACGGGTTTGGCGGCGACTTGAACAACTGGCTGTTCAACCACCCGGGGTTGGCGGCGCAGCGCCGGGTGATCGCCCTGGACCTGCCGGGGCATGGCGAGTCGGGCAAGCAACTGCGCAGCGGCGATGCCGACGAGTTGAGCCAGGCGCTGCTGGCGTTGCTCGATCATCTCGCGCTCGACCGCGTCCACCTGGCCGGCCACTCAATGGGTGGCCTGGTCAGCCTGACCGTGGCGCGCCAGGCCCCCGCGCGGGTCGCCTCGCTGACCCTGATCGCCAGCGCCGGGCTCGGCGAAGAGATCAACGCGGACTACTTGCACGGCTTCACCGACGCGACTAACCGCAACGCGCTCAAGCCGCACTTGATTCAACTGTTCAGCGACCCGGCGCTGGTCACGCGGCAGATGCTGGAGGACATGCTCAAGTTCAAGCGCCTCGAAGGCGTGGATCAAGCGTTGCGCCAGCTCAATGCCCAGCTGTTCGAGGGCGGGCGGCAGCGCCTGGATCTGCGCAATATTGTCGGGCAGCAGCCAAGCCTGGTGATCTGGGGCAGCGACGACGCAATCATCCCGGCCAGACATGCTGAGGGGCTCGAGGCCCAGGTGGAAATCCTGCCGGGGCAGGGGCATATGGTGCAGTTGGAGGCGGCGGAGCGGGTCAACCAGTTGATGGCAACCTTCCTCAACTCCCAGCCTTGATGCAGTCCAATGTGGGAGGGTAACGAGTAGTTTTCAATGCCACCAAACGCGAACGGATTGCGACCGCTTACCACTGATCTCAGGCCGACGAATATCTCAATGTGGGAGGGGGCTTGCCCCCGATAGCGGTGTCTCAGTCAATATTCCTAGTGACTGACCCATTGCCATCGGGGGCAAGCCCCCTCCCACCATTTAGAGTGCATTTCAAAAGTTGGAGGCGGCGGAGCGGGTTAACCCGTTGATGGCAACCTTCCTCAACGCCCAGCCTTGATGCAATCCAATGTGGGAGGGGTGGTGCGACGATTCGACTTGCCCCCGATAGCGGTGTCTCAGTCAATATTCCTGGTGACTGACCCATTGCCATCGGGGGCAAGCTCCCTCCCACCATTTAGAGTTCGTTTCAAACGGCGCGCTTGAGGGTTTCGCTCGGCAGCTCCTTGAACAACGCCCGGTAGCTATTGGAAAACCGCCCCAAATGCCAGAACGACCAGTTCATCGCCACTTGCGCCACTGTGGCCGCGGCTGAACTCAACAACTCCTGCCGCGCCCCGTTCAAGCGGCGCAAACGCAACCACTGCGCCGGGCTCATTCCGGTGTAGGTCTTGAAGCCTTGTTGCAACTGGCGCAACGGCACGCCGGCGATCTGCGCCAGCTCCAGCAGGTTGACGGTGTCATCCGGTGCATCGACCGCCCATTCGCCGATGCGCGTCATCAGCCGGCGCTCTTCGCTGCGGCGCTGCAATGACTGGCGGTCCAGGCATACGCAGGCGTTGTCGAGAATGAACAGGCAATCGTCGAGCAACTGCTGGGTGAGGGCATCGCGGCTGATCGGGTCGGTGGTGCCGGACAACCGTGTGAGCGTACCACTGAGCCAGCGGCTGAATAACGCATTCTGCTGGCAGGTCAGTGGCGCCATGAACAACCCTTCGAGTTTCGCCACATCCAACCGATGGCGCTGCACGAACTGCGGCCCGAATACCACCGCCACTTCACGGTAGTTCTCCGGGGTGATCCAGGTGTTGCGGCTCTCGCCATTGAGCAGGTACAGCGTGTTGTCGCTGCCGTCGAAACAGAACGCCAGGGCCCCCGGCGGCGCGTTGAAATGCTGCTCCACCCGGGTGTTCATGCTCTCTTCGTAGACCTCCACGCCGTGCAGGTCGAGGTAGCGGATCTGCCCGGCAAAATGCCCGGGGGACATCTGCTGGTAGTGCTGCACCCAGCCGGGTGTCGCACGGCATTGAGCGGCCACATCACCGGTGGTGAAGGCCTGTACGCGCAAAGCGGTTGCCTGTGTCATAGGGGGAACCTGCTCGCACTCTATTGGTGCGTTGTGTTCGGAGCAAAGTGGATAGATGCCGTGGCGCGGCGAGCCCAAGATAGACCTCAATGCGCCGGGAGTACAAGCCGGTGCAGTCTCCCACCCATGACGAGGTCCTTATGAACGCCCCCTTCGATCAGCTGTCCGCCTGGCTGAAAGAACACAAGATTACCGAGGTCGAATGCGTGATCAGTGATTTGACTGGCATCGCACGCGGCAAGATTGCGCCCACCAACAAGTTCCTGCATGAGCGAGGCATGCGCCTGCCGGAAAGTGTGTTGCTGCAAACGGTAACCGGGGACTTTGTCGACGACGATGTCTACTACGACCTGCTCGACCCGGCCGACATCGACATGGTCTGCCGCCCGGTGGCCCACGCGACCTACGTGGTGCCATGGGCGATTGAACCGACCGCCATCGTGATCCACGACACCTTCGACAAGCAGGGTAACCCCATCGAACTGTCGCCGCGCAACGTGCTGAAAAAGGTGCTGCAGCTCTACGCCGAGCAGGGCTGGCAGCCGATTGTCGCGCCGGAAATGGAGTTCTACCTGACCCAGCGCTGCGATGACCCGGACCTGCCGCTGAAAACCCCGGTCGGCCGCTCCGGGCGGGCCGAAACCGGTCGCCAGTCGTTCTCCATCGACGCCGCCAACGAGTTCGACCCGCTGTTCGAAGACGTCTACGACTGGTGCGAAGCCCAGGGCCTGGACCTCGACACACTAATCCACGAAGACGGCCCGGCGCAGATGGAAATCAACTTCCGCCACGGTGACGCCCTGGATCTTGCCGACCAGATCACCGTGTTCAAACGCACCCTGCGCGAAGCCGCGCTCAAGCACAATGTGGCCGCGACCTTCATGGCCAAGCCGGTGGCCGACGAGCCGGGCAGCGCCATGCACCTGCACCAGAGCGTGGTCGACATCGCCACGGGCAAGCCGGTGTTCGTCGACGCCGACGGCCAGATGAGCACGCTGTTCCTGCACCACATCGGCGGCCTGCAGAAGTACATCCCCAAGCTGCTGCCGATGTTTGCGCCCAACGTGAATTCGTTCCGCCGCTTCCTGCCGGACACCTCGGCGCCGGTCAACGTGGAATGGGGCGAAGAAAACCGCACTGTCGGCCTGCGCGTGCCGACATCGAACCCCGACGCCATGCGCGTGGAAAACCGCCTGCCCGGCGCGGATGCCAACCCGTACCTGGCGATCGCCGCCAGCCTGTTGTGTGGCTACCTGGGCATGATCGAAAAGATCGAGCCGAGCGCGCCGGTGGAAGGCCGCGCCTATGAGCGGCGCAACCTGCGCCTGCCGATCACGCTCGAGGATGCGCTGGTGCGTATGGAGGAGTGCGCGACGGTCAAGCAATACCTGGGCGACAAGTTCGTGCGCGGCTACGTCGCGGTCAAACGCGCCGAGCATGAGAATTTCAAGCGGGTGATCAGTTCCTGGGAGCGTGAGTTCCTGCTGTTGAGCGTCTAAACAATCATAAAGGGGTGTCGATATGCGTCTGATGAAAAAACTTCTCCCGCTGGCCCTGGTGGCGGCATTCAGCAGCGCCGCGCAGGCGGAGCCGACGGTCAGTGTCTACAACTGGACCGACTACATCGGTGAAACCACCTTGGCCGACTTCCAGGCCAAGACGGGGATCAAGGTGATCTACGACGTGTTCGACTCCAACGAAACCCTGGAGGGCAAGTTGCTGGCGGGGCGCACCGGGTATGATGTGGTGGTGCCGTCCAACCACTTCCTGGCGCGCCAGGTCAAGGCCGGCGCGTTCCTCAAGCTCGACCGCGCGCAGTTGCCCAATTTCAAGAACCTCGACCCCAAGCTGCTCAAGCTGCTGGAGAAAAACGACCCGGGCAACGCGCACTCGGTGCCGTACCTGTGGGGCACCAACGGCATCGGCTACAACGTCGACAAGGTCAAGCAGGTGCTCGGCATCGACCATATCGATTCGTGGGCGGTGCTGTTCGAGCCGGAGAACCTCAAGAAGCTCAACCAGTGCGGCGTGGCCTTCCTCGACTCGGCGGATGAGTTGTTCCCGGCGATCCTCAACTACATGGGCAAGGACCCGCGCAGCGAGAACCCTGAAGACTACAAACAGGCGCAAGCCAAGCTGTTGACGCTGCGGCCTTACATCACCTACTTCCATTCCTCCAAGTACATCTCGGATTTGGCCAACGGCGATATCTGCGTGGCGTTCGGTTATTCCGGCGACGTGTTCCAGGCCGCCAACCGCGCCAAGGAAGCCAAGAACGGGGTGAACATTGCCTATTCGATTCCCAAGGAAGGCTCCAACCTGTGGTTCGACCTGCTGGCGATCCCCGCCGATGCGAGCAACCCGAAAGCAGCCCATGCGTTTATCAACTACCTGCTCGACCCTGAAGTCATCGCCAAAGTCAGCGCCTCGGTCGGCTATGCCAACGCCAACCCGGCAGCCAATGCCTTCATGGACCCGGAATTGGTGAACAACCCTGAGGTGTACCCGTCCCAGGCCGTGCTCGACAAACTCTATATTTCCACCACGCCGACCCCGGCGACCATGCGCCTGATGACCCGCGCCTGGAGCAAAGTGAAGACCGACAAATGATCCAATCGAACGACCACGCCCGGTCCTATTACCGGGCCTCGGCCAATGCCATGCCCGAGCGTCCGGCCTTGGCCGCCGACTTGAGCGCGGATGTGTGTGTGATCGGCGGTGGGTTCACCGGGGTCAATACCGCCATCGAACTGGCCCAGCGCGGGCTGTCGGTGATCCTGCTGGAGGCGCGGCGCATCGGTTGGGGCGCCAGCGGGCGCAACGGCGGGCAATTGATTCGCGGCATCGGCCACGACGTGTCGGGCTTTGCCAAGTATGTGGGCGAGGAGGGCGTGCGTTATCTGGAGCGGGCCGGGATTGATTCGGTCACGTTGGTGGGGGAACGCGTTCGCACGCAGGGTATCGACTGCGACCTGCGCTGGGGCTTTTGCGAACTGGCCAATACCGCGGCGCAGTTCGCCGCGTTCAAGGGCGAGCAGGAGCGCCTGTTGGCGCAGGGCTACAACCATGAGGTCCGTGTGGTAGGTCCGCAGGATATGCACCAGGTCGTCGGCTCGCAGGTCTATGCCGGCGGCCTGGTGGACATGGGGTCCGGGCACCTGCACCCATTGAATCTGGTGTTGGGCGAGGCGCGGGTCGCCGAGTCCCTGGGGGTGCGGATTTTCGAGCACACCCCAGCGTTGGAACTGCTCCACGGCGACACCGTGCAGGTACGCTGCGCCGGCGGCACGGTGCGTGCCAGCAACCTGGTGCTGGCCTGCAATGCACACTTGGAGGCGTTGGAGCCGCGCTTGAGCGGCAAGGTACTGCCTGCCGGCAGCTACATCATCGCCACCGAACCGTTAACGGAAGGGCTGGCCGAGCAATTGATCCCGCAGAACCTGGCGCTGTGCGACCAGAAAGTCGGCTTGGACTACTACCGACTGACCGCCGACCGACGCCTGTTGTTCGGCGGCGCCTGCCATTATTCGGGGCGTGATCCGCAGGACATCGCCGCGTATATGCGACCGAAGATGCTCCAGGTATTCCCGCAACTGGCCAATACCGCGATCGAGTTCCAGTGGGGCGGCAAGATCGGCATCACCGCCAATCGCTTTCCCCAGGTCGGGCGGTTGAAGCAGTACCCGAATGTGTTCTACGCCCAGGGTTATTCCGGGCATGGGCTGAATGTGACCCATTGGTGTGCGCGGCTGCTGGCTGAAGCCATTCATGCCGGGCACAGTCAGGGCTTGGAGGTGTTCAGCCAGGTCCCGCACATGACCTTTCCGGGCGGCAAACTGTTGCGCTCGCCGTTGTTGGCGTTGGGGATGCTGTGGTTCAAGTTGCGCGAGCAACTTGCCTGGTAGCTGGGGGCGCGTTGTGAAAGGGCCTTGCCAGCTTTTATCGAATCGTTGACAGGCAGGGCAAAACGGAAGAGCGCAATTGCTCCTTTTCGTACTGCTTGAGGCTAGCCCCTTTCCGCAATAGGTCCGGGGCGGCGTGTTTCGCTATGCAGCTCAGGTACGCCTGTTTTTTTCCATCGGCTAACGGAATGGCCATCGCATCCGCAGCCAACGTGCTAGCTATTGCAAATAACATTGCGACCGGGAATTTTGCCGGTAGTCTGTGAGACATCACGCACCTCCAACTTAACAGTCTGTGCCAGGCCACGCCGCAAAACGGGCTCCTTGTTCAGGGCAACGTAGCTCCCACCGCATTGAAATCGTTGGAGGTATCCGTCGCCGTACCAAAAATAAATACGCCGCTAGGCGAAATGCCGCTCGACTCGCTGGACGTTCCGCCAAGACCCACCACGGATACGGTGCCTCCCGAGGGCGTCCAACTGCAGGCAGTGGGGTATTGGTTACTGTTCAGGCAAGTCATGGCGACGCTGTCGTTATCCCCAAAACCTGCAAAGTTGGTCTGATTACTGCCCGGCAATGGCTGGATGGGCGCTACGGTGAAAGAGTTGGTGGGGTCTGGCCAGAAGAGAAGTGTCAGGAGGCCCAATGGGTTCCTGCCATAGGCCACCACATGCCCACGGGCATTGATTGCCATTGCCACGTTCTGTGCATTCAACGGCATTGTCAGCAGCAACGGTGTGCTAGTTGCAGAGGCCCAATAGGCGGTCTGGAGCGTATCGGGGGACGAACCGGGGAACGTGCAGGTGCCGACGAACTGACCCGCATCGTTCATGTCCACGGCCTCACAGTAGCTGGCGCCTGCCGGAAGCGGCGGCGTCACGAGGGAAAATCCACTCCCGCTCCAACTGGCCGAGGTGATCTCAGGCGTACCGTTCGCTCCTGGGCAATTCATGAGGATGCGTGGCCAGCCATTCGTCAAGGTTTCAGTCAGGTCGACACCGGAGCAGTTGTTACCCCAGCCCGATACACGCTGTGGCGTCGCGCTACCCGCAGCATAGACCACCACCGTTGCCTGTTCGTTTGCACTCAGGCTCTGTGCGAGCACCATACCGTTCTGATTTTGCGCAGTAGGGACTGTCTGCTTGTCGGCGGGGCGTAGCGGCGGCAACAGCAATGAAAAAGGCAGCGGAGCCATGGCGGTCGGCGGGTTGCCGGGCGTCGCCGCGTTCCAATACACGCCCAAAGCGACATTGCCGACATTGGCGCACAGCCCCACCATCCAGCCATTGTTGGCAATTGCGCTGACGCTGCACGGTTGTCCCGTGACCAATGGCAACAGCACTTGTTGGGGACCTGCCAGTGTCGATGAGAACCACGGGTTGGGGTTGGTACTCGGCGTCGCCGAGTTGCAGTTACCGACCGCCTGACCATTGTCGTTGATCCCGGAGGTCGCGCATTGCGGTCCGGCCGCGTGACCTGAACTGACGAATGTGGCTGCGTTGGCGCTTGCGCTATGTCCGCAAAACGATACGCCAACACTTAACAGCACTGGAACCATTAGCTTCTTGAATGTGCGCTGCATGGGCTGTCCTTCCCTGGTGGGTGAAACCATCTGCGGGGGACAAGGACGCCCCGCAGGCCTTGCGTAACAGTGAAGGCCGCCGTCAGCAGGCCTACAACTGTCATTTTTAACAGGTACAGAACGAGTTGCTGCACCGCGCATGGGCAGCTGTTTGGGCTGTTTGGCGGCTCTGGCGTGCGGGTTTCAGAACGAGGCTACGCAGAGTGTCTGCGCCGGGCCTGAAAACAAGGCGACGAATGGTCAGGAGCGCAGGGGCTTATCGAGCCTCCGTCGCACCACGAATCTGGGTGAAGTGACGAATCGGCTGGCGTACAGTGTTTAACCCCGATCGCCAGCGACTGTCGGTGCGATGGATCTGGCGATCTGAATTTTTATTGTCTGGAGTATTGATTGTGCCTACAGCTTCTTCTGTCATTGAAGTCCCGGTTTCGGCCGATCAGGTGTGGCAATTGGTCGGCGGTTTTGACGCGCTGCCGGACTGGCTGCCATTGATCGTCGAGAGCAAGCCGGGCGACGGCGGGCGCCTGCGTCACCTGAAGACCGCCGATGGCGGCGTGGTGGTGGAGCGCTTGCAGACCTTTGATAACGTGGCCCGCACTTACAGCTACAGCATCGAGGAGTCGCCGTTTCCGGTGAGTGCCTACCTGGCGACGTTGCGGGTCGAAGCCCTGACGGAGTCGTCGGCGAAGGTGACGTGGTCGGGCGTGTTCACCCCGGCGCCGGGCACCACCGACGAGGCGGTGGAGGCTTTGTTTGCCGGCGTGTACCGCGGTGGGCTTGAGGCGCTGCGCGCCAACTTCCCGGCTTGACCTGATCGATCGGGCAACCGACACCCAATGTGGTTGGGAGCAAGCCCCCTCCCACCGTTTCGATCGGTGTCGTGTCTGGTTTATTTGGGCATCAGTTGCTGGCGACACTCCAGCACCAACCGCGCACCGCCGCGTTGGCTGGTGCCGACGTCCAGCTTGAAACCGTGCAGATTGATGATCGCCGCGACAATCGACAAGCCCAGCCCAAACCCACCTTGCTGGTCGCTTTCATCCACGCGATAGAACCGCTGGAACACTGCCTTGCGTTCCGCTATTGGGATGCCGGGGCCGGAGTCGTGGACTTCGATACGCGTGCTGCCCGCATCGTTGACCGCGCGCAAAATCACTTCGCCGCCCGCGGGGGTGAACTTGATCGAGTTGCTCAGCAGGTTGGCCAGAGCCTCGAACAGCAAGGCCCGGTCGCCGGTGATCCAGGGCAGGGATGGCGGGGTGTCGAGCACCAGTTGCAGTTCGCCTTCCTCGGCCAGGGGCAGGTAGAAGTCGTGCAGTTCGCGCAGCAGCGGCAGTGGGTCCATCACCAGAAAGCCCGAGCGGCGTTGGTGGTCTTCCAGTTCCGAGATCCGCAACAACCCGCGAAAGCGCGCCATCAGCGTGTCGGTTTCCGCGATGGCGTCGTCCAGTTGCACCGCGTGGGCCGAGTCGTGTTCGGCTTGTTGCTTGATGCGATAGAGCTGCGCGCGCAAGCGGGTGAGCGGGGTGCGCAGGTCGTGGGCGATGTTGTCGCACACGCCTTTGACCTCGTTCATCAGCTTCTCGATGCGGTCGAGCATGGCGTTGACGATGGCGGCGAGCATGTCCAGTTCGTCACGCCGGTTCGACAGCGGCAGGCGATGGGTGAGGTCGCCGGCGACGATGGCCTCGGCGCTGGCCTGGATCCCGCGAATCCGTCGCAATGGGCGGCGGCGCAGCAAATGCCAGCCGGCGGCGCCGGGGATGATGGTCAGCGACACCGCCCACAGCAGCGCGTGCCAGATGATCCGGGTTACGCCGAACAGCGAACCGTTGGCGCGCACCAGCACCAGCCAGCGGCCATCGGCGGTGTGGGTGACCACGGCGTCGCAGCTGTCTTTGGGCAGTTTCGGGTCGTCGGAGTCGACGCAATTGGCCAGGGCGTGGATCTTGCCGTCCAGGGGCAAGTCGGGCGGTATCGCCTGGATCGGTCCGTTCAATGGGCGAAATTGCTCATCGAACAGACCATAGGCGTCCACGCCCTTCATGTCGAAAGTCATGCTGGTGGTCAGGGCTTCCAACAGTTCTTCGCCGTCGAACCGCTGGAACAGGTGCTGGCGCTGCATCAGCGAATGGCGCGAGAGGTCGCTGAGGTAACCGGACACCTCGTAATACAGCACCCCCATGAGGATGCAGCTCCAGGCCACGAACAGCGAACTGTACAGCGCCAGCAAGCGGCTGCTGGAGGAACGCCAGCCCTTAGAGGGGTTCAGCAATGACATACCCGGAACCTCGTACCGTGCGGATCAGCGGCGTGAGGCCCGGTGGATCGATCTTCTTGCGCAGGCGACCGATGTGGACATCGATCAGGTTGGTCCCGGGGTCGAAGTGATAACCCCAGACTTCCTCGAAGATCATCATCCGCGACAGGATCTGCCCGGTGTTGCGCATCAGGAATTCCAGCAGTTTGTATTCGGTGGGCAGCAGGCTCAGCGGCTGCTCGGCGCGGCTGGCTTCACGGCTGATCAGGTTCAGCTCGAGGTCGGCCACGCGCAGCGCGGTTTCGAATTCCTTGACCGTGCTTTTGCGCCGCAGCAGCACTTCGACGCGGGCGGCCATTTCATCGGAGGCGAACGGCTTGGTCAGGTAGTCATCCCCACCGGCGCGCAGGCCGCGCACCCGCTCGTCGACATCGGAGAGCGCGCTGATCATCAGGATCGGCGTCGACACGCCGATGGTGCGCAGGGTGGTGACGATGGCCAGGCCATCGAGTTCCGGCAACATACGGTCGAGGGTGATCAGATCGTAATCACCACTCACGGCGCGGACCAGGCCTTCGCGGCCGTTGTCCACCCAATCAACATCCAGTCCATGGCTACTCAGCTCGGCGACGATCTCGCGGGCCGTTACGGCGTCATCCTCAATGGTCAAAATGCGGGTCATAGGATTACCTGGTGAGCGATTCACACTAGAAGTGTGGGCATTTTGCCAAGAAATGGCTGAACGCTTCCTAAATAAAACTTCATGTTGGCAAAACTGACACAGTTTTCATAAACCCCGCCTACTCCGATGTGCGGGTTTGCCTGCGATGAAGGCGTGTCAATCGGCGGCTCCGGTGACGGATCCTCCGTCAGTCGTCGAAGCCCACCTGCTCATGAATCTCATCCACCTTCAACTCCAGGCGATACGCCACCGCAATGAACAGCGCCTGGCACAGGCACAACGTGGCGCTCAACGAACGGAAGGCAAACGACGAGCCTTCATTGACCAACAGCACTGCGTTCGCGCGCTTGGCCAGGGGCGACAGGTTGCTGTCAGTAATGATCAGGGTCTTGGCCTGGTGGTGCTGGGCGATACGCAGGCAGTGCTGGGTTTCTTTGCCGTAGGGCGTGAAGCTGATGGCGATCACCAGGTCATTGGCGCGCACGCTGCGCATCTGCTCGCGGTAGCTGCCGCCCAGGCCTGAGATCAGGTGGATGCGCTTGTTGGTGTGTTGCAGGTTGTAGACCAGGTAATCGGCCACCGCAAACGAACGGCGCACGCCAACCACGTAGATGTTGTCGGCGTTGACCACCAGGTCGACGGCTTTTTCGAACGCCGCGTCATCCAGTTCCAGGCCCAGGCGCTCGATGCCCGAAAGCGTGGCATTGACACACTCGCGCGCCAGGTCGCCGCCGCTGGCCTTCTGCGACTTGTTGGCGATCATGCTGCGGATGCGCTGCTGATAGTTCTGCACCGGCGTGGTCTTGTGGGTGTACGCCTCGCGAAACAGCGCCTGCATCTCACTGAACCCGCTGAAGCCGAAACGCTGGGAGAACCGCACGATGGCCGACGGATGCACTTCGCATTCGCGGGCGATGTCGCTGATGCGGTCGACCATGATCCGGTCGCTCTGCTGGCTCATGTAGCTGGCGATGCGCTTGAGCTGGCGTGGCAGGCTTTCGTATTCGTCGGTGATCAGCTGCAACAGGCGTTCGGCATTGATCGCAGGGCTGGCGAGAGTGTCTTGGGAAGCGCTCTCGGGCGTGGCCGGCTGATCGGTGCGGGACATGGGCAATCCTTCTGGCGGGTTCATCTGGTGCGCTGATAGTGGGCGCAAGTCTACAGGGTAGGCGCAAAAAAATACCCCGGCATGCGCCAGCGAGTGGGCGGCTGAAACGATGCACTGTCGCTGGCGTGCCCCTATGCTGACGTATTGGAAAAAATATTCTACCAAAAATAATTATGGAATAAATATTGATTGGGCTCGCTGAACGTTCTAGTCTGCTCCCACCAAGAGCGTGTGCCGTCGCCACGGCGGCACAACGCAGGCTGATAAAAATAACAGGAGCCAGCATGGGCCAGACTCGTTTTGCCAGTGGGCGTCAATTGGATCTGATTTGCCTCGGGCGCCTGGGCGTCGACCTCTATGCGCAGCAAGTCGGTGCGCGGCTTGAGGATGTGTCCAGCTTTGCCAAGTACCTCGGCGGTTCTTCCGCCAACATTGCCTTCGGCACCGCGCGCCTGGGCCTCAAGTCGGCGATGTTGAGCCGGGTAGGGGACGACCATATGGGCCGGTTCCTGACGGAATCCCTGGCCCGTGAAGGCTGCGATGTCAGCGGCATCAAGGTCGACCCGCAACGCCTTACCGCGCTGGTGCTGCTGGGCCTCAAGGACCGCGAAACCTTCCCCCTGGTGTTCTACCGCGAAAACTGCGCCGACATGGCCCTGCGCGCCGAAGACATCAGCGAAGCCTTTATCGCCTCGAGCAAGGCCCTGTTGATCACCGGCACGCATTTCTCCACCGACGCTGTGTACAAGGCCAGCGTCCAGGCCCTGGATTACGCGGCCAAACACAATGTCCAGCGCGTGCTCGACATCGACTACCGCCCGGTGCTGTGGGGCCTGGCGGGCAAGGCCGATGGCGAAACCCGGTTTGTCGCCGACCAGAGCGTCAGCCAGCACGTGCAGAGCATCCTGCCGCGCTTCGACCTGATCGTCGGTACTGAAGAAGAGTTCCTGATCGCCGGCGGCAGTGAAGATTTGCTCAGTGCCCTGTGCACCGTCCGTGAACTGACCCCGGCGACCCTGGTGGTCAAGCTCGGCCCGCAGGGCTGCACGGTGATCCACGGCGCGATCCCGGCCCGTTTGGAAGAGGGTGCGATCTACCCTGGCGTGCGCGTTGAAGTGCTTAACGTGCTGGGCGCCGGCGATGCGTTCATGGCGGGCTTTCTCAGCGGCTGGCTGAACGATGCCAGCGACGCGCGATGCAGCCAGTTGGCCAATGCCTGCGGCGGCCTGGTGGTGTCGCGCCACGCCTGCGCACCGGCCATGCCGACCCCGGCCGAACTGGATTACCTGTTCAACAGCCCGGTGCCGATCACCCGTCCCGATCAAGACGTGACCCTGCAGCGCCTGCATCGGGTCACGGTGCCACGCAAGGCCTGGAAGCAACTGTTCGTGTTCGCCTTCGACCACCGCTGGCAATTGGTCGACCTGGCGCAACGCGGCGGCCAGGACCCGAGCCGCATCAGCGCGATCAAGCAGCTGTTTATCCAGGCCGTCGAACGCGTGGAGAAGACGCTGCGCGGGCAGGGCGTCGAGGCCGATGTCGGTTTGCTCGCCGACCAGCGCTTCGGCCAGGATGCGCTCAACGCCGCCAGCGGTCGCGGCTGGTGGATCGCACGCCCGGTGGAGGTGCAGAACTCGCGGCCCCTGGCGTTCGAACACGGCCGCTCGATCGGCAGCAACCTGATCGCCTGGCCCCAGGAGCAAATCATCAAATGCCTGGTGCAATACCACCCCGATGACGAACCGCTGCTGCGTCTGGAACAGGAAGCGCAACTCAAGGCGGTGTACGAGGCTTCGCTGGTCAGCGGGCATGAACTGTTGCTGGAAGTCATCCCGCCCAAGGATCACCCCTCGACCTACCCCGATGTGCTCTACCGCAGCCTCAAGCGCCTGTACAACCTGGGGATCTACCCGGCGTGGTGGAAAATCGAGGCACAGTCGGCCGAGGACTGGACAAAACTCGACGAACTGATCGAGGAACGCGACCCGTACTGCCGCGGTGTGGTGCTGCTGGGCCTGAATGCCTCGGCCGAGTGCCTGGCCGAGGGCTTCCGCCAAGCCAGCCAGAGTCGCACCTGCCGTGGTTTTGCCGTGGGACGCACGATTTTCCAGGAGCCGAGTCGCGCGTGGATGGCGGGGGAGATTGATGACGAGACCCTGATCCGCCAAGTCCGGGCCACTTTCGAGCAATTGATCAGCGCCTGGTGCAGTGCCAGAGGCTGAACGCAGTTCTTAATTTGAAATGTAATCCAATGTGGGAGGGAGCTTGCTCCCGAAGGCAGTGCGTCAGGCAACACTTCTGTAACTGCACCACTGCCATCGGGAGCAAGCTCCCTCCCACATAATGCAGATCTCAGTGATACCTGAAAATAATAAAGGTGCAGCCATGCCCGCAATCCGAATTGGCATCAACCCGATCTCCTGGAGCAACGACGACCTGCCGGCCCTGGGCGGCGAAACGCCCCTGAGCACGGCGTTGAGCGAAGGCAAGCAGATCGGCTACGAGGGTTTTGAACTCAACGGCAAATTCCCCAAGGACGCCAAGGGCGTCGCCGATGTGTTGCGCCCCTACGACCTGGCGCTGGTCTCCGGTTGGTACTCCAGCCGTCTGGCCCAGCGGTCGGTGGCGGAGGAAATCGAAGCCATCGCCGCTCACGTCGAGTTGCTCAAACACAATGGCGCCACGGTGTTGGTCTACGGCGAAGTGGCCGATTCGATCCAGGGCTCCCGCATCCGCCTGATCGAGCGCCCGCGTTTCCACAGTGAGCAGGCCTGGCAGGACTATGCCGACAAGCTCACCGAACTGGCGCGCTTTACCCTGTCCCAGGGCGTGCGCCTGGCCTATCACCACCATATGGGCGCCTATGTCGAATCGCCGGCGGACATCGATCAACTGATGCGCCGCACCGGCCCCGAAGTCGGCCTGCTGTTCGATTCGGGCCACTGCTACATGGGCGGCGGCGAACCCCTCGACGTACTGCGCAAGCACATCGACCGCGTGTGCCATGTGCATTTCAAGGACGTGCGCAAAGCGGTGGTGCAACTGGCGCGCAACCAGATGTGGAGCTTCCCCGACTGCATCGTCAACGGCACCTTCACCGTGCCGGGTGACGGCGATATCGACTTTGCCGCGTTGCTCGACGTGCTGTTGGCCGCGCATTACCAAGGCTGGCTGGTGGTCGAAGCCGAGCAGGACCCGGCTGTCGCGCCGAGCTATATCTATGCGAAAAAAGGTTACGACACCTTGCGTGCGCTGCTGAACGAGAGGACGGGGCAATGAGTTTGCTGGTCAAGAGCAATAAGCGCGGGCAAACCATGGTCGCCCTCGAAGCGGGCCGCCTGGCCTACGTCGGCTTTGCCGCCTACCGCCTGAGCCTGGGCGAAACCCTGCCAGTCACCGCCGGCGACCAGGAGCTGTGCCTGGTGCTGCTCAGCGGCCGGGTGACGATCGAAGGCGACGGTTTTAGCTGGCAGAACCTCGGCGATCGTCAGTCGGTGTTTGAAGACAAATCGCCCTTTGCCGCTTACCTGCCGCCGGGCACCGACGCCCAGGTGACGGCATTGAGCGACGTGCAGCTCGCGGTCTGCGCCGCGCCTGGCGCGACGGGTTTCGCGCCGCGCTTGATCCGCCCCGAACAGTGCAAGCGCAGCGTGCGCGGCAAAGGCGCCAACACCCGTTACGTGTGCGACATCCTGCCCGACAGCGAGCCCGCCCACTCCCTGCTGGTGGTGGAAGTCCGCACGCCGTCCGGGCATTCGTCGAGCTACCCGCCGCACAAGCACGACACCGACGACCTGCCGCACCAGAGCTTTCTCGAAGAGACCTATTACCACCAGGTCAACCCGCCCCAGGGCTTCGTGTTCCAGCGGGTGTACACCGACGACCGCAGCATCGATGAGGCCATGGCCGTGGAAAACAGCGACCTGGTGGTGGTGCCCAAGGGGTACCACCCGGTGAGCGTGCCGTATGGCTACGAGTCCTACTACCTCAACGTAATGGCCGGCCCCAAGCGCGCCTGGCATTTTCATAACGACCCGCAGCACAGCTGGCTGCTGGACCTTTAAGGGGCGCGACATGACCACCACTCGTTTGACCATGGCCCAGGCCCTGGTGAAATTTCTGGATAACCAATACATCGAAGTCGATGGTGTGCAGAGCAAGTTCGTGGCCGGGGTGTTCACCATTTTCGGCCACGGCAACGTGCTCGGCCTGGGTCAGGCGCTGGAGCAGGACAGCGGCGACCTGGTGGTGCATCAGGGCCGCAACGAGCAAGGCATGGCCCACGCCGCCATCGGGTTTGCCAAACAGCACCTGCGCCGCAAGATCTACGCGTGTACCGCATCGGTCGGCCCGGGGGCGGCGAATATGCTGACCGCTGCCGCGACCGCCACGGCCAACCGCATTCCGTTGCTGCTATTGCCTGGCGATGTCTACGCCAGCCGCCAGCCCGACCCGGTGCTGCAACAGATCGAGCAGTTCCATGACCTGAGCATCAGCACCAACGACGCCTTCCGTTCGGTGAGCAAATACTGGGACCGCATCAACCGCCCCGAGCAATTGATGAGCGCGGCGATCCACGCCATGCGCGTGCTCACCGACCCGGCCGAAACCGGTGCCGTCACCCTGGCGCTGCCGCAGGACGTGCAAGCCGAGGCCTGGGATTACCCGGATTACTTCCTGCAAAAACGTGTCCATCGCCTCGACCGGCGCCCGCCCACCGAGGCGATGATCGGCGATGCTGTGGCAGCCTTCGAGGGCAAGCGCAAGCCGTTGATCATCTGCGGCGGCGGGGTCAAGTACTCCGGGGCGAATGCGGCCCTGCAGGCATTTGCCGAACGCTTCGAGATGCCCTTCGCCGAAACCCAGGCGGGCAAGAGTGCGGTGCTGTCCAGCCATCCGCTGAACGTCGGCGGGATCGGCGAAACCGGCTGCCTGGCCGCGAACCTGTTGGCCGCCGAGGCCGACCTGATCATCGGGATCGGCACGCGCTACACCGATTTCACCACGTCGTCGAAGTCGTTGTTCAAGCACGCTGAGGTGCAGTTCCTCAACCTCAACATCAGCCCCGGCGATGCGTTGAAACTCGATGGCGTGCAAGTGCTGGCGGATGCACGAGTCGCCCTTGAGGCATTGGCCGCAGCGCTGGGCGATTATCGCGCCGGTTGGGGCGAGCAGGTGCGCGATGCCAGGGCGCAACTGGATGCTGAAGTCGACCGAGTGCATCAGTTGGAATACGCCGGCGACGACTTCGTCCCCGAGGTCGACGACCACCTCGACCGCGGCGTGCTGCGCGAATTTATCGAGCTGACCGGTTCGTGCCTGACCCAAAGCCGGGTCCTCGGCGTGCTCAACCAGGTGCTGGCCGACGACGCGATCATCGTCGCCGCCGCCGGCAGCCTGCCCGGCGACCTGCAGCGCAGCTGGCGCAGCAAGGGCGTCAACACTTACCACGTCGAGTACGGTTATTCGTGCATGGGCTACGAGATCAACGCCGCCCTCGGCGTGAAACTCGCCGAGCCGACGCGCGAGGTCTATGCGCTGGTCGGCGATGGCTCCTACATGATGCTGCACTCGGAGCTGGCCACCTCGATCCAGGAGCGCCGCAAGATCAACGTGGTGCTGCTGGACAACATGGCTTTCGGTTGCATCAACAACCTGCAGATCGGCAACGGCATGGACAGCTTCGGCACCGAGTTCCGCTACCGCAACCCCGAGAGCGGCAAGCTCGACGGCGGCCTGGTGCCGGTGGATTTCGCCATGAGTGCGGCGGCCTATGGTTGCAAAACTTACAAGGTCAGTAGCGTCGAACAGCTCGAAGCGGCGCTGGCCGATGCGCGCACGCAAACGGTGTCGACGCTGATCGATATCAAGGTGCTGCCCAAGACCATGATCCACGGCTACCTGTCGTGGTGGCGGGTGGGTGTGGCGCAGGTCTCCACCAGCGAACGCACCAACGCGGCGGCGAAAAAACTCAATGAACAGCTGGCCAAGGCCCGGCAGTACTAATAACAAGAGGAGTGAATGTATGTCGTTGAAGCTGGGTGTTATCGGTACGGGCGCTATCGGCCGGGACCATATTCGTCGTTGCAGCCAGACCTTGCTCCACAGCCAGGTGGTGGCGGTGACCGACATCGACCTGGAGCAGGCCGCCAAGGTGGTGGCGGATCTGAAACTGGACGCCGAGGTGTATCCGGACGGCCATGCGCTGATCCGTTCGCCTCAGGTCGAAGCCATTCTCGTCACTTCCTGGGGCCCGAGCCATGAGGCATTCGTGCTCGCCGCCATCGAGGCGGGCAAACCGGTGTTCTGCGAAAAACCCCTGGCGGTCACCGCCGAAGGCTGTCGCAGGATCGTCGAGGCCGAAGTGGCGCACGGCAAGCGCCTGGTGCAAGTGGGCTTCATGCGCCCCTATGACGAAGGTTATCGCGCCCTCAAAGCGGTGATCGACAGCGGCCGGATCGGCGAGCCGCTGATGCTGCACTGCGCGCACCGCAACCCGCGGGTGGGCGAGAACTACAAGACCGACATGGCGATCACCGACACCCTGATCCACGAGCTGGATGTGTTGCGTTGGCTGCTCGACGACGACTATGTGTCGGTGCAAGTGGTGTTCCCGCGCAAGACCAGCAAGGCCCTGGCCCATCTGCGCGATCCGCAGATCGTGCTGCTGGAAACCGCCAAGGGCACGCGCATCGATGTGGAAGTGTTTGTGAACTGCCAGTACGGCTACGACATTCAGTGCGAAGTGGTGGGGGAGACCGGTATCGCCAAGCTGCCGGAACCGTCGCAGGTGCAATTGCGCAGCGAAGCCAAGCTGTCCAATGCGATTCTGATGGACTGGAAAGACCGCTTTATCGGTGCCTATGACGTCGAGTTGCAGGCGTTCATCGACAGCGTGCGCGCCGGGCAAGTGGGCGGGCCGTCGGCGTGGGATGGGTTTGCAGCGGCGGTCGCGGCGGATGCATGTATCGAGGCCCAAGGCAGTGGGCAAATTGTCCAGGTCAGCCTGCCTGAGCGTCCGCGCTTCTACGGCTGACACGCGGTCAATGTGGGAGGGGGCTTGCCCCCGATAGCAGTGGGTCAGCTAATGAATCTGGATCTGATCCACCGCCATCGGGGGCAAGCCCCCTCCCACAGTTGGATTGGGTGTGCACTTCAATGAAGGAGTGAATGTATGCGAATTGGACTAGTCGGCTATGGCCACGGAGGGCGCTTCTTTCATGCGCCACTGACTGCAACCCTGCCTTCTGCGGCTAACACTCGGTCAATGTGGGAGGGGGCTTGCCCCCCCCCACAGTTGGATTGGGTGTGCACTTCAATGAAGGAGTGAATGTATGCGAATCGGACTGGTCGGCTATGGCCATGGAGGGCGCTTCTTTCATGCGCCACTGACTGCAACCCTGCCTTCTGCGGCTAACACGCGGTCAATGTGGGAGGGGGCTTGCCCCCCCCCACAGTTGGATTGGGTGTGCACTTCAATGAAGGAGTGAATGTATGCGAATCGGACTGGTCGGCTATGGCCATGGAGGGCGCTTCTTTCATGCGCCACTGACTGCAACCCTGCCTTCTGCGGCTAACACTCGGTCAATGTGGGAGGGGGCTTGCCCCCCCCCACAGTTGGATTGGGTGTGCACTTCAATGAAGGAGTGAATGTATGCGAATCGGACTGGTCGGCTATGGCCATGGAGGGCGCTTCTTTCATGCGCCACTGACTGCAACCCTGCCTTCTGCGGCTAACACGCGGTCAATGTGGGAGGGGGCTTGCCCCCGATAGCAGTGGGTCAGCTAATGAATCTGGATCTGATCCACCGCCATCGGGGGCAAGCCCCCTCCCACAGTTGGATTGGGTTTGCACTTCAATGAAGGAGTGAATGTATGCGAATTGGACTAGTCGGCTATGGCCACGGAGGGCGCTTCTTTCATGCGCCACTGATTGCAACCCTGCCCGGCGCTACTTTTGTTGGCGTGGTGACTCGTTCACCCGAGCGCCGTCAGCAATTGAGCACTGATCTTCCAGGGGTTAAAGCCTTTGACAGCATCGGCCAGATCGTCGAGGCCGGCGTTGACGCCCTGGTGATTTCCACCACGCTTAAAGGTCGCCCGGCGCTGGTGCTGGAGGCTATCGAGCACGGCGTCGCCGTGGTCAGCGATAAACCTTTCGCCGCCAACGCCGAGCAGGCCCGGGTGCTGATCACTGCGGCTGAACACCAGGGCGTGTTGCTCAGCGTCTACCAGAACCGGCGCTGGGATTCGGATTTCCTGACCTTGCGCAAACTGATCGACGCCGGCGCCCTCGGCGCTGTCACCCGGTTTGAATCCCGCGTCGAGCGTTTCAGCCCGCAATCGGTGGGCAATGCCAGCGGCGGCGGCTGGCTGCGCGACCTGGGCAGCCATCTGGTGGATCAGGCGCTGCAACTGTTCGGCCCGGTAGATCGGGTTTTCGCGCAACTGCACTACAGCGCCGAACACCCCAGCATCGACCACGGCTTCTTTGTCTCCCTGACCCACGCCAACGGGGTGATTTCGCACCTGTGGGGCAACGCCTTGCAGAACAGCCCGGCACCGCGCTTGCGGGTCAGCGGCACCCTGGGTTGCTACACCGTCGACGGGTTGGACGGTCAGGAAGACGCACTGATGGCCGGCAAGTCGCCCAAAACCGAGGGCGAGCACTGGGGGGCCGAGGAGCACCGCCGCTGGGGCTGGTTCGAACAAGGCCCCGAGCGCGAGCGTGTGCCGTCGGAAAAAGGCTGCTGGACCCAGTTCTATCGCCAGTGGCAGGCCGCCGTGCAAGGGCAGGGGCCGCTGCCGGTGGACGCCTACGAGGCGCTGGAAACCACAAGGATATTGGACGCCGCACGCCTGAGCGCCGAGCGCCAGCAGGTGGTTTCGACAAAAATAGAATAAAATTCTAAAACAGGTTGATATAGAAATTATTTTCCAATAAAGTCTTTTCCAGGTTGCATAAAGTACGTTCCGGACTCGATCCCGACGACTCAACAAAAACAAGATCAAAAACAACCAGGTACCGTCAGATGAAAATCTTCAACGCTGTACTGCGAGTTTTACGCCCAGCCCTTGCGCCACGCGGTCTGCCCCGCACCCGGCCGTTTTACTTCTCCTTCCTCAACGTGCTGTGCGTCGAAAACCAAGGCGCCCTGGTGTGCTGCATTCCGGGAGCACCGCTCGTCCGCCTGCCGTCATCCTCGCTCTGAAAAACGCAACGTCCAAAAAACCAACAAGAAAGTGGAGACAGACCGTTCATGAAGACCCCGATCCGTTTTACCGCGCTGGCGTTGTCCCTGCTGCTGGCCAGCGGTTTTGCCATGGCTGCCGATCTGAAGATCGGCGTGAGCATGTCGCAGTTCGATGACACCTACCTGACCAATGTGCGTGAATTCATGGACAAGCAAGCCAAGGCCTACCCCAAGGGCGATGGCGTGCAACTGCAGTTCGAAGACGCGCGCGCCGACGTGGTCAAGCAATTGAGCCAGGTCGAGAACTTCATCAGCCAGAAGGTCGACGCGATCATCGTCAACCCGGTGGACACGGCGTCCACGGCGCGGATCAGCAAGTCGGCGCTAGAGGCGGGTATTCCGCTGGTCTATGTCAACCGCCGACCTGACCAGAAAGACCTGCCCAAAGGCGTGGCGGCCGTGACCTCCGATGATGAAGAGGCCGGCAGGCTGCAAATGCAGTACATCGCCGAAAAACTGGGGGGCAAGGGCAAGGTGGTGATCCTGCTCGGTGACCTGGCGAACAACTCCACCACCAACCGGACCAAGGGCATCAAAGAAGTCCTGGCCAAGTACCCGCAGATCAAGATCGAGCAGGAACAGACCGGCATCTGGCTGCGTGACCGCGGGATGACCCTGGTCAACGACTGGTTGACCCAGGGCCGCGAATTCAATGCCGTGCTGGCCAACAACGATGAAATGGCGATTGGCGCGGCCATGGCGTTGAAATCGGCCGGCACCAAGCCGGGCAGCGTCTTGATTGCAGGGGTCGACGGCACGCCGGACGGCTTGAATGCGATCACCAAGGGCGAAATGACCGTGTCGGTGTTCCAGGATGCCAAGGGCCAGGCAGTCGGCTCGGTGGAGGCGGCGCGCAAGATGGCGAAGAAGGAAGCGATCGAGCAGAACATTGTCATCCCGTTCAAGCTGATCACCCCGGACAACGTCAAAGACTTCAAGTAGCCCTTACATCACAACAATAAGCCGGCAGGGCGGTCGTGCCCGCCCTGTCGATGGAGTACCGCCCTATGCTTGCTCAAGCCACTGTCTCGCAGCCGCCCGGTATCCAGCCGTCGCTGCTGGAAGAACCGTACCTGCTGGAAATCCTCAACATCAGCAAAGGCTTTCCCGGTGTGGTGGCCCTGGCCGATGTACAACTGCGTGTGCGCCCAGGCTCGGTGCTGGCGCTGATGGGCGAGAACGGCGCGGGCAAGTCGACCCTGATGAAAATCATCGCCGGCATCTACCAGCCCGACGCCGGGGAAATCCGCCTGCGCGGCAAGCCGATTGTGTTTGAGACGCCGCTGGCCGCGCAAAAGGCCGGGATCGCGATGATCCACCAGGAACTCAACCTGATGCCGCACATGAGCATCGCCGAGAATATCTGGATCGGCCGCGAGCAGCTCAACAGCCTGCGCATGGTCAACCACCGCGAAATGCACCGCTGCACCGCCCAATTGCTCGCCCGCCTGCGCATCAACCTCGACCCCGAGGAGCAGGTGGGCAACCTGAGCATCGCCGAGCGGCAGATGGTCGAGATTGCCAAGGCGGTGTCCTACGATTCCGACATCCTGATCATGGATGAGCCGACGTCCGCCATCACCGAGAAGGAAGTCGCCCACCTGTTTTCGATCATTGCCGACCTCAAGGCCCAGGGCAAAGGCATCGTCTACATCACGCACAAGATGAATGAAGTGTTCGCCATCGCCGATGAAGTGGCGGTGTTTCGCGACGGCCAGTACATCGGCCTGCAGCGCGCCGACAGCATGAACAGCGACAGCCTGATCTCGATGATGGTCGGCCGTGAACTGAGCCAGTTGTTCCCGGTGCGCGAAACGCCCATCGGCGAGTTGCTGCTGTCGGTGCGCGACCTGGGCCTGGACGGCGTGTTCAACAACGTCTCGTTCGACCTGCATGCCGGCGAGATCCTCGGCATCGCCGGGCTGATGGGCTCGGGCCGCACCAACGTGGCGGAAACCCTTTTCGGCATCAGCCCAAGCACTCGCGGGCAGATAACCCTCGATGGCAAGGCGCTGCGTATCACCGACCCGCACATGGCCATCGACAAAGGCTTTGCGCTGTTGACCGAAGACCGCAAGCTCAGCGGGCTGTTCCCGTGCCTGTCGGTCCTGGAAAACATGGAAATGGCCGTGTTGCCGCATTACTCGGGCAACGGGTTTATCCAGCAGAAAGCCCTGCGTGCGCTGTGCGAAGACATGTGCAAGAAGCTGCGGGTGAAAACCCCGTCCCTGGAGCAATGCATCGACACCTTGTCCGGCGGCAATCAGCAGAAAGCCCTGCTGGCGCGCTGGCTGATGACCAACCCGCGCCTGCTGATCCTCGACGAACCGACCCGTGGCATCGATGTCGGCGCCAAGGCCGAGATCTACCGTTTGATTGCGTTCCTCGCCAGCGAGGGCATGGCGGTGATCATGATTTCCTCGGAGCTGCCTGAAGTGCTGGGTATGAGCGACCGGGTGATGGTGATGCATGAAGGCGAACTGATGGGCACCCTGGACCGTGCAGACGCGACCCAGGAAAAAGTCATGCAGCTGGCCTCCGGTATGACCGCGGTCCACTGACAGCCGCGCGGGCCTGCGGTTGGCCTGCGCCATAGAATAAAAAGGTGATTGGCTATGAACGCAATAACAGACAACAAGCCTGCCACGGCAGCGGTCAAGCACCGTCGGCGCTTGCCCACCGAGCTGAGCATCTTCCTGGTGCTGATCGGCATCGGCCTGGTGTTTGAGCTGTTTGGCTGGATCGTGCGAGACCAGAGCTTCCTGATGAACTCCCAGCGTCTGGTGCTGATGATCCTGCAAGTGTCGATCATCGGCCTGCTGGCCATCGGTGTGACCCAGGTGATCATCACCACCGGGATCGACTTGTCTTCCGGCTCGGTCTTGGCGTTATCGGCGATGATCGCTGCCAGTCTTGCGCAAACATCTGATTTTTCCCGTGCGGTGTTTCCGTCCCTGACCGACCTGCCGGTGTGGATTCCGGTGGTGGCGGGGCTCGGCGTGGGGCTGCTGGCGGGCGCGATCAACGGCAGTATTATCGCGGTGACCGGTATCCCGCCGTTTATCGCAACGCTGGGGATGATGGTGTCGGCCCGTGGCCTGGCGCGTTACTACACCGAAGGCCAGCCAGTGAGCATGCTCTCGGATTCCTACACGGCCATCGGGCATGGCGCGATGCCGGTGATCATCTTTCTGGTGGTGGCGGTGATCTTCCATATCGCCCTGCGCTACACCAAGTACGGTAAGTACACCTACGCCATCGGCGGCAATATGCAGGCGGCGCGCACCTCGGGGATCAACGTCAAGCGCCACCTGATCATCGTCTACAGCATCGCCGGGCTCCTGGCGGGCCTGGCCGGTGTGGTGGCCTCGGCGCGTGCCGCCACCGGCCAGGCCGGCATGGGCATGTCCTACGAACTGGATGCGATTGCCGCCGCGGTGATCGGCGGCACCAGCCTGGCCGGCGGAGTAGGGCGCATCACCGGCACCGTGATCGGCGCGCTGATCCTTGGGGTGATGGCCAGCGGGTTTACCTTTGTCGGGGTCGACGCGTATATCCAGGACATCATCAAGGGCCTGATTATCGTGGCGGCGGTGGTGATCGACCAATATCGCAACAAGCGCAAGCTAAAACGCTGACGCAGTGCAAAATGTGGGAGGGGCTTGCCCCCTCCCACATTCAGGCCTGTATTCGTCAGATCCAACCGTTTGTCTTCTATATAGCTCCACAACACTGAATTTCTTGCTATAAACGCACTCCGATGACCATTCGCCAAGCCCGTCCTGGTGCCTTTGGGGGTTATCTTGGAAAAAATGCCTGTCTTTTCAGTTGCTGCGCCCTCAAGTCGGCCTTAGACTGCCGCCCCTCGTAAATTGAGTGCCGGGTGGCGCTTGGAATGGATGGCGCCTTTCCGAGACCTGCAGAGGTTGACCGGAACGCTCCCTTATTCGCCTTAATGCACGTATTTTTTATAGAGAAATCAATGACAAAGGAAAAGTTGCTGGCCATGCCGGCGGATGACTACATGAATGCCGAACAGCACGCTTTTTTCGAGCAGTTGCTGCAAGACATGAAAGTGGAACACCACGAGCGCATTGAACAGAACCGCATCGCCATTGAGAGCCTGGACACCCCGGCCGACCCGGCGGATGCCGCCTCCGTGGAAGAAGAGCGCACCTGGTTGGTGAATGCCATTGATCGCGACCAGCGCATGCTGCCGCAACTGGAGCGCGCACTGGAGCGCATCAAGGAAGATTCCTTTGGCTGGTGCGATGACAGCGGCGAGCCTATCGGCCTCAAGCGCCTGCTGATCAGCCCGACCACCAAGTACTGCATCGAAGCGCAAGAGCGCCACGAGCAGATCGACAAGCACCAGCGTCAAGCCTGATGCGCTGAAGCTGGGGGGCGAGTACTGCGCTCCCCAGGGAAAATATCCGTTACGCCCGCTATATTGATCTGTTGCAAGCTCCCCCACTAAAGGCCCATAGATAATGGCCTGATAGTGGCGTTTAATGCAGAGACAATAATGACAAGCAGTGGGGTGACGAAGATGGCTGGAGACGGATCTCTGATGGGCGCAGCAGTGCCACCGCACGCGGTGGTGCGCGGGTTGCCCGGCTGGCTGACGCCGCTTTTGCAGAGCACCGCCGTGGTGCTGGTCCTGCTCGGCCTTGCGTTTGCCAGCCTGCCGATTTATCTCTGCCTGACACTGGCCTTGCTGGTGATCTGGCTGCCCCGTCTGAAAAAACGCACGCCCAGCGCGGCGCCGTCCGAAGCGGTCGATGCGATTGGCGACCTGACCCGCGACCTGTCCTATACCACCAGCCATAACGCATTGTCGGCGGCCGGCGTGGCCTATTCGGTCAAGCAACTGGCTGCGCGCCTGCAGTCGCAGTTGAGCGCTGCCCAGCAGATCGTCAACAGCGCCGAAGTGATGATCGGCACCGAACAAGTCACCTCCCAACTCAGTCACCAGGCGCTGGGCGCCGCCAGCCAGGCGCATCAGCGCAGTACCGAGGGCCGCGAAGTGCTGGCCCAGTCGATCACCCGCATGCACCAACTCAGCCAGCGCGCGAATGCCAGCCGCGAGATGATTGAAGCCCTGAGCCAGCGCAGCGAGGAAATCCAGCGGGTGACCCTGGTGATCCAGTCCATCGCCAGCCAGACCAACCTGCTGGCCTTGAACGCCGCCATCGAAGCCGCGCGTGCCGGCGAGCATGGGCGCGGGTTTGCCGTGGTGGCCGATGAAGTCCGTGGGCTGGCCGGCCGTACCGCTACCGCCACCGAGGAAGTCGGGGTGATGGTGGCCGATATCCAGCAACGCACCGGCCAGGTGGTGGAGCAGATTCGCCAACTGTCGGCGGACCTGCACACCGGCGTGGAGCAGGTGGAGCACGCCGGTGAGCAACTGCAGAACATCGCCAGCCTGGCCGCGGATGTCGAAGGGCAGGTCAACGAAATCGCCCAAGGCACCGAGACCAATCGGGCGCAACTCGACAGCCTGTTCCATGCCGTGGAGCAAATGCGCAGCGACCTGACGGTGAGCGACGAGCAAACCCGTCAACTGGCCGATGCCGCCGTGCAAATGGAAGGGCAGGCCGAAACCATCAGCGAACGCTTGGCCGCCGTCGGGCTGGATGACTATCACCAGCGCGTCTACGACCTCGCCCGCGAAGGCGCGAGCCGCATCGCCGAACAGTTCGAGGCCGATGTACTGCAAAACCGCGTCAGCCTGGAGGATCTGTTCGACCGCAACTACGCGGCGATCCCCAACACCCACCCCAGCAAGTACCACACGCGTTTTGACAGCTACACCGATCAGGTTTTGCCGGCGATTCAAGAGGCGCTGCTGCCGCGACACGAAGGTTTGGTATTTGCCATCGCCTGTACGCAACAGGGGTATGTGCCGACACACAACAAGGCGTTTTCCCAACCCTTGACCGGCGATGTACAGGTGGATGCGTTACAGAATCGCACCAAGCGCAAGTTCGACGACCGTACCGGGATTCGCTGTGGCAGCCATCAGCAAGCGGTACTGTTGCAGACCTACACCCGCGATACCGGTGAGTTGATGCACGACTTGTCGGTGCCGATCATGGTCAAGGGCCGGCATTGGGGCGGGTTGCGCCTGGGCTATAAACCCGAAGGCACGAAGGCCAGGCACTAGAGATTGTTGCTGTTTGCGCAATAGAGCTATCCAGGGGATAGCTTTTTCTGAGGGTAGGAAAAACGTAGCATGGCCGCCGTTGTTAGTTAGCTAACGATTGTTGCGGAGAAGCTCCATGCAAAACAAAGTCGATGTCGCTGTGATGATTGGCAGTGGCGTACCCGAAACCCTGCGTGCGCTGGGTCAGAAGGCTTGTTGGGTCGTGCTGCTCAACGGTGAGCAGCGTGGCACCGTCTTCGCCAGCCGTGATGAAGCCGAGGAGTGCAGGGCCGCCTGGCAAGCGCTGTTGCGCATGGAACAGTCAGACAGCCTGCATTGAGGGGCGTTATTGCGCTTGGTGCAGACGCTGGTTCAGTTCATCCACGGCCATCGCCCATTCAGCGTCTTCCCGAAGTTCTTCCTTGAGAAACTGAGCCTGCTGGGGCGTCCAGAAGGGCGCGTCGATCAGCTTGACGTCGTCGGCCAAAGGATGGGCAGCGATAAACGCGTCGATGTCCTTCGGGGTGGAATCCAGGCCCAGTTGATCAAACAGGGTTTCAAGGGTTGGTACTGGCGCATCCATATCGTTCTCCATGCCGGTTTTGGGGGGGGTATGCATCGGAGGCTTGTCGCGCAGTAGAGTTCTATCGGATTCTCAGGAGGTCAACGCCCCTGAGTCCACCGCTGTCTTGAGGGCCCTGGCGGCTTCTTTTGCCGCGACGGCGGCGGCGTCCGCGGTCTTGAACCAACGATCTTTTTCCACTTGGTGCATTGTGATCGTGGTCAAGGGGGGCTTGGCACGCATTACGATAACTGCTTGGAATTCTCCGTCTACTTCCTTGGCTTCGCCATGGATAAAAAATTCGCCAATATCAAATTCCGTCACGTATAACCTTCCCTTCAAGGTAACTGCACTGATGAAACCTGACCCGCACGGGGCAAACTTCAATGGACGGGCCAGTATGGCAGTTGTTGAGGGGCGACGGCGCGGTAAAGTCATCCAGGTGACGAAACGATCCCGCCGTGCGGGGCGTGCAGGGCGGCCTCGAGGGTTTTTGCCAGTTCGCAGGCGCGGATATGGTTGCTGCGAAAGCCTTTGATCCTGCCGCTGGTGACTTCCAGAATATGAAAGAAGTTGCGCCCGGCCGGTACAACTTGATAAAGCACGGAGTTTGAGTACCCATCATGGCTGTGCAAGCAGTAGTATTGGCGCTCGTCTTGATAGGATGAGTGAGTGCTGGAAGACGTAGCGTTGTGTTGACGTCGTTGCATGGTCAGCTCCTGTCGATCGATCTGGTTGGCCCGCCAGCAGCGGAACGGGTGGTTTTGACCCGTGTTGCTGTTTTAATATTGTCGTCGGCAATCGGTACTCGGTTCCATTCCAGGTGTTTTGTTTTGTGCAGGTTGTCGGAAACTGCGCTTTTTAATTGGGTTATTCTCTGAAGCTGGTCGACCCGTCTTCTCGGGCTGTTAAACCTGTGATTTGCTGTGAAGATCGATGGCCTGCATAAGGCTCGTCGTGTATGCCTGTATTAGTCTTATGGCACCGCAGGGGCGTTTTTTCAGGGTTTTTAATCAATGCGTTGTGTCAGCGTGCCGGTATGGCCGCTTTTTTGTGCTGCCCGTTCCGGCGGACAGTGCTTTTTTTGATCTGGGGGCGTTTCCTTGGCAGTCAGTAATCTGGATATGCACGCGTTATTCGTGCTGGGTGATTTGCGCGCAAAGTTGGTCAAGCAGTTTCAATCCCGTTTTGTTTACATCACTGAACAGACACCGGAAGGCATCTATATCGCCGAGATCGATACTGAATCGGCATTGGTCGTGGATGACAAACAACGCCTTGAACTCAAGGTCGGTGATCATTTTCGTGCCGCGGTATTGCCCAGTCGCGAAGGTGGCAAGTTTGAATTGAAGTTCCGCGATATCAAGTTGACGGTGTATGGCTTGGGCGACTATGCCTTTGTTTCCTCGGCCGAAGGCCAGGGCATTGTGTTCAAGGAAGGTCACAGCGTGATGCTGGTGTTTGCCGCCAACGAACAATTGCAGGAAGGCTTGACCAAAACCCTCAAGGCCGTGACCGGCAAGGCCGCCAAGTGGCGCAAGGGTGAACTGGTGACCTTCAAGGCCAGCGAATAACCCGCTCGTACAGCAAACAGCCTTTATCTCCCGGAACCTCTACTACAGTTGAGTTGACTTAACTATTCAGAGGCTTCGCGCAGTGGCGGCCAAGCCGTCCGTTATTGCAGCGAACACGTGAGGTGCAAAGGCATGAAAGGATTGAGATCCCTGTTGGCGGCGTCCCTGGCGAGCCTGAGTCTGTCGGTGGCTTCGTTGCCGGTTTCGGCTGCACAGGCGCCTGTGCATTTTGCCGACCTGAACTGGGAAAGTGGCAGTCTGATCACCGAAGTGCTGCGCTATATCGTCGAGAAGGGCTATGACCTGCCCACCGACACCTTGCCCGGCACCACCATCACCCTGGAAACCGCCCTGGCGAAGAATGACATCCAGGTGATCGGCGAAGAATGGGCAGGCCGCAGTCCGGTATGGGTCAAGGCCGAGGCCGAAGGCAAGGTGGCCGGGGTGGGCGATACGGTCAAGGGCGCCACCGAAGGCTGGTGGGTGCCGGAGTACGTGGTCAAGGGCGACCCCGCCAAAGGCCTTAAGCCCCTGGCACCAGACCTCAAAAGTGTCGCGGACCTGGCGCGTTACAAGGACGTGTTCAAGGACCCCGAATCCCCAGGCAAAGGGCGCTTTCTCAACAGTCCCATTGGCTGGACCTCGGAAGTGGTCAACAAACAGAAACTCAAGGCCTACGGCCTGGACGACAGCTATGTGAACTTCCGCAGTGGCTCGGGGGCGGCGTTGGATGCCGAGATAACTTCCTCGATTCGTCGCGGTAAGCCAGTGCTGTTCTATTACTGGTCGCCGACGCCCTTGATGGGGCGCTACAAATTGATCCAGCTGGAAGAGCCGGCGTTCGATGCCGAGGCGTGGAAGACGTTGACGGATGCGGACAATCCCGATCCGAAGCCGACACGGTCTTTGGCGTCCAAGTTGAGTATCGGCGTGTCCACGCCGTTCCAGAAAGAACATCCGCAGATTGTCGGGTTCTTCGAGAAAGTCGAGTTCCCGATCGAGCCGCTGAACAAAGCCTTGGCGAGCATGAGCGAGAATCACACCGCGCCACGCGACGTCGCGCTGGCGTTTCTCAAGGCGCATCCTGATGTGTGGAAGGCCTGGTTGACGGAGGATGTGGCACGGAAGGTTGAAGCCAGCCTGAAATAGCGTCCCATCCTGCGGCAGAACGCGGGGCAAGAATGTGGAAGCGGGCTTGTCAGCGTGTGCCCGCTTTCACATTGGCTAGCATTCCAGCCTCAGAAGCGGGTTTGCACCGCCACTTCAAACGTGCGCGGCGACCCCAGGTAATACGCCGGCGACACATGGGCAAATTCGGCATACACCTCGTTGGTCAGGTTGCGCACGCGGCCGGTCACCGAGGTGTGGGCGTCCACCTTGTAGCGCAGGAATGTGCCGAACAGGGTGTAGGCCGGCACTGTCTGGGTGTTGGCGTTATCCGCATACACCTGGGCCACATACCGCGCATCCACGCCGCCTTGCCAATCCTCGGAAAAATCATAGGTCAGCCACAGGTTGCCGACGCGCTTGGGCACATTGGTCGGCGTATTGCCCTTGCGTGAGACCACCGCGCCGCTGGCGATTTTTTCGTTGAACTCGTCGTACTCGGCGTCCACCCAGGCGAAGTTGCCTTCGGCGAGTAGTCGCGGTGTGATGCGCAACGAACTGGCCAACTCAATGCCCTTGGACGACTGTGCGCCTACCGGGATGCTGTTGGTGGGGTCCAGCGGGTCGGTGACGGCAAAGTCCTTGCGCTCGATTTTGTAAGCCGCGACGGTGGCCGAACCGCGACCGTCCAGGTAATCGAATTTACTGCCCACCTCCCACTGTTTGCCGGTCGATACGTCGAATACCTGGGTGGTGGTACTCGGCTGTTCGGCGGCCGTGCTGTATTGCACGTACACGTTGGCCGTCGGGATGAACTGGTAGGTCAGGCCCGCGCGCCCGGTCACCGGCTCCCAACTGCGCGTGAAGTGCCGTGGACTGCTGGCGGTTATCGCGCCATGGTTGGTGACATCCAGATCGATGGCGTCGTAGCGCAGGCCCGTCAGCAATGTCAGTTTATCGGTCAGGCCCAGGCGATTTTCCACGAACAGCGCTTTGGTGGTGACCTCGTTGGTCTTGTCGCTGATAAAGCCCGGTCGGGTGCCTGGGATGTCGTAAAAGTACCCCGGGTCGTAATGGTCAGGATCGACCGTGCTGTTGCCTGCGGCTCTCAGCGGGCTGTTGGTCGTGCTGTTGACCTTGTATTCGAAGCCGCCGGACCAGGTGGTGGCGAGGCCGAAGACGCGGTCGTCGTGGCGCAGCTCGAACTGGTTGCCATTCTGCTCACCCTGATGACGCACCTGGTACGCGGTCGAGCGGTTCACCGCGCTGTTGTCGGCGTTGTACTGGTAGGTCTCCAGGTTGCGGTAATCGCGCTGGCTGTCCAGGTGATACAGGGTGTTTTTCAGCGTGGTGCTGTCGTTGATCCGGTAGTCGATGATCGAACGCGCCCAGAGCGTGCGCTGTTCGTAACGACCGTCGGCGACGTTGTAATTGTTGAAACGGTTGTGTTTATCGATCTTCAGCTCGCCGGCCTTGGGGTTCAGCACCGGCGTGCCCCAGTACGGGCTGTCTTCATGTTCGTCCTGGTATTCCAGGGCCAGGGTATGGGACAGGTTGGGGGTAAGGTCGCTGAGCAGGGAAAACGCTACGCTCCAGGCGTCGCGCTGGTCGCGGTCGATGTAGCTGTGGTTGGTGTTGCGGCTGACGTCCAGGCGTGCGTAATGCTGCACGTCGGCGCTGGGGTCGGTCAGCGCGTGGTTCAGGCCGAATGCCATGCCGGCGGTGTCGTAGCTGCCGTAGGTCAGTTGGCCTTCGGCGGCCTGTTCTTCGCGGGTGGCCAGCTTGGTCACGTAGTTCAGCGAACCGCCCACGGAGCCAGCGCCGTTGATCAAGGACGAGGGGCCGCCGACCAGTTCCACCCGATCATAGATCCACGCATCCACCGGCCGGGCCAGGCCGGTGGCGACGTTGATGCCGTTGAACATCTGGGTGATCTGGCTGCTGGTAAACCCACGATACGAGACAAAACCCCCAAACCCCGGCGGTGCGCTGGCGTTGACACCGGGCAAGGTATTGGCTGCATCCCGGAACGTCTTGGCGCCATGGCGCTCGATGTCATTGCGGTTGGCGATCGCCACCGAGGCGGGCGTTTCGCGCACGCTCAACCCCAGTCGCGATGCCACGCCGCTGGACTGGTCCAGGGCCAGGCCGGGTTCGTGGGAGGGTTCGCCATCGATGGTGGTCGGGGCCAGTTCGAGCGCCCAGGCACAGACTGGCAGACAGCCGAACAGGCCTGCCAACAGAGGTAAATGTTTCATGCTTGAATCCTGAAAAACCTGCTTGAAAACAACGCACAGTCGCCCGTACTTCCTTACGGAAACGGTGTCAGTGCAGATCAGAAAGCGCGAGGATCAGGCGAGGGCGGGAGGCGCCCGTGGGTGGGCCGTGGGCCAGGTGAAGCGGGCAGGAATGTCAGCCGCCAGTACGATAGCCGGCGGCGGTGCGTGGGGTTGCGGCAACACCGCGACGTTGAGGCTGGAGTTCAGCGCCGGGCCCATGCCGCCGGTCGAGCACAGCGGGCAACCAAACGCCTTGGACAGCGTCGGCAGGCTTTCATCGGCGGGGGTGGACGGCTTGGGCGCCTGGGTGCGTGGGTCGACGGTACAGAACTGCCCGCCGATGCCGTTGAGCTGCATGCCCACCATCTGCCCATGACCAATGCTGCACGCGAACACATTGAACAGGACGCTGCAGTAGAGCATCCAGGCAATGAGCGAGCGGTCGGCACGGGTGATTTTCATGGGGTGGCACTTTACCATCGGCCGCCGACGAAATGCCTGCAAAAAATCTCAGGGGGACTATCCTAATTCGCACAAATTCCGGGAGAGGCCGCCATGAGCTTTATCGTCGCACGATGGATCGTCGGTATTTTCACCTTTGTCAGCATGGTGCATTTGTACTGGGCCGCCGGCGGCAAGCTCGGCAGCCTCGCCGCCATCCCTCAACTTCCCGGCGAATTCGCCAGCGGCCCCCGCCTGGCGTTCAAGCCTTCGGCATTGGGCACCTTGCTGGTGGCGATGGGCCTGGTGGCAATCGCCTTGCTCGTTTGCCTGCGGGCCGGGCTGTATTTTTCGCCGGTGTCCCATGGCGCATTGCAATGGGGCATCAGCGCGATTGCCGTGATCATGTTTGCCAGGGCAATCGGCGATTCGGAGCTGGTGGGTTTTTTCAAAAAGGTCGGTGGTTCGCGGTTTGCACGGTGGGATACGTATTTTTATTCGCCGTTGTGCCTGTTGTTGGGCGCCGGGTTGTTGTTGGTGGCGTGGAGTTGATCGCCTGATCGCGCCGCGAGCGTTCACCCGCCTGCAGACCCGCCCCGTGGGGTTGGGCGCTTACCGATAGGCGTTGATCCTGCCCACCCGTCAGGCAGCGACCGTTATCCGGATCGTAGTAGCGGTGGCGATGGTAGTGCAGCCCGCTTTCCCGGTCTAAGTATTGACCTTGGGAGCGCAGCGGGTTTTCGATTTTTTCGACGTCCAATCGCGTAGTCCGGCCATCGGCGCGGTAGTGCGCGGACCACACGATTTCGCCGTCGGGGGTGGTGAGTTCCTGCGCGGTGCCAAGGTGATCCAGTTGGTAGTGGAAAGGCGTGGTGTGCTGTGGGCCGAAGCCTTCCAGCAGGGCCAGTGGGCGGACACTGTCGGGTTCGTAGACGTAGCTGCGATGCCGTTGCGCGTGGTGCTCGGCGATCAGTCTGTCGCCTTGCCAGAAAAACTCGGTGGTCGTGCCGGCGACGGTTTTGCTGATGCGGCGACCAAACGGGTCGTAGCGGTAGTGGACAGTTTGGCCGTTGGGGCGGGTGAGGCCGATCAGGCGCTGCTGGCAGTCGTAGCGGTATTCGGTAACGACAGAGTGGGCCTGGCCACGCCGTTCGCGGATGAGATTGCCAAAGGCGTCGTAGTCGTAGTGGCGGTCATCCTGGAGCGTCAGACGGTTACCCGCCGGCGTGTAGGCGAAGCGTTCCTGTGGGGCCTGGGAATGATCAGCTCGGACCAGACGGTTTAGCGTGTCGTAGTGGTAGCGGTGCTCGCCTTTGCGGGTGTCGAGCAAGTACCTGAGGTTGCCGGCTTTGTCGTAGCTGTACTGGCGGCGGTAGCGAGTGCCTTCGATATCGCAGATGCCATGGTTGAACAGGCGTGCATGCTCATCGTATTGGTAACTGCTGAGCAGTTTGCCTTGGGCGCGTTGGTGTTCTCGGCCGGCGTCGAACAGGTGAGACGTCAACAGCGCGCCATTGAGTTCAACGGTCGCGAGGTGGCCGCCCTTGTCATGGTTGAACCCTAGCTGGTTGTTGTCCGGCAGGCGCAGGTATTTGAGTCGGCCGCAGGCGTCGTAGCCATAACGGAGTGTGCCCCAGCCCTGGTGTTCGGCGATCAGGCGGTTTTGCGGGTCGTATTCGTAGGTAAGCGGGCGGTAGCCGTCGTCGACGCTGAGGAGGTTGCCCTGGCGGTCGTAGGTATATTCAACAATGCCGCCATCGGGCAGGGTTTTCCTGACCAACCGGCCGGCGTGGTCTCGCCGGTAACGGGTGACGAGCTGACTGCCGTCGGTGCCGTGTGCGGTTTTTTCCAGCAGCTGACCGTTGAGGTCGTAGGCATAGGCGGTGCGTCGGCCGTCGAAGTCGATTTCCTGCTGGAGCCGGCCGTTGGGGTGATAGTCGAAGCGGTAGATTTCGCCGACTTCGTTTTCGATCTCGGCGAGCAACAATCGCATGTGGTCGTAGCGGTAGTTGACCTGGCTACCGTCCGCATTGATGCGGCGGCTGATCAGGGGCAGACCGTCGGTGTATTCGTAGCGAGTGACGTGCCCCAGTTCATCGCGTTCGGCGGTGATTCTTCCGTAGGAGTTGTAGCTGTATTCGCGCGTGCCACCGCCGGGCATGACCACACGAACCAATCGTCCGACACCGTCCCACTGGTACTGGGTCGCCACCCCATGCTTGTCCTCCTGCGCCACTCTCCGACCGAGATCGTCATAGCGATAGCGCTTCACACTGCCGTTTGGCCAGTGTTCTTCAAGCAACTGCCCACGCTCATTCCACCACCGCCGCAGGCAGCTATGGTCGGGAAACCAAACCCCGATCAGTTGGCCATACTGGTTGTAGCTATAGTCGGTAACGTTGCCATCGGGGTCGGTCTGACGGATGACATTGCCTTGGTCGTTATGTGCGTAGTTCCAAACTGCCTGGCCACGACGTACAACTCTTAAGAATCCATTGTCATACTCGTAGGACGTTGGCTCATCTTCCCCCGGAAAAAACGCGACCAAGCATCCAGCGTCGTCGTACTGATACGCCGTTACCGCGCCGAGGGGGTCTTGCTCGACTGTGAGACGGCCCTTGTCGTCATAGGATCTGAAATGCTTGGCGCCATCCGGACCCACCCGCTGCACCCGCCGTGCCCGAACATAGGTTTCCTGGCTCCCATCGGCGTTGTGAAGGGTCACGCTACCGTCGTCCCCCCAGGCATACCGCGTGTCCATCTGCAAGAAACTCGCCCAATGCCGGACACATCGCGCCGCCTTGCCAGCCCGTTCCCAAGCCCAAAAGAAGCGCGCGCCGCCGGCTAACTGGCGTTCAAGGATCAAGTGTTGCTCGTCGTACCGATAGGTCTCGCTTTCCCCTACGGCATTGGTCGCCGAAACCAGTCTTCCAATGTCGTCATAGGTGTAGGAAACCACGGTCTGTTCGGTCATCCAATCCCCGGCCGCACCGCCCTCGGGCCGCTGAACCTGATAATCGAGGGCCACCAAGCGGCCGCGCTCATAACGGAAAAACAGCGAGCGACCGACACCGTTATCCAGGCGTTCAATGTGCCCCAACACATCGCGGACAATTCGCAGCCGGTTGCCGTAGGCATCGCTGATCGCGGTCAGCACACCGTGGCAGAAGTGGTAGAAGCGCGATGCCTGGCACAGCACCAGCTCATCCGACCGCGCGCCCAGGTAGATCGCGGCGTCGGCCTGGCGATTGCCGGTTGTCGGTCGCGCCTCGGTCGGCAAGGGCAGGGCGGTCGATCGGTGCTCATGGTCGATCCACACCGCCGAGGCGTCTGTCAGCGTCAGGCGATGCGCCAGCGAGTGGCTCCAGCCAACCCCCAATCCGCAGTCCACATCCACCGCACGGGGGTGATAGCACCGCGTCCATTCGAACGGCAGGAGCCCGTCCAGTGCGGCATCGGTCAGCCTCAGCGAATCCAGTGCGCCATACCCGGCGTTGACCTGCTGGGGATACTCGGCCCGGCGTTGATGCACGCCATCCAGCTCAGGTGTGATAAAGGCAATGTGGGAAGCGTTAGTCATCCGTGACGTCTCGGCAAAGGGTAAGACGTCGGAGTCTGCCGCGGAAAAAAGACGCTGGACGAACGGCTGGAAAAATCAGAAGGGGCTGACACGCCCAGGGAAAATCCCGCGAAAAAGCAATTGAAAGGGCTACCCAAAAAGTCGATCCGACCGATTGCGAGACCGCCCGTCATTGTTCGCGCAAATAAAACCACTCGTCTTGCTGCCCGGTTTCCAGATATCGGCCGGCGAGTTGAGCCCGCATTGTGGCGATCCTTCAATCCGTGCGATAAGGCAATTTAGTGGCCCCTTTGTAACAAAATTCTCGCCAGAATCGCTTTTATTTTCAGCTGGTTAGGTGAGGAAGCAAATGCGCAATGTAGGAATCATGCTGATCGCCTGTTCCCTGGCCGGCGGCGCGGCTGCCGTACAGGCACGGGAGTTGCGCGAGGGCGACAAGTACATGTGCAGTTGGGGCGCGGGTACGGCCGCCAGGGCACAGGAACTCAAGCTGTCGGGCGTTTCACTGTATGCCGCGCGGCAGAAGATCCAGACCATCAAGTTCAACAAGTCATGGATGCGGATGATGGCCATGGGCATCACCGAGCAGACCTATGACAGCCGTTCACGGCTCAAGCCCGAGGCGATTCGCCAGAGTTTCTATCAGGATTGCGTGCGCTACAAAGTGGCGCGCAAATAAGGCGCTTCTTGCTGGTCGAGCAGCGCGGTTTACAAATCCACGACAATCTCAGTGTTTCTATTTGCATACAATTGCCCCCGTCATTGAGGAGGTTGGTATGCAAACGCTTTTTCCCGGGGCGACGTCGGATGATGTCGCCGCGCTGTTCCTGATCGCCGACGTTCGCTGCCAGAAGAGCAGGGCGCATTAAAATGATGATCCCTCCGGAGCCCCGGTCGCCCGACAGCTTGCGCTACTTCGCAGTCGCGGTGTTGTGCGTTGCGGTGTTGCTGGGGATCTATTTCGTACAACTCAATGCCAAAGTCGACCGCCAGCGTGAACAGACCGTCGAGTACCTGGCTCTCTGCAGGCAAGTGGAGCGCGTGGCCAGTGCCGCCTCGGCAAACAGGATTGAACTTAGCGATACGTGCAAACAGTTGAGCGGACAGTCATCGAAAAGTCTGACGCCGAGATCGATTGATAACCCTTCTTTATAAAGGGAAATAATACTTCAAAGTCGCGATGGTATTTGCACCAAAAAGTGGCACTTATATACCTCCATACCTTGATAAATGTGTGGTTATTGAAGGACTTACGATTGTTTTATTCCGACGAAAGGATTAAAACCATCTTGTTACGGAATTAGGCAATCGGTACTATAGCCGGGCGTTCACCTCCCACGGTTTATGCATTTTTTAAATCCCAAGTTTCCATCAGCTACTTGGGATTTTTTTTGCCTGGGATTTGTTGTCGGCATCAACAAGCTCCGCGCGCATCCGACCATTGTGCTTGGCTTGGTACGAGCAACTCGTCGATGTTCTCGGCAAACTCGAGCATCACACTGTTCCATCCAACTCGCTGGATGAGATTACCGATTTCGGTGGCGAGCAAGTCGATAACCTGCCTGAGCACATTCGAGTGAAGCGCCCTGACGCAGAATCTGCACAGGTCGCCGGACAGAGCGCGGAACTACAGGCGTCGCAGAAAGGATTTGACGATGTGCCGGGTGGTATCGGTAGTGTCCAGCTCGTCCATCGCACCGTAGGCGTGCCAGCGGCAATCGATGATTTCGTTGCACGGCCGTGCTTGCGCGATGTTCACCACCGACGCCTCGAACACATGGTGCAGCGTGTCGCGCGCCTTCAATTCCTGCAGGTACAGCAGTCCGTCGACGTTCAACCCGGTTTCTTCTTCCAGCTCCCGTTCGGCGGCGCCTACCGGGCGCTCGTCGCGTTCGACCTTACCGCCCGGCAACGCCCATTTCGATCTGGCTTTGCGCACGAAGAGGATATGCCCTTCGTGTTCGCAAATCACCGTTGCGCGTATTTTCATCGTCTGTGCCCCGCAGCGAGATGTCTGTCATAAAAGTGTAATGCAAATGTCATGCTGGGTGGTGGTGGCGCATCTGCGTGAGGATATAGATACTGGTCGATTGACGACAACGCACGAGGGGAGCAGATGAAGACGGTACGTTGGGGCATGATCGGCTGTGGCAGCGTCACTGAGTTAAAGAGTGGACCTGCTTTCTACAAAGCGCCAGGTTCGGCCCTGGTGGCCGTGATGGGGCGCCGCGAGGAGGCTGTGCGCGATTATGCGACACGCCACGGCATTGGCCGTTTCTATACCGACGCCCAGGCACTGATCAACGACCCTGAGGTGGACGCGGTGTACATCGCTACACCGCCCGACAGCCACCTCGAATACAGCCTGATGGTCGCGGCCGCCGGCAAGCACTGTTGTGTCGAAAAACCCATGGCGCTGAATGCCGAGCAGGGCGCATTGATGCAGCGCACTTTCGAACGTGCCGGGCTGCATTTGTTTGTGTCCTACTATCGCCGCTCGCTGCCGCGCTTCCAGCAAGTGCGCGACTGGTTGCGCGATGGGCGCATCGGCCAACTGCGTCACCTGACCTGGTCCCTGTGCAAGCCGCCAGCCATCGAAGACACCAGTGCCGCCAATTGGCGCACCGACCCGGCCATTGCCGGCGGCGGCTACTTTGCCGACCTGGCCAGCCACGGCTTTGATCTGTTCCAGTACCTGGCCGGCGACATTGTCGAGGTTGCCGGGTTTAGCGCGCGACAGGCCGGACAGTATGCGGCGGAAGACGCGGTGACCGCCTGCTGGACTTTCAGCTCCGGTGCGCTGGGCATGGGCTGCTGGAACTTTGTCGCGGACCGCCGTGAAGATCGCGTCGAGCTGATCGGCACTCTGGGGCGGATCACGTTTGCGGTGTTCGACGACCAGCCGTTGCGGCTTGAAGGGGCGGTCGACGAAGTGCTGGAGGTGCCTTGCCACACGCATATCCAGTGGCACCATGTGCTGGGCATGAACGCCCATATTCGCGGCGAAGCCGAGCACCCCTCACTGGCGATCGAGGCATTGAAGACCGACCGGATTCTGGACAAGGTGCTGCAACGCAATCCCTATCATCCTGAGTAGTTTTCCTGGCGCCGGCGTTGCATTCACCACTTTCGCCGGACCCTGGCCTGCACTCACAATGCGGGCTTATTTTTTTCAAGGAACAGACGGATGAAATACAAGGCAGCCTGGCTGGCCGTGGGGTGGGTACTGGCAAGCATGGCGACGCAGGCGGCGCCACGCGAGCAACGGCCGGCGGGGGACTTTGATTTTTATGTGCTGTCGCTGTCGTGGTCGCCGACGTTCTGCCTGGCGCACCCGAACAACGAGCAATGCAGCGGCAAAGGCTACGGGTTTGTATTGCATGGGCTATGGCCGCAATACGCGCGGGGTGGCTGGCCGGCGTCGTGCGATACGCAGTCGCGGCTGTCGGCGGATGAGCTGGCCAAAGGCGCGTTGATATTCCCGACGCAGGCATTGCTCAAGCATGAATGGTCCAAACATGGCACCTGCAGCGGCCTGGAAGCCACGCGTTACCTGCAGGCCACCGATGCGGCCTTGGCCACGGTGCAGATCCCACAGCAATTGCAGCCGTTCAACGTGCCGGGTTACCTGGAGGCACGGGAGATCGAGGCGCTCTTTCGCGAGAGTAACCCGGCCATGGGCAACCATGGCGTGGCGGTGATCTGCAAGGGCAAGGTGCTGTCCGAAGTGCGCGTGTGCCTGAGCAAGGAACTGCGTTTTGCCGGCTGCCCCAAGAGTGTGAAAACCCAGTGCCGGGACGGTGATATCCGCATTCCGGTTCAGCGCTGATCGGGCGCCTGGAGCGAGTGCAATGCGATGGCCGCCGGGGCCTCGGTTGACGTCGACACCCCGGCACGGCCCGCCAGGTAGCGCGCTGGCGGCTGGCCCACGGCCTTGCGGAACATGGTGATAAAACCGCTGGCATTTTCATAGCCCAAGTCCAGGGCGACGCGCTGCACACTTTCGCCCCTGGCCAGTCGTTGCAACGACAGGATCACATGCAACTGCCGACGCCAGCGGCCGAAGCTCAGGCCTGACTCCTCCAGCAACAAGCGCGTCATGCTGCGCTCGCTCATGCCGATGCGCGCCGCCCACTGGCCGAGCGTGGCCTTGTCGCCGGGGTTGGCCAGCAGGCTGTCGGCCAGGCGACGCAGCCTCGGGTCCTGGGGCATCGGCAGGTGCAGGCCTTCGATGGGCGCCTGGGCCAGCTCGTCCAAAAGCGTGTCGATCAAACGCCCCTGCGCACTGTTCACGTCGTACAACTGCGGGAAGCTCACCGCCTTGCTGATCAACTCATGCAACAGGCCGGATACCGACAGGGTGCAGCATTGCGAGGGCAGGGCGCCGGCAGCCTCCGGGTCGATCAGCAGGCAATACAACTCAGCTTCGCCGGCGCCACGCGCGGCGTGGGGCATGCCGCCGGGAATCCACAGCGCACACTGGCGCGGCACAATCCAGATGCCGGCCTCGATTTCGCAATGAATCACCCCACGCAGCGTGTACATCAACTGGCCTTTGCGGTGGGTGTGCTGAACGTGCTCCCAACGCTCGGACGTACTGGTCGCGCTCACGGCCACCACCGCACGCGGGACCAGATCGGCATCCTTGGCTAACAACGGATCATGCAGGTCCAGGCGATGGCGTTTCATGGTGAGCTCGCAGCTTGGCTGAATTGCGAAACATTCTGGCTATTCTGTGCAATGCCGTCCAGCTTCGCCAGCCTTATAGTGAGACTCCCTCTCATTAAGGAACTCTGCCATGCGACTCGACAGTTCAGCATTTCCCGTGGTGAAGATCGTTTTTGATGCGCCGAATGAAGGCGGGTCGCAGGACAGCTTCGTGATGTTCGAAGGCCTGCTGGCACGTCAGCAATCTTTTGTGTTGCTGTATGAAAAAGCCTTGGACGAACTGAATCACGCGCACTCCTACGAAGAGCGCGAGCACGCCTCGCACTGGATGAAGACACACCGGCAGGCCCTGCGTGCGTATGTCAAAGGCATGATCCAGGTGGAGCCCTGCGCGGCCAAGCGCCGGGCACTCAAGCCGTTCGCCGCGACGTTTGGCAATGCCTGGGGTTATCCGCTGCTGATGGTGGCGTCCAATGACCAGGCGTGGGCGCTGGCGCGGGATGTGCTGGATGAGCAGGTGTCGGATGTAACGTATTTCTAAGCCATGCACCGCCTCCCGCCAGTGGGACTGCCGAGCGCATTGAAGTATCCTCCGCGCCCCGCTTACCACTGATTCAAAGAACGATGACAGGACAAGACATGCAGGCGCTGTTGGAGTCGATTCTCGACGAAGTTCGTCCACTGATCGGCCTCGGCAACGTCGCCGACTACATTCCCGCGCTGGCCGACGTGCCCGCCGATCAACTGGGGATTGCCGTGTACGGCAACGACGGCGCAGCCTACTGCGCCGGAGATGCCGATACCCTGTTCTCGGTGCAGAGTATTTCCAAGGTGTTCAGCCTGGTGCAAGCCATCGACCACGGCGGCGAAACCATCTGGGAGCGCCTGGGCCACGAGCCCTCGGGGCAACCGTTCAACTCCCTGGTGCAGCTGGAATTCGAACGCGGCCGCCCGCGCAACCCCTTTATCAATGCCGGCGCGCTGGTGATCTGCGATATCAACCAGTCACGCTTTGCCGTGCCGATTCTGTCGATGCGCGACTTTGTGCGGCGCCTGTCGGGCAACCCGCAGATCCTGGTCAACAGCGTCGTCGCCGAATCGGAAGCGCAACACGGCGCGCGCAACGCGGCCATGGCCTACCTGATGAAGTCGTTCGGCAACTTCCATAACGACGTCGACGCGGTGCTCCACAGCTACTTCAACTACTGCGCGTTGCAGATGAGCTGCCTGGACCTGGCCAGGGCGTTCAGTTTCCTGGCCAACGAGGGGGTGAGTGCCCACAGCGGTGAGCAGATCCTGACTGCGCGCCAGACCAAGCAGGTCAACTCGATCATGGCCACCAGCGGGCTGTATGACGAGGCGGGGAACTTCGCCTATCGCGTGGGTTTGCCGGGCAAGAGCGGGGTCGGCGGCGGTATTGTCGCGGTGGTGCCGGGGCAGTTCACGGTGTGCGTGTGGTCGCCGGAGTTGAACGCGGCGGGGAATTCGCTGGCGGGGATCAAGGCGTTGGAACTGTTGAGTGAGCGGATTGGGTGGTCGGTGTTTTGAGGCCGCTCCCGTGTGTGCAGGAAGCATCACGAATCCAAATGTGGGAGGGGGCTTGCCCCCGATTACAGTGTGTCAGTCAATACAGCTGTGACTGATCTACCGCTATCGGGGGCAAGCCCCCTCCCGCATTTTGGTTCGGTCTGCTATCGCCTGTCAGGCAATCGCATCCCAGGCCCGATCGCCGTGCTCGTCTTTGATCCGAGTCGGCAAGCCCATCACGTCCAGCGCTTTCAGGAACGGCTCAGCCGGCAGTTCCTCGACGTTGGCCATGCGCTTCACATCCCACTCACCACGCGCTACCAGCAGCGCAGCGGCGACCGGCGGCACGCCGGCGGTGTAGGAGATGCCCTGGCTGTCGGTCTCGGCGTAGGCTTCTTCATGATCGGCCACGTTGTAGATGAACACCTCGCGCGGCTGGCCGTCCTTGGTGCCTTTGACCAGGTCGCCGATGCAGGTCTTGCCGGTGTAGCCGGGGGCGAGCGAAGACGGGTCGGGCAGCACGGCCTTGACCACTTTCAACGGCACCACTTGCAGGCCTTCGGCGGTGGTGACCGGCTTTTCGGAGAGCAGGCCGAGGCTGTTCAGCACGGTGAACACGTTGATGTAATGCTCGCCGAAGCTCATCCAGAAACGCACGTTGGGCACGTCGAGGTTTTTCGACAGCGAGTGAACTTCATCGTGGCCGGTCAGGTACAGGTTCTGCGAACCGACCACAGGTAGGTCGTCGGTACGTTTGACTTCGAACATGGTGTTGCTGGTCCACTGGCTGTTCTGCCAGCTCCACACCTGTCCGGTGAATTCGCGGAAGTTGATTTCCGGGTCGAAATTGGTGGCGAAGTATTTGCCATGGGAGCCGGCATTGACGTCGAGAATGTCGATCGAATCAATGCGGTCGAAATGCTGTTGCTGCGCCAGCGCGGCATACGCGTTGACGACACCCGGGTCGAAGCCCACGCCAAGGATGGCGGTGATGTTCTTCTGTTTGCACTCTTCCAGGTGGTTCCATTCGTAGTTGCCGTACCACGGCGGGGTCTCGCAGATCTTGCCCGGCTCTTCGTGGATGGCGGTGTCGAGGTAAGCCACGCCGGTATCGATGCAGGCACGCAGCACCGACATGTTGAGGAAGGCGGAGCCGACGTTGATGACGATCTGCGATTGTGTCTCGCGGATCAGGGCCTTGGTCGCTTCCACGTCCAGGGCGTTCAGCGCGAAGGCTTGGATGTCGGCGGGTACTTTGAGGCTACCCTTGGCCTTGACGCTGTCGATGATGGCCTGGCATTTGGAGATGTTGCGCGACGCAATAGCAATACGACCGAGTTCGTCGTTGTGCTGCGCACACTTGTGGGCCACCACCTTGGCGACACCTCCTGCACCAATGATAAGAACGTTCTTTTTCAATTGCTTTATCTCTCCTTTATCCGCCAGCTTACGAAAGGCTGGACAGGTAGTCGTCGTAACCAAATTCACGAACCACCTCGACTGTACCGTCGAGTTGTTTCACTACGATGGACGGCATTTTCAGGCCGTTGAACCAGTTTTTCTTGACCATGGTGTAGCCCGCGGTGTCGATGAACGACAGCCGATCGCCGATGGCCAACGGACGATCAAATTGATACTCGCCGAAAATGTCCCCGGCCAGGCAGGATTTGCCGCACACCATGTAGGTGTGTTCACCCGTGCTCGGCGCCAGCTTGGCATTGAGGCGGTAGATCAGCAGGTCCAGCAGGTGGGCTTCGATGGAACTGTCGACCACGGCCAGGTGTTTGCCGTTGTACAGCGTGTCGAGCACGGTGACTTCCAGCGAGGCGCTGTTGGTGATCGCCGCTTCGCCGGGTTCCAGGTACACCTGCACGCCGTACTTCTCGGAGAACGCCTTCAAGCGCGCACAGAATGCGTCCACGGCATAGTCTTCACCGGTGAAATGGATGCCGCCGCCGAGGCTGACCCACTCGACCTTGTGCAGCAGCGCGCCGAAGCGTTCTTCGATGGTGCCGAGCATCTTGTCGAACAGGCTGAAGTCGTCGTTTTCGCAGTTGTTGTGGAACATGAAACCGGAGATCTGCTCGATCACGCCTTCGATCTTCACCGGGTCCCATTCGCCCAAGCGGCTGAACGGACGCGCCGGGTCGGCCAGCAGGTAATCCGAACTGCTCACCTGCGGGTTGACGCGCAGGCCGCGGGTCTTGCCTTCGCTACGTTCGGCAAAACGCTGCAGTTGGCTGATGGAGTTGAAGATGATCTTGTCGCAGTTTTCCAGCATCTCTTCGATTTCATCGTCGGCCCAGGCCACGCTGTAGGCGTGCGCCTCGCCTTGGAATTTCTGGCGACCAAGCTTCAATTCATACAGCGACGACGACGTGGTGCCGTCCATGTATTGCTGCATCAGGTCAAACACCGACCAGGTGGCAAAGCACTTGAGCGCCAGCAACGCTTTGGCGCCGGACTGTTCGCGCACGTAAGCAATCTTCTGCATGTTGATCAGAAGTTTCTGTTTATCGATGAGGTAGTACGGCGTTTTGATCATTTTTGAGAGCCTGCGGCGGTGCCTGCCAAAAAAGGACACGCATTGTGCCCGCACTTGGAGCAGATCGAAAGGTTAGCGGGCGGATTTTGCGCGTCGGGTTTCCAAGCATAGCCCCGGAATATGACTCTCCAACGGCATGCATCGACCCAATGTGGGAGGGGTGTGTCCAGGGCGCTGACATCAAACCGTCATCTGTCCACCACGTTCCTGCCACATTGCGTCGCTAATGTCCTCGCCAATGAGATCGATCTCAAGCGAGTGACCATGACTGATTTGAAAGACGTTGCACGGCTGGCCGGGGTCTCCCGTGCGACCGCTGCCCGTACCTTTGCCTCTCCCGACCAGGTACGCCCGGCGACCCGCGAACAGGTGTTCGCCGCTGCCCGTGAACTGGGTTTTCGGCCTAACTTGCTCGGCCGCCAACTGCGCCTGCAAACCACCAACCTCATCGGCGTGGTGGTGCCCAATCTGCTCAACCCGGTCTTCGCCGAGCAATTGCAGGCCATGGAGCGAGCGGCCCGTTTACGCGGCTACAGCCTGTTGCTGGCAACCACCGACTACAGCAGTGAGCGCGAAAGCATTGTGGTGGAAGAGTTGCTGCGCCAGCGCGTCGACGGCCTGGTGCTGACGGTGACGGATGCCGAAAGCAACAGCGTGCTACACAGCCTGGCTACCGAGCAGACACCGTTCGTGCTCGCCTACCACCAACCCAGCAACCCCGACTACAGCGCGGTGTCCGTCGACAACCGCGCCGGTATGGCCCAGGCAACGCGCTATTTGCTCGAAGCGGGGCACCGGCGCATCAGCATGGTCGCCGGCCCCGCGTTGCAGTCCGACCGCGCACGTCTGCGTTACGCCGGTTATTGCGATGGGATGAAAGAGCATGGCCTCCAACCCCGCCCGGTGATCGAAATGCCGGCCCACACCCAGGCCGAGTTCGCCGCCATTGCACCGTTTCTCAACGGCCCTGATGCCCCGACCGCGCTGGTGTGTTCCAACGACTTCCTGGCGATCAGCCTGATCGCCGAGCTGCGCCGCAACGCCTGGAACGTACCCGAGCAACTGTCAGTGATGGGTTTCGACGGCATCGCCCTCGGCACCCAGATGCACCCGACGCTGTGCAGCGTGGTGCAGCCCATCGCCTTGCTTGCCAGCACCGTGATTGACCAGTTGCTGGCGCAGATCGCCGGCAACGCCCCGATTTCCCATTGCCTGCCTTGCCATATCCGGCCGGGTGAAAGCACTCAACCCCATGAGGAGACCCTTGATGCGCGTATTCAGTAAAACCCTGGCTGCCGTGCTGTTGTGCGGCATGGCCAGCCTGGCCCAGGCCGCCGACACGGCGATTTGCTACAACTGCCCGCCGGACTGGGCCGACTGGGGCACCCAGCTCAAGGCCATCGCCGCCAGCACTGGCGTGCAGGTGCCGCTGGACAACAAGAACTCCGGCCAGTCCCTGGCGCAGTTGGTGGCGGAGAAGGCCGCTCCGGTGGCCGACGTGGTGTATTACGGCGTGACCTTCGGCCTGCAGGCGCAAAAGGCCGAGGTGGTCGATGGCTACAAACCCAAAGGCTGGGAGCAGATTCCCGCCGGCTTGAAAGACCCGACCGGCCACTGGTTCGCGATCCACTCCGGCACCTTGGGCATCATGGTCAACGTCGATGCGCTGGGTGGCTTGCCGGTGCCGCAAAGCTGGGCCGACCTGCTCAAGCCTGAATACAAAGGCATGGTCGGCTACCTCGACCCGTCCAGCGCTTTTGTCGGCTACGTGTCGGCGGTGGCAATCAACCGCGCCCTGGGCGGCGACCTGGACAACTTCGCCCCGGCCATCGACTACTTCCAGAAACTGGCGAAAAACGCTCCCATCGTGCCCAAGCAAACCGCCTATGCGCGGGTGTTGTCCGGTGAGTTGCCGATCCTGGTGGACTACGACTTCAACGCCTACCGCGCACGCTACAAAGACAACGCCAACGTCGCGTTCGTGATTCCCCAGGAAGGCAGCATCAGCGTGCCCTACGTGATGAGCCTGGTGGCCAACGCACCGCACCGCGCCAATGGCGAAAAAGTGCTGGATTTCGTGCTGTCCGATGCCGGCCAGGCGCTGTGGGCGAAGGCTTACCTGCGCCCGATACGCCCGGTGCAGATGCCGACCGAAGTCGCCGCGCAGTTCCTGCCCGACAGCGATTACGCCCGCGCCGGCGTGGTGGACTACCAGAAAATGGCCGCCGTGCAGGAAGCCTTTGCCGCTCGTTACCTGAACGAGGTCAAGTAAGTGGCCGCATCGGCAAGACATACCGCCTGGGCCCTGGCCCCGGCCTTTGCGGTGCTGCTCGCGTTCTGGCTGTTGCCGCTGGCGCACCTGATGGTGCTCGGCGCCGAGAGCCGCGACAGCAACGGCAGCGGTTACTGGCAGGTCCTCAGCAGCGCGCAGTATCTAGGCAGTCTGGCGCAAACCTGTGCGCTTGCGGTGTTCGTCACACTCGTGGCGTTACTGATCGGCGGCATCAGCGGTGTATTCCTGGCGCGCCAGCAGTTCTTCGGGCGCTCGGCGCTGGTTGCGTTGCTGACGTTTCCGTTGGCATTCCCGGGTGTCGTGGTGGGCTTTTTGGTGATCCTGTTGGCCGGGCGCCAGGGTCTGCTGGCGTCACTGGGCCTGCAGTTGGCCGGTGAGCGCTGGATCTTCGCTTACTCGCTGGCCGGGTTGTTTATCGGCTATCTGTACTTCTCGATCCCGCGGGTGATCCTCACGGTGATGGCCGCGTGCGAAAGCCTCGACCGCAGCCTGGAAGAAGCCGCGCACTCGTTGGGCGCAGGGCATTGGCGCGTGGTGTGCGATGTGATCGTGCCGGGCCTGGCGCCGGCGTTGGCGTCCTGCGGGGCGATCTGCTTTGCCACGTCCATGGGCGCCTTCGGTACGGCGTTCACCTTGGGCACGCGGCTGAACGTGACCCCGGTGGCGATCTACAACGTGTTCACCAACTACGCCAACTTTGCCGTCGCCGCGGCGCTTTCCGTGGTGTTGGGCGCGCTGACCTGGGCAGTGTTGCTGCTCACCCGGCGCTGGGTGAAAAACGCGGGGACTGTCCTGTGAAGCGCTCATCGCTGTTCGTGATGCAACTGCTGTTTACCCTGCTGGTGTGCGCCTTCATGTTGGTGCCGGTGTTGATGTCGTTGCTGGCCGGGCTCACGCGCAATTTCTTTGTGGGCCTGTCCAGTGGCCTGACCTTCGATTGGTTGATTCAGGTCTGGCAGGCCTATTCGCCGACGGTGTGGTTGTCGCTGCAACTGGCCCTGGCCTGCGCGGTGTGCGTCTGCGTGATCGGCGTGCCGGCGGCCTACGCCCTGGTGTGCATGAACAATCGCTTCAGTCGCGCCTTCGAGGAACTGATGGTGCTGCCGGTGGCGATGCCGGGGCTGGCCAGCGCGTTGGCCTTACTCTTGACCTACGGCCAGTTCGGCGCGTTTCGCAGCAGTTGGCTGTTCATTTTGGTCGGCCATGTGCTGTTCACCTTGCCGTTCCTGGTGCGCCCGGTGATGGCGGTGATGCAACGCCAGCAACTGCCGGTGCTGGAGGAAGCGGCGGCGAGCCTGGGGGCAGGTCCCATCAAGCGCTTTTTCAGCGTGGTGGTGCCCAACTGCCGGGCAGGCATTCTCGCCGGTGTGCTGATGGTGGTCACCTTGTCGCTGGGTGAATTCAACCTGACCTGGATGCTGCATACGCCCATGACCAAGACCCTGCCGGTGGGCCTGGCCGACAGCTACGCCTCGGCGCGCCTGGAAATCGCCAGCGCCTACACCCTTATCTTTTTGCTGATGATCGTGCCGCTGCTGATTGCGTTGCAGGCCATCAGTGCCCGTTTGTCCCGTGGAGAGCGTCGATGACCGCTATCACTATCCGCCTGCAAGGTTGCCGCAAGGCGTTCGCCGACGGCACCGTCGCCGTGCATGACTTGGACCTGACCGTCGAAGGCGGCGAAACCCTGGCCATCCTCGGCCCGTCCGGTTGTGGCAAAACCACGACGTTGCGCTTGATCGCCGGCCTGGAGCGCCCGGATGTGGGCCAGGTGTTCTTCGGCGACCAGGACGTCACGCGCCTGCCCATCGAGCGCCGCGATGTGGGCATGGTGTTCCAGAACTATGCGCTGTTTCCCAACCTGGATGTGGCCGGGAACATCGTCTATGGCCTGAAGATTCGCGGCATGTCGCCAGCGGAGCGCAACAAGCGCTGCGAGGAACTGCTGGAACTGGTCGGTTTGCAACACCACGGCAAGCGCAGCATTCATGAACTGTCGGGTGGGCAACGCCAGCGCGTGGCCTTGGCCCGTGCGTTGGCGCCGCGCCCCAAGGTGCTGTTGCTGGACGAACCCCTGGCCGCCCTCGATGCGCAATTGCGTGAGCGCCTGCGCAGTGAGTTGAACCAACTGTTGCGCGGCCTCGGTATCACCTCGGTGTTTGTCACCCACGACCAGGGCGAAGCCATGGCCCTGGGGGATCGCATCCTGGTGATGGAACACGGCCGCGTCGCGCAACTGGCCAGCCCGCGGGACATCTACCAGAAGCCGGCCAACGCCTTCGTCGCAGGCTTTGTCGGCAACCTGAATGCCTTCCAGGTCATTGAGCCGTCGCCCCATGGTTTGAAAGTCTGCGGCGGCGAATTGCCGTGGCATGCAGCGCAGTTGCCCGGCACCGTGTACTGCCGCCCCGAACACTTGCGGGTGATGGAACACGAAGGGCATCTGCACGGCCATCTGCTGGCGCAGTTTTTCCAGGGCGCGCAAAGCCGCCTGCTGGTGGATGTGGGCGGCCCGCAACCGTTGCTGGTCGACAGCAGCGACAACCAGCTGTACGCCGTCGGCGCGCCAATTGCCTTGGCCATCGCGCCGCACATGTTGTTCACCCTGAATGCGTGAGAGTTGCCTTGTGAACCGTCCGTTTCTTGTTGCGCAGATCAGCGATCTGCACCTTAAAGCCGGCCAGCGCCTGACTTACGGCGTGGTCGACACCTTGGGCGCGCTGCGCCGTGCCGTCGACCATCTGAACGCCAGCCACCCACGCCCCGATATCGTGGTGATCAGCGGCGACTTGGTGGACTTCGGCCGCGCCGATGAATACGCCGTGCTGCACCCTGAACTGGCGCGCCTGCAGATGCCTTGCTACCTGGTGCCCGGCAACCATGACACGCGCGGGCCGTTGCTGGATGCGTTCCGCGATCACACCTACTTGCCGAGTTCGGCGGCGGGCCCGTTGGATTGGGTGGTCGACGCCCACCCCCTGCGCCTGATCGGCCTCGATTCCACCATCCCCGGCGGCCATGGCGGCCAACTGCTGGACAGCCAGTTGCAGTGGCTCGACCAACAGTTGGCACTGCGTCCGCAAGCGCCGACCGTGCTGATCCTGCATCACCCGCCGTTTATCAGCGGCATCGGCCATATGGACCGCGAGCACTTTATCAATGCCGCCGCCCTCGAAACCATCGTGGCGCGCCACCCGCAGGTGGAACGCTTGCTGTGCGGGCATTTGCACCGGTCGATGCAGCGGCGTTTCGGCGGCAGTTTGAGCTGTGTATGCCCTGGCACGTCCCATCAGATCGTGCTGGACCTGCAAGACGCCGCACCGGCGCATTTCAACCTGGAACCGGCGGGTTACTTGTTGCATCGCTGGGATGCGCAACAAGGGTTGGTCAGCCACAACGGCGTATTCGGGGACTACCCGGGGCCATATCCGTTTTATGACGCTCATGGATTGATTGACTGAGGTTTTACGGAGGTTCACTTCACCCAACCAAGTAACTGAACGTTAGTTAACGCAACGGCCAACTCACGTGTGGCCGTGTGCTTCCTGCTGTCCATTTTTAGCGCCCGGAACTTGGATTCCGCGCCGGAGTTCGTCCTGATGAAAGCTACTTTGAATGTATTAAGCCTATTGACCGGCAGCCTGGGCATCGCCCTGAGCCCCCTGGCGTCGGCCGATTTCTTGAGCGACAGCAAAGCCAACTTGAGCATGCGCAACTTCTACTTCAACAACGACAACCGTGACGGCAGCGCCGCACCGTCGAAGACTGAAGAGTGGGGCCAGGCGTTCATACTCAATTACCAATCGGGCTTCACCGACGGCACCGTTGGCTTTGGCCTGGACGCGGTCGGCATGCTTGGCATGACCCTCGACAGCAGCGCTGGGCGCCATGTGGGCAGCTCGATGATCCCTACCGACGACGGCAAGGCCGTGGACAACTGGGCTCGCGGCGGCGCCACCGCCAAGGCACGCTTCGCCAAGACAGAAGCGCGCTACGGCTACCTGCGCCCGAACCTGCCGATTCTGGTGAGCAACGATGGCCGCCTGTTGCCGCAATCGTTCGAAGGCGGGCAGGTCACCAGCAAAGACATCGACAACCTGACCCTGATCGGCGGTCAGCTTCAACACACCACCGGGCGCGGCTCCAGCGACCGCAGCGGCCTGGCGGCGGCGGGCGGCACCCAGGAAAGCAATAAATTCACCTACGCCGGTGCCGACTACCAACTGACCAAGGACCTGATGGTCCAGTACTACTACGCCAACCTCGAAGACTATTACCAACAACACTTTGCCGGCTTGATTCATGTATTGCCGCTGGGCGACTACGGTTCGTTGAAAACCGACCTGCGTTACTTCAAGACCACCTCCGACGGCAAAAACAGCAGCGCCGCCGGGCGCGCCGAAGGCTACAAGTTCAGCGGCTATACCAAAAACGGCAGCGGTGAAATCGACAACAACACCTGGAGTGCGGCCTTCATCTACTCCCTGGGGTCTCACGCGATTACTGCCGGTTACCAGCAAGTGTCCGATGACAGCAACTTTGCCCAACTCAACCAGGGCGGCCTGGTGAACAAAGGGGAGGGCGGCTCCAGCCTGTACCTCTACACCGACCGGACGGTGCAAACCTTTATCCAGGCCGGCGAACGCACGGCCTTTGCGCAGTACGCCTATGACTTCGCGGCGTTGGGCGTGCCGGGCTTGAAGGCGTCGATGATGTATTTGAAAGGCGACCATATCCTCACCGCCAGCGGGAACAACGCCAGCGAGTGGGAACGGGATATCTCGTTGGATTATGTGGTGCAGAGCGGCACCTTCAAGAACGTCGGGTTCGGCTGGCGCAACGGTATGTCGCGCAGTGAGGTCGCGCGGGACCAGGATCAGAATCGGCTGTTCGTGAGCTATTCGATTCCATTGATGTAACAGCCTGTAGGAGCGAGCTTGCTCGCGAAGAACGCCAACGATCATGCGGGCTGCCTGACGGTACGCGGCGCGGCGCACTTGGGTTCTTCGCGAGCAAGCTCGCTCCTACAAGGGTCAGGTGTTCAGGCGACGAGAGCGCGTCTGGCTTTATTAACATGAGTAGATCTTGTGATCATCAGGAATAAAATGAGTTTGTCTCACTATCGTCATCTGCCGACAATGGCTGCCATTACTACCTACAGTGGAGTTGTAAGTCATGGCAGTCGCTCATTCCCTCGGATTTCCGCGCATTGGACGCGATCGTGAACTGAAAAAAGCGCAGGAAGCGTTTTGGAAGGGCGAACTCGACGAAGCCGGCCTGCACGCTGTCGGCCGCGATTTACGCAAGGCGCATTGGGCCTTGCAAAAACAGGCTGGCATCGAGCTGTTGCCCGTCGGTGATTTTGCCTGGTACGACCAGGTACTCACCCATTCGCTGATGTTCGGTGTGATCCCTGAGCGTTTCCGCCCGGCCGATGGCAAAGCCACCTTGCAGACCCTGTTCGGCATGGCGCGTGGCGTCAGTGACAATTGCTGCGGCGGGGCGCACGCCCAGGAAATGACCAAATGGTTCGACACCAACTACCACTACCTGGTGCCTGAGTTCAGCGTCGACCAGCACTTCCACCTCGGCTGGGACCAGCTCTTCGACGAGGTCAAGGAGGCGCTTGACCTGGGGCACACCGTCAAACCCGTGGTGATCGGCCCGCTGACCTACCTGTGGCTGGGCAAGGCCAAGGGCGGCGATTTCGACAAACTCGAGCTGCTCGACCGCCTGCTGCCCCTGTACGGCCAGATCTTCCAGCGCCTGGCTGACCTGGGCGTGGAGTGGGTGCAGATCGACGAGCCGATTCTGGTACTCGACCTGCCGCAAGCCTGGAAAAACGCCTTCGAGCGTGCCTACAACCTGATCCAGCGTGACCCGCTGAAAAAGCTGGTCGCGACTTACTTCGGTGGCCTGGAAGAAAACCTCGGCCTGGCCGCCAACCTGCCGGTGGATGGCCTGCACATCGACCTGGTGCGCGCACCGGAGCAGTACCCGACCATTCTCGACCGCCTGCCGGCCTACAAGGTGTTGTCCCTTGGGGTCGTCAACGGGCGTAACGTCTGGCGTTGCGACCTGGACAATGCCCTGGCCACCTTGCGGCACGCCCATGAAAAATTGGGCGATCGCTTGTGGGTGGCGCCGTCCTGCTCGTTGTTGCACAGCCCGGTCGACCTGGGCCGTGAAGACCAGCTCGATAACGAGTTGAAAAGCTGGCTGGCGTTCGCCGTCCAGAAGTGCGCCGAAGTGGCCGTGCTGGCCCAGGCCGTCGACCAGCCCGACGCGCCGAACGTGCTCGCCGCGCTCGCCGAAAGCCGCGCCGTACAGGCGGCCCGTGCCGCATCGCCGCGCATTCATAAACCGGCGGTGCAAGCCCGCGTGGCGGCGATCACCGCTCAGGACAGCCAGCGCCAGTCGCCGTTTGCCCAGCGCATCGAGACACAACGCGCCGGTCTCAAGTTGCCGCTGTTTCCGACCACCACCATCGGTTCGTTCCCACAAACCGCGTCGATCCGCCTGGCGCGTCAGTCCTACAAACAAGGCAAGTTGAGCGAAGCCGAATACGTCGAGGCGATGCACAGCGAGATTCGTCACGCCGTTGAGGTGCAGGAAAACCTCGGCCTGGACGTGTTGGTGCATGGTGAAGCCGAGCGTAATGACATGGTCGAGTACTTCGCCGAGCAATTGGACGGCTACGCCTTCACCCGCTTCGGCTGGGTGCAGAGCTACGGTTCACGCTGTGTGAAACCGGCGGTGATTTTCGGCGACCTGAGCCGCCCGCAGGCGATGACCGTGGCGTGGATCCGCTACGCCCAAGGCCTCACCCGCAAGGTGATGAAAGGCATGCTGACCGGCCCGGTGACCATGCTGATGTGGTCCTTCCCGCGTGAAGACGTGAGCCGTGAAGTGCAGGCGCGTCAACTCGCCCTGGCGATCCGTGACGAAGTGGTCGACCTGGAAGCCGCCGGCATCCAGATCGTGCAGATCGATGAAGCCGCGTTCCGTGAAGGCTTGCCGTTGCGCCAGGCGCAGTGGCAGCACTACCTGGACTGGGCCACCGAAGTGTTCCGCCTGTGCGCCTGCGGCGTGCGTGACGAAACCCAGATCCATACGCACATGTGCTACAGCGAGTTCAACGATGTGATCGAGTCCATCGCGGCGATGGATGCCGACGTGATCACCATCGAAACCTCGCGCTCGGACATGGAACTGCTGGACGCGTTCGAAGCTTTCGCCTACCCGAACGACATCGGCCCGGGCGTCTATGACATCCACTCGCCGCGGGTGCCGGACGCCTCGGAAATGGCCAACCTGCTGCGCAAGGCCGCCAAACGCATTCCGGCAGAACGCTTGTGGGTGAACCCCGACTGCGGCTTGAAAACGCGCGGCTGGCCGGAGACGGAAGCGGCCCTGATCCATATGGTCGCGGCGGCGCGGCAACTGCGCGCCGAACTGGCGTAACACGGCCTGACAAGGTGGGAGGGCGCTTGCGCCCTTTCACCGCAGGCGCAGTGACAGGTCACAGGTATTTAAGCCACGCCACATCCCGCCGCCGCGCCTTCAGCCCGGCAAACCAGCGCACCGGCCAATACAGCGCCATCGGCAAGAGCAGCGCGACCAGCCATACCGCGCCAACACCGTCGAAGCCGAAGTAGGCGCCATGGTTGAGGCCCAACAGCGCCACGCACGCGACATAGAGCATCTTCAGCACATACAGGTGCAACAGATAAAAGAACATCGGGGCTGCGCCGAATACCGCGAGCACGCCGATCCAGCGCCGCTGCCCCACGCGTTCAAGCGCCAGCAGCAATAACAGGCCAATGCCCAGCGTCAACGCGAGGAACAGCAGCGACGGCGGATACTTGGTGACATTGAAAAAGCTCATCAACGTCAGCACGCCGCTGTCATACGCGTGCCACGGCTGCTCGCCATAGCCATTGGCCGCCCGCAACACCACGAATCCCAGCAACGCACCGAGCCCCGCCCGCAACAGGTAACGCTGGCGCAGGGCCGGCGCCATGGCCGTGGCAAACCATGGGCCCAGGCCGTAACCCAGCGCGATCACACCGATCCATGGCAACACCGGGTACGTGATGCGCAATCGCAGGTGATCGGACACCTCGATCCAACTACGCTCATGCAGGAGCGCCCACACAGTCTGCAGTGCTGTCCCTGGAGCGAAATGCAGTGGATCCAGCAGGTTATGCCCGGCCATGATCACCAGTGCCAAGCTGATCAGCAGCGGGCGCGGCAACCACAGCAGCGCGGCGAGGGCGATCATGCTCAGGCCAATCGCCCAGATCACCTGCAGGTAGATGACGCTGGGCGGCAGTTGGAAGGTCCAGGCAAAGTTGACCAGGCTGAACTCCAGCGCGATCAAGAACAGCCCGCGCTTGAACAGAAAGGCCGACACATCGCCACGGCCCTGGTATTTTTGCCCGTACAACCAGGCGGACAGCCCGGTGAGCAACATAAACACCGGCGCACACAGGTGGGCGAGGGTACGGCTGATAAACAGCGCGGGCTCGGTGCTATCGAGGCTCATCGGGTCGCTGACCTGACGGTGCAGCAGGAAGGTTTCGCGCACGTGGTCCAGCAGCATGAACAGGATCACCAGGCCGCGCAGGGCGTCGATGGAAAGCAGGCGTTGGCGCAGGGGAGCAGCGTCGGTCATGGGCGTGGATCACAAAGGGCAGGATGGAAAGCGAATGTTATCCTATAACGTATGCGCGCGCCGCTGCGCGAAGTCATCGAGAGCGAACAGGTTCGCGCCTGGCATCGGGAGAGGCTGATCATGAGCAAACCACACAACGACACCCCGCACACCGTCGTCGATTTCTGGACGCAGGCCGGCCCCAAGCGTTGGTTCGCCAAGGACGCCGCGTTCGACGCGGCGTTTCGCGACACCTTCAACGCAACTCATCTGCAAGCGGCGCGGCGTGAGCTGGAGGGCTGGCTGGACTCGGCGCAAGGTGCGCTGGCCTTGCTGATCCTGCTCGATCAGTACCCGCGCAACGCGTTTCGCGGCACGGCGCATATGTTTGCCACGGACCCGTTGGCGCGCCTGTATGCGCGGCGCATGGTGGATGCTGGGCTGGATCAATTGGTCGAACCGGCATTGCGTGCGTTTTGCTATCTGCCGTTTGAACATTCCGAAGACGCGCAAGACCAGCAACGCTCCCTGCTCCTCAACCAGCAGTTGGATGCCAACACTTACCGTTGGGCCAAGGAACACGCGCGGATCATCGAACGTTTCGGGCGCTTTCCCCACCGCAATGAGGTGCTGGCCAGGACGACCACGGAGGCGGAACGGGCCTTTCTGGAGCAGGGCGGGTTTGCCGGTTGAGGCGCTATTCCGCCGGGGAATGCCCCCATAAAAACTGCGCATTGTCTTTATTGCCGCCGATCTCGTAGCGTGGGGTTTCACTCAAGGAGATCCACCATGAACCAAGCTGCGCTGCGCCTCTACGTTGATTCGCTGTTCACCAGCCCCTACGCGATGTCGGTGTTCGTCACCCTGCGCGAAAAAGGCCTGGCGTTCGACACCGTGCCCCTCGACCTCGACGCCGCGCAACACCAGACGGCGGGCTTTGCCCAACTGTCCATGACCCAACGCGTGCCGACGCTGGTGGACGGTGATTTCTCCCTGTCGGAGTCCTCGGCGATCAGCGAATACCTCGACGAGGCCTACCCCGGAACGGCGGTGTACCCGGCCGATCCGAAGCAGCGGGCGCGGGCGCGGCAGGTCCAGGCGTGGTTGCGCAGCGATTTGCTGCCGATTCGCCAGGAGCGTTCGACGTTGGTGGTGTTCTATGGGCAGAAGATGCCGCCGTTGTCGCCATTGGCCGAAGCTGCCGCCCATCGCTTGATCGGTGCGGCGCAGGTGCTGTTGGCGGGGAATCCGGCGTACTTGTTCGGGGAGTGGTCAATTGCCGATGTGGACCTGGCGGTGATGCTCAACCGCCTGATCCTCAACGGCGACCCTGTGCCGGCCGACTTGCTGAGCTATGCACAGCGCCAATGGCAGCGGCCATCGGTGCAGGAATGGGTCAATCTGCCAAGGCCCGCGCTTTAGGCCATTCCTGCGCGACGCGTCGGTCCAGCTCTTCCCAGTCCGCCATGCCCAGCACGCGGGTGGTGTTCAAACCGCGCAGGTAACCGAGCAATTGCTGGGCGATGGCGTAGGCCTGGTCCGGGTCGGCGGCCTCGTCCAGCAGCACGTCTTCATAGACAACCAGGTAATCGGCGACCCGATCGCGAAAATCCGGCAATACGGCTTCGCGGATGCGGTCGAAGGTTTTCTGGTGGGGTTTCATAGCGTGGTCCTTATAGATTTTATGTAAGCACTATTGATTCAGATAATAGTCAGCATCAAAGATTGCAAGTTCTGTTTTTTCCACAAAGGCGGAAAATCTCCCCATCGAGACGCAGTTCAAGGAAATCGCGCGATGAGGACGTTTATTCAACTGGCTTTAATGACCCTGATGATGAGCACTGTGGTCATGATCAACCCGGTAATCGCCGATGAACTGCGTACAGGCCATTTGCTGTCACTCGGCGGTAGCGTAGACTCGCTGCGGCACGAGCAGTCAGTGGGGGTGCTGTACAGCGAAAATACGGTCGACAACCTCAGCTACCTTGAACGCTACCACGCCACAGCCTTGAATGGCGCCAGAGATGCCCTTGATGGGCGCATCCGTGCAGCGTTCGTCAACAGTTCCGACCCTGAGTTGGCGATTGACTGGTTGATGAATTCGTTGCAAGGCACGTTTTTGTCGGTGACCGTTTACGACACGCTGGATGCGCTCGTGCAGGCTCACCCCGATGTGGTGGTGATGCTCGACACCCATAACCAACTGTTGACCCCGCGTAACGACCTGGTCGAGGCGCATTTTATCGCGCGCTTCTATGACGCGGACCTGCAGTACATCGCCAAGGCCGAAGGCTCGGTGCATAAGCAAGTGCCGTCGGTGTGGACGCATGACAAGGCGGCCCCGGAGATTGCCGCGCAGATCGAGCAGCAGCGCGATGTACAGCTCGATGCCTTGAAACAATTTGATGCGTCGCTCAAGGCATTAGTCCGAGCGGGTTGATGTGAACTTTTCCTTTTATATATTCAGGATTTCTATGCGCTCTTTTTTTGCCCCGGCCCTGGCTGTCGCTTCTTTGTTACTGGCCGGTTGTGTTTCCGCTCCGAATGCTCCGACATTGACCCTGCATACCGCCAAGACCCCCGAAGGTTATATGCAATGCGTGTTGCCCAAGCTTGAAAAACACAACCTCACCTCGACCGTGACGCAGAATTCGCGCCACGCCAAGGTGGTGTTGACCAGCAAGGTTGCCGCCGATGATGTACTGGAGGCCTACAAGAGCCAGGACGGCACCAAGGTGTTCCTGTATGAGCGCAAGCCGCTCGCGTCGACCATCACGCCGTCGCGCCTGGAATTGACGGCGCAAGAGTGCAAGTAACCGCAGGCCACCCATAACTCGGTGGGCACGAGGGTTGGCTCAAGGGGTTGCTTCGTGGCTGAAGCTGTCGACAACCTTGACCAGCCCTTGAGCCGCCAACGCCACCAATTCAGCGCCTTTCTCCACGGTCGCCAGGGCCGGGTCCGAGCCCATGCGCCCGTCGGGGAAGCGCGCGCGGAAGTCCAACGCTTCACGGATCGGCCCGGTGTTGGCGATCTGCGGCGAATAATCGGCAGACTTGATCGACTCCGGATAAGCCCATTGCGTCACGGCAATTTCCGACGGCGTGGCATGGCTGCCGTGGCCGACCGGGAACTGCCGGTGAGCCAGCTCGTTGACGCCTTCCAGATCCCACCAGTTCACCAGTTTCAGCGCAAACCCGGCCGGTTGGCGGGCGAAGCTGGCGGCGGCATACAGCTCGGAAAACGCCGCTTCGATCGTGGCGATGTTGCCGCCATGGCCATTGAGAAACATGATCTTTTCGAAACCATGCCCGGCCAGCGAACGCACCCAGTCGCCAATCGCGGCAATAAAGGTGGAAGGGCGCAGTGAAATGGTGCCGGGAAAACCCAGGTGGTGCTGGGCCATGCCGATATTGAAGGTCGGGCCGATCAGGATGTCTGCGTGTAGCTGCGCTTGGTGGGCGATGATTTCCGGGCACATCCAGTCGGTGCCCAGCAGGCCGGTGGGGCCGTGTTGCTCATTCGAGCCGATCGGGATCACCACCGTGCGGCTGCGCTCCAGAAACTGCCCGATCTCGATCCAGGTGGACTTATGTAGAAGCATGCGACGCTCTCTTTATCGGTGGGGACAGGCTAACCGCCACGGATTGTACGACTACTCGCCACCTGTTGGGGTTTGCAGTTGAGGTAGGTCGAAGACTTCAGCCAGCGCTGGTCCGGGTACCACGAGAACATGAACTGCCCATCCTTGAGTTTGTCCACCACCTGGCGCGCCACCTGCGGGCGCACTGCCGGGCAGCCCTGGCTGCGGCCGATACGGCCTTCGCGCTTGCTCCACAATGGGTTGACGTAGTCGGCGGCGTGAATCACCAGGGCACGGTCGCGCGCCTGATCATTGAAGCCCGGCTCCAGGCCGTCCATGCGCAACGAATAGCCATGGGTGCCCAGGTAACTTTCCTGGGTACGGAACAGGCCCAGGCTGGACTGGTGGCTGCCTTCACGATTGGAGAACTGGGTGGCGAAGTTTTCCCCGGACTTCGCCCCGTGGGCCACCAGGTCGCGCAGCACCAGGGTCTTTTTGCGTAAATCGAAAATCCATAGCCGACGAGCGGTCGAAGGCTGGGAATAGTCAATCACGGCCAGGCGCTCGGAACGCTCTTCACCATTATTGACCGCGCACTGCACCGCGTTCAGCGCGCTTTTGAGTACAGTGGGATTGAGTTCTGGAGCCGAGCGCGCCAGGCTGCTATACAAGGAAACAGGGTTGCCGTCGGCGGCGAGCACAACGGTGCTCAGCGTAGCCACGGTCAAGGTCATCAGGCCGAGGCGGCACATAAAAGTCAGCATCTACAGTACATCCCCCCACTGTGGATTGGAGCAAAGCTATTGTTCAAAAAACACGCATGTTACTTGAGCATTTGCTTGCTCGTTGCACCGCTGGTCGCTACAGCCGACGAAGTACCGATGGGCACGTTACCGGTGATTCCAGCCAGCCCGGTCCAACAGGCCCTCGCGCAGTTGCCCAGCGTGTGCCCCAGCCTTGCGTCGCGCATCGACGCGGCGACATTGGCGCGTCTGCAGGCGTTCTATCGGCAGCAGGGCGATGTGCCGCTGTGGGTCGCCGAACGCCGCCAGGCACTGCAAGCGCAGTTGCTGATGCTGGCCGACGACGGCCTGGACCCCACCCACTATAGCCTGCCCCCGGCGAACGCCACGGACAACGTGCTGTGCAGCGATATCGGCAGCAGCGAACAGTACCTGCAAGCCCTGCAGGATTTGCATTACGGACGCCTGCAGCAATCGCGCTTCGAACCGCTGTGGCATTTCCAGCCGCCCACTCGCGACCTGGACACCGAGGTGCTGGCCTTCGCCGCCACCGGGCTGCACGACATGGCGCAAGCCTTCGACCAGGCCCGGCCCAGCACGGATTTATACCGCAGCCTGCGCAACGTCTATTCCACGCTGCGTAAGCAGCCATTACCGCATTGGGACGCGGTCGCCGGCGGGCCGCTGTTGCGCCCCGGCATGGAAGACCCGCGCGTGCCGGAACTGGCGCGGCGCCTCTACCGTGGTGGTTATCTCGCCAGCGAACCCAAGGACAACGGCAAGCTGTACCGCGACGAACTGGTCAAGGCGGTCAAGGCCTTCCAGGTCGGTCACTCATTGCAATCCGACGGCGTGATCGGCGCCGGCACCGTGGCCGAACTCAACATCAGCCCGGCGGTGCGCCGCGAGCAGTTGCGTATCAACCTGGAGCGCTTCCGCTGGCTGAGCCAGGACCTGGAGCCCGAAGGCGTGGTGGTCAACGTCGCCGCCGCGCAATTGAGTGTCTATCAGAGTGGCATCCCGGTGTGGCAAACCCGCTTGCAGGTCGGCCGCGCCGAACGCCAGACACCGCTGCTCAAATCACGCATCAACCGGTTGACCCTCAACCCGACCTGGACCGTGCCGCCCACCATCATGCGCGAGGACAAACTCCCGGCCATCCGCCTCAACCCCGAATACCTGCGCCAGCAGAACCTGCAAGTGCTCGACCCCGAGGGCCGCCCGCTGGCCCCCGAACACATCGACTGGGCCCGCCCCGGCAACATCCTGCTGCGCCAGGAAGCCGGCCCGCGCAACCCGCTGGGCAAGATCGTGCTGCGTTTTCCCAACCCGTACTCGGTGTACCTGCACGACACGCCCAGCCAACCGCTGTTCACCAAAGGCCCGCGTGCGTTCAGCTCGGGTTGTGTGCGGGTCGAACAACCGTTGCTGCTGCGCGACCTGCTGGTGAGCCCGGCGGAGCGCGTTCGCACCGATGAATTGCTGGCCACCGGCGTGACCCATGAATTCCGCCTGGCGACGCCGGTGCCGGTGTTGCTCGGGTACTGGACCGTGGAAGTGGATCGTCAGGGCGAGTTGGTGTATGCGCCCGATATCTACGGGCGTGACCCCGTGTTGATGAAAGCCATGGGGAGCGTGCTCTGATTTGTCACCGCTCACAGAACACGCCATGACGCTGTCTTTCGTGAAGATGCACGCCTATGGCGACGACTTCCTCATCATTGATCGCCGTGGTCTGGATGATCCGATCAGCGCGCAGGTCGCTCGCCGTCTCGGCAATCGTCACACCGGCATCGGCTTCAATCAGTTGGCGGTGGTGCTTGATTGCGCAGACGCTGCCGCACGGATCAAATTCTGGAACCCCAATGGCACGCCCCTGCAAACCTGCGGCAGCGCCACGCGCGGTGTGGCCGAGCGGCTGATGCATGAAGCCGGCACCGATTCCATCGTGCTGCGTACCGACCGCGGTTTGCTGACCTGTGTGCGTGAGTCGGGGCAGCGGGTGTCGGTGAATATGGGCGCGCCATCGCTGGGCTGGGCCGCGGTGCCGCTGGCCGAGTCGATGGACACACTGTACTTGCCCCTCGAAGGCGACCCGGCGGCGTGCAGCATGGGCAACCCCCATTGCACCTTCTTTGTCGCGGACCTCGGCGCTGTCGACGTGGCAACCCTGGGCCCGGCCCTGGAAACCCACGTGCTGTTCCCCGCCGGGACCAATGTGCATTTTGTCCAGGTCATCGATCGCGGGCATATTCGCCTGCGGATCTGGGAGCGCGGCGGCGGCGTGCCGCTCGGGTCCGGCTCGTGCTGCTGCGGCGCGGTGGTGAATGGGATTCGCCGTGGCTTGCTCGACGACCGCGTCGAGGTGCAATGCGACGGCGGCACAGTCACCGTGCAGTGGGACGGGCAGGGCGGCGTGGTGTTGACCGGGAGCGTGGAGCCGATCATGCAGGGCATCGTCTATGTGCCCATAGGGTAAATTGAGTTCCGGCAGCGGTTCATCCGGTGCCGGCGGTTGAGCGTCGGCGGAGCGGCTAAAGCCGGTTCACGCCAGCACAATGTAGTCGTTCTGCTGGAGCACCGGCCGGTGCGGGGCTTGGACGAGGTGAAGGTAACGGCCGTCGACCAGATCGATGGGCAGGCAGTCGTCGATGTCCAGCACGCCGTCGGTGTGGGCCTGTGACCAGTGACGCAGCAGCTGTTGCTTGCCTTTGCCCGTCGCTTCCTTTTTGTCGCGGGCAACCACCAGCAGGTAGTGATGCGCCTCGCCAAAGCGGTTGGTCTCATAGCCGCCCAGGTTGATGAAGTACAGGCGCTGCGCGCCGGCCTGGGGCGCCAGGTGGCTGAGTTCGACTTTCCAACCGTCGACGCCATCGACCGCCATCCACGAATCGATATGCACGCCCTTGGGGCTGCCAAACCAGGCATCGCGTAACTGTGGGTAGGTGGCTTCCAGCGTATCCGCCACGGCGAATACCACGTCATGGACTTCGATCCTGGCCCGTGGGTGCTTGCCCCCGAGCATCACGACAAACAGCATTGCAGGCCCTTCCGGCGATTTGGCAAAAGGCAACCATACTTCGATTGAACCCGTTTGTCCGGTGAATGCCACACTGTTAACCCGCGAACGCATCAGGAGATTGTCATGCGAACCATCGATCTGGCCGGTGTTCCGGTCCCTGTCATCGGCCAGGGTACCTGGCGCATGGGCGAAGACCCGGACCGGCGCCGCGCCGAAGTCGCGGCGTTGCAGTGCGGTATCGACGAGGGCATGACCTTGATCGACACCGCCGAAATGTACGGCGAAGGCGGCGCCGAAAGCGTGGTCGGCGAGGCCATTCGCGGCAAGCGCGAGCAGGTGTTCCTGGTGAGCAAGGTCTACCCCCGCAACGCCAGCCGCCGGGGCGTACCGCGCGCGTGCGATGCCAGCCTCCAGCGCCTGGGCACCGATTACATTGACCTGTACCTGCTGCACTGGCGCGGTCAGTACCCGCTGGCAGAAACCGTCGAAGCGTTCGAGCGCTTGCGCGAAGCCGGCAAGATCGGCCGCTGGGGTGTTTCCAACTTCGATGTGGCCGACCTGCAGGAACTTGCGTCACCGGCCTGCGCGACCAACCAGGTGCTCTACAACATCCAGGAGCGCGGCATCGAATTCGACCTGCTGCCGTGGTGGCAACAACATCACTTGCCGTTGATGGCTTACTGTCCGATCGCGCAAGGCGGCGAATTACTGTCCAGCCCGACCCTCCAGCAGATCGCCCATCGGCATCAGGCGACGCCCGCGCAGGTCGCGCTGGCCTGGGTAGTGCGTCAGGACGGGATGATCGCCATCCCCAAGGCCGTCACGCAAGAGCATGTGCGGCTCAACGCCGCCGCCGCTCAACTGGTGCTGGACGAACACGACCTCGACGCCATCGACCGGGTGTTCGGAGCGCCCAAGCGCAAGCATCCGTTGGCGATGGTGTGAGGCGATAAAACCAGCATGGGGCGTGCCGCGTCAGCCGCTCACGCCATGCAACTCGCAGTATTCGTCCCAGCTCATCCCCGCCATCTGCGCCACTTCCTTATGCACTTCGAGGCGTTGCGCTTCGAATGCCTGGGCGGATTCGGCCGTCAGCTTGAGGGTCAGCTCCCAGGCAAACAGCCCCAGGCGCTCGGCTTCGGCTTCGAACGCTTCATGCAGGCGTTCGGCGCGGTATTGCGCAAGGGTTTCGCCTTTGGCCTGGGCGGCCAGCGGGTTCAGAGTGTCCAGTTGGGTGAGGACATCCGGGTGTGCCTGCAGAAATCGGTCCAGCGCGAGTTGATGGGTATCGCCGGGTTGGGACACAGGTGGGTTCCTCGAAAAAAAGTCAGGCATCTGCGCCGGTGTCTTGGCAAGCCTGTCTACGCCGGGCGCGTTTGCGCATGCGGCGGTTTATCCGGGTGCGTATGGGGTCGAGGACGAAAAGTAACAGGTACGCGGTCAGCACCAGCGTCAGGTCGATCCAGGTTTCGCTGATCGGCCCTAAAAACAGCTCCATAACCGCCTTGGCCAGGTAGAGCAAGGCAACCCCACATAACCACAGCAGTGCGTTAAACATCAGTGGGTGCATAGTATTAGACCGTTTGTGTTGCATCTCAAGCCAAGCTCCTTGCTGCTGGCGATTTCAGCGTGTTCCCCTTGCTGCGCGATCCGGGAACCCTGAAAAAGTCGCAGATATTACATCTTGAAACAGGCTTAGGGGCTGCTTCTTATCAGAAAGTTCCGTGGCTAAAGCGCAAGCGCGCACATGAGCGTGCTGAGGAACCTGAAAAAATCAACTGGGCGACCGCAACGGCTTTTCGCGCCGCGCCTGGTCATGTGTGGCGTTGGCCGGTGTGTTCCCGGCCCTGTCTTCGAGGGGCTGCGCGCCGGCCGCGAGGGCGCGCTGTGTGTTATTCAGCGTCGGGGGGGGCGCCTCGACGCTGACCCGAGCACCCACGGCGATCACGGTGGTCGTGGTGCTGTACCAGGTTGCGTGCGCGGCGGGTCTAGGCCTGGGCCGATCGGTATTCGCGCTGGGTCTGTTCGATCTCTTCGACCAAGCCCTCGATCCTCGCCAGGCGCGCACGGTTGTCGTGGTCCCACGGATGAAAGCCCGGCTTGAAGTAGTGCAGCCACGGCCGCAGCATCCGCGGGAACACGCCCTTGGGTCCATACAAAAACTTGAGCATGCGCCAGAACCCTTGCACATGCCCGCCGGCCTTGCGGTCGGCAATCAGCAGGCGCAGGTGGAAGTCGAACACCACCAGCCAGAAGAGCAGCGTCGTGGTCAGCATGCTCCCGGTGCGCAGCAGGTAGCGCAGGGGGCCCGGCTTGATCACGCGGTTCCACACGTCAAACGCCACTGCCTTGTGCTCGGTTTCTTCGAGGGCATGCCAGTACCACATCTGCTGGTAACCCTTGAGTGAATCGCCGAAGCGCGAAGGGTCGCTCAGGAGGATTTCCGCGAGCATCGCGGTGTAATGCTCCAGGGCGATGGTCACCGCCAGGTTGAACGCCGGCGGCAGGTGTTTTTTCTGCAGGTCGAGGAAGAATTTCAGGCGCCGGTCCAGGCGATGTGCCGGCAGGCCTGCGGCTTGCAGCAAGTCGTTATAGGCGAGGTGTTCGCGGCTGTGCATGGCCTCCTGGCCGATAAAACCCTGGATCTCCTGTTTCAGCGCCGGGTCATCGATGCGTTGGCGGTAGTGGCGCACGCTGTCCATGAAAAACAGCTCGCCCTGGGGAAACAGCAGCGACAACGCATTGAAAAAATGCGTGATGATCGGACCTTGTTCGTGCCAGTCCTTGATGCGTTCGGCCGGCAAGGCAAAGCGGATATCGCGACGGATCGGTAGCATGGGGCTTGCTCCTGTTCAGAGACGGCTCTCGTCGTTGCTGTCAAACAGCGGCGTTGGGCGTTTGGGGGCCATGCGCTTGCTGGCGAACACCACCAGCGCTTGATAGGCCGCCGGCAGGCAGCGGGTGAGCAGGTCGAGAACATACGCATCGCGGCCGATGAGCACGCGGCGTTTATTCTTGCGCACGCCCTGCAGGATCACTTTGGCGGCCTGGTCGGCGTCGGTGATGAACAGCTTTTCGAAATCGGCGCGGGCCTGCTTTTCGCTGTGGATCAAAAAGCCGGTCATGTTGGCGTCGATGCGGCTGCTACGGCAGATATCGGTGCGGATGCCGCCGGGGTGGACACAACTGGCCGAGACGCCGCAACGTTGCAGGTCCAACTCCTGGCGCAGGGCTTCGGTAAAGCCGCGCACCGCGAATTTGCTGGCGTTGTAGCCGCTCATGCCGGGCTGGGCAAACAGCCCGAACACGCTGGACGTGTTGACCACATGGCCGTCGCCGCTGGCCTTGAGATACGGCAGGAAGGCCTTGGTCCCGTACACCACGCCCCAGAAGTTGATGCCGATGATCCATTCCAGATCGCTGTAGTCCACGCCTTCGACGGTGCTCGACAGCGCCACTCCGGCGTTGTTGAAGATCAGGTTGACCTGGCCGTGCTCGGCAGCGCAGCGCGCCGCCCAGTCTTGCATGGCGTGCCGGTCGGACACATCCAGCACCTGGGTGGTCACCCGCACCGGCGCCAGGGTGGCGGTTTGAATCAACGCCACGGTCTGGTCCAGGCCTTGGCTGTTCTTGTCCGCCAGCGCCAGGTGGCAACCTTCGCGCGCCAGGGCCAGGGCCAATGCGCGGCCCATGCCGGATGCCGCGCCGGTGATCGCCGCCACGCGGCCGTTGAATGACTTCATGACAGGCTCCCTTCTGCGGTGGAATGTGGCGCGGCCATTGCGCGGGGCGCCGCGTCAATCGGTGCCATGCTGGCGACATAATCCTTGAGTGCAAAATGCCGGGTGATCTGCTTGAAGCGCCAGGTCGAGCCGGGCCACAGGGTGGTGTTCTTGCCGGTGCGAGGGTCGAGGTACCAGCTCCGGCAGCCGCCGGTGTTCCAGATGGTGCGCGTGAGTTTGTCCTGCAATTGGTGGTTGTAGGCTTGTTCCACCGCGGGTTTGACCTCCACTGTGGCAATGCGGTGGCGCTGCATTTGTTGCAACGCATCGAGGATGTAAGCGACCTGGGCTTCGATCATCAGGATCATCGAGTTATGCCCCAGGCCGGTGTTGGGGCCGATGATCAGGAACAGGTTCGGGTAGCCCGGCACCGTGCTGCCTTTGTAGGCATGGGCGCCGTCGTGCCAGGCGTCCATCAGGTCGACGCCGTGACGCCCGATGATGCAGTCGCGGGGCAGCGGGTCGGTGGCCTGGAACCCGGTGCCGAAGATCAGGCAATCGGCCGGGTGCTTGACGCCGTCGGCGGTGATCACGCCATCGGCTTCGATGCGCAGCACGTCGTCGGTCACCACCTGCACATTGCTGCGCGACAACGCTGGGTAATAGTCGTTGGAGATCAGCACGCGCTTGCAACCGAGGGTGTAGTCCGGCGTCAGCGCCTTGCGCAGGGCAGGGCGGGTGACGTGTTTGTGCAAGTGGCGCAGGGCGACTTTCTGCACCATTTTCATCAGCCGTGGGTGCCGGGCAAAGCCCACCACGCGGCCTTCCAGCGCCCAATACAAGGCGCCGCGCACCAGCCGTTGGGTGAAGGGCAGGTACTTGAATGCCCAGCGCTCAACGCGGGAAATCGCTCGGTCGGGCTTGGGCATGATCCATGGCGGGGTGCGCTGGAACAGGTCCAAATGAGCGACCTGCGGCGCAATCTGCGGCACGAACTGAATGGCACTGGCGCCGGTGCCGATCACCGCCACGCGCTTGCCCTTCAGGGCATAGGCGTGGTCCCACTGCTGGGAGTGAAAGCGCTGGCCCTTGAAGCTGTCCAGCCCCGGGATATCCGGCAGCGCCGGGCGCGACAAGCCGCCCATGCCCGACACCAGCACCCGCGCGCTGACCTGGCGCCCATTGCTGAAGCTCAGTTGCCAGCGTTGTTGCTGCTCATCAAACACCGCACGTTGCAGGCCCATGCCGAAGCGCAGATACGGCGCCAGCGCGAAACGTCGGGCGCATTGCTCCAGGTAGGCGCGGATCTCCGCTTGCGCGGCGAATTGGCGGGTCCAGTCCGGGTTGGGCGCAAACGAAAACGAATAGACGTGGGACTGCACATCGCAGGCGCAGCCAGGGTAGTGGTTGTCGCGCCAGGTGCCGCCGAGTGTCTCGGCCTGTTCGGCGATAAAGAAGTCGCTAAAGCCGGCTTCCTTGAGCTTGATCGCCATGCACAGGCCGGCGAAGCCTGAACCGATGATGGCGATGTCGATGGAATCACTGTGGGCATTCATAGGCGGGCCTGCGTGGGCATCGGATGTGCTCCTGTTTTTGTTTTGTCTTTTTAGATAGAACACCATTGCAAAGGAAAATTGAATTACTTATTTTAAAAAAGATTTTAAATAATCTACCTGAAAATATCGCCTAGGCTAGTCCCTGGCTCCTCATGTGCGACGGTATGTACGAAGTTTAGGTCCAGGGTGTGGGCGATGGCTGAGGCCTTGATCAATTCCGGTCGGGCGGTCGGCAGCAGGGAAGCAGAGGACCGAGCTATGGCTGTCGAATGGGTTATCGCTGCGGGTGTGCTGGTCGGTGCGAGCGTGGTGGCATGGGGCTTCAGTGCCTGGATGACACGGCGCATCGAAGCGGCCGTTCCAAGTAACGGGCGCTTTGTGGACGTCGATGGCGAGCGCTTTCATTATCTCGACGAGGGCAAGGGCCCACCGCTGGTGATGATTCACGGGCTGATGGGCAGCAGTCGCAACCTGACCTACGCCTTGTCGGGGCAGTTGCGCGAGCATTTCCGGGTCATCACGCTTGACCGGCCTGGCTCGGGCTATTCGACCCGGCATCCCGGCACGGCGGCGGACCTGCCGGCCCAGGCCCGGCAAATCGCGGCTTTTATCCAGGCGCTGGGCCTGGATCGACCGCTGGTGCTGGGGCATTCCCTCGGCGGCGCGGTGGCCCTGGCGCTGGCCCTCGACCATCCCCACGCGGTCTCCGGGTTGATCCTGGTGGCACCGCTGACCCATCCCCAGCGCCTGTTGCCGCTGGTGTTCCTGTCATTGGCGGTGCGCCCGGCGTGGCTGCGTCGCTGGCTGTCGCACACGCTGACGATGCCGATCGGCCTGCTGACCAAAGGCTCGGTGGTCAAGGGCGTGTTCGCCCCCGATCCTGCACCAGCGGACTTCGCCACACGCGGCGGCGGGCTGCTCGGCATGCGCCCGGCCAACTTCTACGCGGCCTCCACCGAGATCAACCAGGTCAACGATCACCTGCCGGGCATGGTCAAGCGCTACCCGCAACTGACCCTGCCCATCGGCCTGATCTACGGCGCAAAGGACAAGGTGCTGGACTTTCAAAAACACGGCCAGGCCCTCGCGAGCCGGGTGCCCGGCCTCAAGTTGCAACTGGTGGAGGGGCGCGGCCATATGTTGCCGATCACCGCGACGGAGCGTGTTGTGGCGATGGTGGAACAGGTGGCCAAACGGGCCCGATCACCGCAAAACACCACCGTCCTGCATCCACCGTTGGCCCTGGCGAACAAATAATCGGGCCATCCGAGTCGCGGCACAACGGCGTCAATGCGCGCTCTAGACACCTGACCAGCCAGCTGAAAAAGAGACTGCTCGGTCACGCAAAAAAGGGCTCGATAAACTAGTTGACGACCTAACGATTCCGCGTTATTTATTTAAAAAAATATTTCAATGTTTGTTTTGAAATGATTTTTGAAATGCCTAAGAGCGAATAACAATGAAAAAAACGTCTTTTATCGCATGGTTGATTTCCCGGAGCCTTCCGCGCTCCTCGAACCTGTTTTGCACCTGCCTCGTCCGGAGGTTGCCATGAATCAGACCCTGGCCACCCCGCAGGTATGGGCCGACGGCAAACGCCACCTGTGGTGGCTCGGCATCCTGCCCCTGGCAACGCCTTTACTCGCCGGCACACTGGCAATCACCAGCGGCGTGCAACAACTGTGGTGGGTTGGCGTATTGGTGATCTTCGGCCTCATCCCGCTGATCGATGGCCTGTTGGGCGAAGACGTGAGTAACCCGCCCGAGTCCGCCGTCAACCACCTCGAATCGCAACGCTACTACCGCTGGATCATCTACACCGGCGTGCTGTTCGTCATCGCTTCGGTGGTGATCACCGGTTGGCTGGCTGCCGGCGGTATCGACTGGATCATCAACGGCGGGTTGGTCCAGGCCACCGCCGCGCTGGAACCTTCGAGCTGGCTGGCGAAAACGGCCGCCTATCTCACCTCGCGCACCCAACTGCACGGCCAGGTCAGTGCCTTCACGTACCTGGGCATGGCCATGTCCACGGGTGCGGCGACTGGCATCGCGATCAACACCGCCCACGAGCTGGGGCACAAACCCAAGCCGCTGGAAGTGTTCCTGGCCAAAGTCACTTTGGCGCCGACGTTCTACGGGCACTTCTATACCGAACACAACCGGGGCCATCACGTCCGTGTCGCCACCCCGGAAGATCCGGCCAGCTCGCGGCTAGGGGAAAGTTTCTGGGCTTTCCTGCCGCGCTCGGTGTGGTTCAGCGCACGCTCGGCGTGGAACCTGGAGCGCGAACGCCTGCGCAAACTCGGCCTGCCGGCCTGGCACTGGAAAAACGCCGTGCTCAGCGCCTGGCTGTACAGCGTGGTGTTGTGGGGCGCGATGATTGCCTGGTTGGGGGCGGCGGTGATTCCGTTCCTGATCATCCAGGGCATCTACGGCTTCTCGCTGCTGGAAGTGGTGAACTACGTCGAACACTACGGCCTTAAACGCCAGAAGTTGCCCAACGGTCGTTATGAGCGTTGCTCGCCGCGACACTCGTGGAACAGTAACCGGATCGTGACCAATATCTTTCTGTTCCAACTGCAACGGCACTCCGATCATCACGCCAATCCGACGCGCAGTTATCAATCGTTGCGTCACTTCGATGAATCGCCGCAACTTCCCTACGGTTATGCAAGCATGATTGTCTGGGCTTACGTGCCGTATTTGTGGCGACGACGGATGGACCATCGGGTGCTCAGGCATTATGCCGGGGATATCACCCTGACCAATCTTCAACCGTCCAAGCGTCTGCACTATCTGAAACAATACGGCGGCAATAGCAAAACGTTCTGAGATGAACTGAAAAAGTTACCTGGCGTGCTCGGGATCTTTGTCTCGCGCGGTTTCTTATCGCCCAGCGTTTATCGATTTCATTGCAAGAGAGTTGTTTGACCCCACAAAAATAAAAGCAAGGGAAGGACGTTCACCATGCAAACACCTGCCAAGTTCACCGCCCATATCTTATTGGCGGCATTGGGTCTGATTGTCTATCAGCAAGCCCAGGCTGCCCGTATTGAACCTGCCGGCAGTGCGTTTACTGCCCAAGGGCCCATCAGTTTTTCCAAAGGCAAGCTGATCAGTGCCGACTGCACCATCAAGGTGGCGGGCAAGGTTGCCGCCGACGGTTCGTCCGTCAATGTCGACAAGGTCGAATTCGACGGCGGCCTCAAGTGCAGCCGGGTCGAAGCGATCAACCTGCCGTGGATCTTGGTGGCCAAAGACACCCAAAGCGGCTCGATGTCGAAGATCAGCGTGGACGTCCACGCCTTCGGCCTGGGCGGCAAGTGCGGCCCCTCCACGGCCGACGGCACCTGGGATAACGCCACCGGCAAGTTGGAAGCCGTCAATGTACCGATTGGCGAAGACTGCAAGATCAAGACGGTGTCGATCAAGATGCCGGCCAACTTCAAAGTTGTCGAATAGATATATCCGATAGTTGCAGTGGTAATTGAATTGAAATTTGGCTGGAAAGGGAAGTTCTGCAGTTTCTCCGTGACCTCTCGTTCATGGCCATTACCCCTGGCGAATGACTCGCCATAACATGTGAGGAAAAATAATGAAAAGTTTGAAAACTCTCGTGTCGTTGTCTGCTTTGGCCGTGTGCATGGGTGCGGCCTCGATGGCTAATGCTGTCAGCATTAGCCCAGATGGAGCTTTCAGTACCTCCAGCGGTACTATTGTAGTGAAGTCGCCATCTTCATTTGGTGCTGCAGTGACTTGCGGTATTACCTTTAAAGGGAACGTTACATCTGGCGTGGCGACCATCAACGACGCGAAGCTCACCGGTGGGGGGCTTTGCGATTTGCCGGTACTGAAGAATATCCCCACCCCTGGCTGGGTATTGACTGCCACTAGTCTTTCGGGCGGCACAGTAACCAACGTTGGCTACACCATCACCAAGCCACTGATTCCGCTAACTGATTGCGGCCCTGACACTATCAACGTGACTTGGAACAACAGTACTCACGCATTGACCGCAAACAACCAGACGTTGACTGGCCACACATCCGGCACTAGTCCGAACTGCGTTGTGCAGTCTCTGACTGTGACGGCGCCAAGTCTGACCATTGTTCCTTGATGCAGTAACTCCATAAAGGGCTGATCACCCGTAGAAAGTGGGTGCCTTTTACCGGGCACCTACCGGGCGGTGACGCAAAGGCAACGCGTAGAGCGGCAGATAATAATAAGGATTGGAGCATGAATAATAAGAAACAACAGGTGCGGGTGACCGCTGGGTTTGCTCTTCTGAGCAGCTTGATCGTGGCCGGCTCTGTTCAGGCCGGTGGCTTTTCAACTCCAACTTATGGTGCTCCCGGCTGGGGGAGAGCGTTCGGGGGTGGTTCGTTGTTCAAAAATGACCCCAGTTCGGCGTACAACAACCCCGCCGCGATGGCGTTTGTGGACCAGAACGTCGCACAAATGACGGTCGACTACGCGCGTATCAAAATCAAGTATAAGGGCGCGGCTAATGATTATCTGGGTAACCCTGTCTCGAACAGTCCAATAGGTGCGGATGGTTTCCCTGACCTTTCATCGCCAACGGTCAACAACAATGATGGTGGCGAGGGTGGTTTCACTGCCTGGTTGCCGACCGGGTTCATGGTGATGCCCCTGGGGGACCGATTCGCTTTTGGCTTGAGCCAAGTGGTGCCACAAGGGATGCGCTCAACTTGGGACGAAGACTCCAAACTTCGCGATTTTGCTGTGGACACCAGGATCGAAACCGTGGGATTGACCGGTTCGCTTTCGTTCAAAGTCAATGATCAGTTCGCCATCGGCGGTGGGCTTATTGTTCAACACAGTAAAGGGTTTGTGAGTCAGAACATCGATTTGTTGGCGGCGGCTGCCAACTCCCAGGACCCATTACTGGGCAGTATTGACTTGCCGGCAGGTGTCGGAGGCGCGCTGATACGGGTCAAGGTCGACAATATCTCCACCGGCTGGTTTACCGGTATTACCTGGAAACCCACTGACCAAGACACCTTGGGCCTGAACTATCACGCCAAGATCAAGAACAAGATGACGGGCAAGTACAACATTCGTTCAGACTCGTACAGCTATGCCCTGATGACTCAACCGAACCCGTTCACTGGCACTGGCACGCTGGTTGGGTCGGCTTATCCTGGGCTGGCGTTGTACCCGGATGGCGCACATGCCAGTACCCAACTGGATATTCCCGCGACTGCGGGCTTTGACTGGGTGCATCAGTTCAATGACCGATTCACCTTGGGCGCAAGTGTGAACTGGACGCAGTGGTCGTCGTTCAAGGACCTCACGCTCAAGTCCGGCGATATCACCATCGTCTCAATCCCCTACAACTACAAGGACTCCTGGATGTACTCCCTCGGCGGCGACTTCCGTGCCACCGATGAACTGACGCTGCGTGCCGGTGTGGCCCTTGACCAGACACCAACCCGCAACTCGACCCGTGACCCCCGTATCCCGGATGGTGATCGTACGTTCTTGTCGTTCGGCGCGGGTTACGAGGTAAAGGCTGTGAAGGGCTTGAGTCTTGACTTGGCGTATTCCCATCAGTTCGTGCAGGAAGTGAAGCTGAAAACCAAAAACGTTGACCGCTTGGGTGGCGCCAGCCTGGACGGCAAGGCTGAGTCGTCAGGCGATGTGGTCAGCGTATCGGCCACCTACAAGTTTTAACAGATATCGAGGGCTATGGAGGAAGGCACTAAGCGCATCTGAATGCCTTCTTCCTGCTGTTTGCCCTCATTTACGGGTCGCCATGTGACCTATTCCGATTTTCGTATTCGTGACCCCGGCTGACGTGCTCAGCCCAGTATTTTTTTTGCCCAGGAGTTAAATAAAAATTTCAAAACATAATTTGAATCTGGCTTTCCAAATTTGTAGTGTTGCCCTACGCCGCAGTTCATATCGATCTGCGCCAGCGTTTGCTACGCCCTGAATCGAGTAGAGGTATCCCCATGGTGATCTGGTTATTGGTGGGTTTCGCAGCCGCGATTGCCCTGGCGTATCGACAAGCCGCCGCTGTCCACTGGCTGGGCGCCGGCCTGGCCTGGCTGGCGGCCGGCTACCTGTTCAACGTGGTCGCCGTTTTCGGCACCACCGTCGTGGCGCTGCTGGTGGTGTTGCCGGCGTTGCTGATGACAATCAAACCGCTGCGTCGCCGCCTGTTGACCAGCAAGGCTCTGAGCCTATTTCGTACAGTTATGCCGGCAATGTCCGACACCGAGCGCGCGGCCATCGAGTCCGGCACCGTGTGGTGGGATGCCGAACTGTTCAGCGGCCGACCCGACTGGCAGCGCCTGCTGCAAGCCGCGCCGGCCAGCCTGAGCGCCGAGGAGCAAGCCTTCCTCGACAACGAAGTCGAAACCCTGTGCGACATCGCCAACGACTGGGAAACCACCCAGGTCTGGCAAGACATGTCCCCCGAGGGCTGGCAGTACACCAAGGACGCCGGTTTCCTTGGCATGATCATTCCCAAGCAGTACGGCGGCAAAGGCTTCTCCCACTACGCGCATTCGCAAGTGGTGATGAAGCTGTCGACACGCTGCTCGGCGGCGGCGATTTCGGTGATGGTGCCCAACTCCCTGGGCCCGGCGGAATTGCTGCTGCATTACGGCACCGATGCCCAGCGTAATTACTACCTGCCGCGCCTGGCGCGTGGCGAAGACATCCCGTGTTTCGCGCTGACCAGCCCGTATGCTGGTTCCGACGCTGGGGCGATTCCGGACCTGGGCATCGTCTGCAAAGGCCTGCACGAAGGCGAGGAAGTGCTGGGTTTCAACGTGACCTGGGACAAGCGCTACATCACCCTTGGCCCGATTGCCACAGTGCTTGGCCTGGCGTTTCGTGCGCAAGACCCGGAAGGTCTACTCGGCCAGCCGGGTTCGCTGGGCATCACTTGCGCGTTGATCCCAACCTCCCATCCGGGCGTGAACAGCGGTCGTCGGCACTGGCCGCTCAACGCGGTGTTTCAGAACGGTCCTACCACCGGCAAGGATGTGTTCATTCCCCTGGAGTGGGTCATCGGCGGGCGCGAACAGGTCGGCAACGGCTGGCGCATGCTGATGGAATGCCTGGCGGCCGGTCGGGCGATTTCCTTGCCGTCGGCCAACGTCGGCCTGGGCAAGGTCGCAGTACGCGGCACCAGCGCGTATGCGGCGATGCGCAAACAGTTCGGCCTGCCCATCGGCAAGTTCGAAGGCGTGCAAGCCCCGTTGGCGCGCATGGCCGGGCATTTGTATGCCTGCGACGCGGTGCGCAAGGTGTCGGTGGCATCGCTGGATGCCGGCGAGAAACCTTCGGTGATCTCCGCCATCGCCAAATACCACGTCACCGAGCGCGCGCGGATGATCGTCAACGACGGCATGGACATCGTCGCCGGCAAGGGCATCTGCATGGGCCCCAACAACTTCCTGGCCCGCGCTTATCAACAAAGCCCGATTGCGATCACGGTAGAAGGCGCGAACATCATGACCCGCTGCCTGATCATCTTTGGCCAGGGCCTGATCCGTTGCCATCCCTATGTGTTGCGCGAGATGGAAGCGGCGCGCAACCCCGATCGGCGCAAGGCGCTTGAAGCGTTTGACAGCGCAATGTTCGGCCATGTGAGCTTTGTGCTGGCCAATACGGTGCGGGCCGTAGTGCATTCGCTCACTGGCGGGCGCCTGATTTCCGCACCCGCCAAGACCGAGCCGGCGTTGGCGTCCTACTACCGTCAGGCCAATCGGCTGTCGGTGGTGTTGGCTTTGATCTCGGACGTTTCCATGGGCGTGCTCGGCGGTGCGCTCAAGCGCAAGGAAAGTATCACCGGGCGCCTGGGCGATATTCTTTCGCAGTTGTACATCTTGTCCTGCGTGCTCAAGCGCTTTGAAGACGACGGTCGGCCCCAGGCGGATTTGCCGCTGGTGCATTGGTCGGCCCAGGACGCGTTGTTGCGGGCCCATGAAGCGCTCGCCGAAACACTCGATAACTATCCGTCGAAAGCCGCTGCGGCGGTGGTGCGCGGCTTGAGTTTTCCGTTCGGTATTCCCCTGCGTAAACCCTCGGACCGGCTGTTGGCCCAGGTGGCGGATGTGGTGCAGACCCCCGGCGAAACCCGTGAGCGCTTGCTGGCCAATTCCTATATCCCACGTCCGGAAATCGACAAGCTGGCTTACGGCGAATTGGCTTTCCGCCTGTTGCCGCAGGTGGAGCTGATCGAAGCACGGCTCAAGCCTGCGATCAAACAGGGCTTGCTCGAACCGATGCCGATCGCCGCCACGGCCTTTGCCGCCTGGCGCGTCAAGGCGCGGGCGCTGGAGTTGATCAGCAGCGATGAAGACGCCTTGCTCGCGCGCTATGTGGAATATGCCGACCACGGTATCCAGGTCGACGACTTCCCGCAGGACTTCGGTCTGCTCGAGGCGTTGCAGCAGCGTAAGCACGTGCTGCAACCGTCTACCCAGCGTCGTACCAGCCAGGGCGAGAATGCTTCGGTCAATTGAGTGGCACTGAATGAACGCGCCTACATGGCTCGGGCGTTCATACCGATACCGTATCGTGAGTGGATGTTTATATGAGTGACAGCTACCTATCGTTCGTCAATTCCCCCTGGGGCCGACGCCTGGCCCAGGCCATCGGCCTGCCGCAACCGTTGCTGCTGCAACGTCATCGCCGTGGCCAGCAAGGCCTGGCCAACCCGGTGATCGTCGCCGGGGCAGGGCGCCTGGCTGTGCAAGTGCAACAGATTTTCAGCGCCACCGACACGGTCGCCGCCACTGCAGCGACCCTCAAGGCGCCGTCTACGGTCAAGGTGCAGGGCGCGGTGTTCGATGCCACTGGCGTCGTCGACCTGCAGCAGCTCGATGAGCTCTACGTATTTTTCCACGCCAACGCCAAGCGCCTCGCCCAGCATGGCCGCGTGGTGGTGCTCGGCACTGCTCCCGAAGACTGTCGGGATTTGCCCCAGGCCATCGCCCAGCGCGCCCTCGAAGGGTTGGTGCGTTCGCTGGCCAAGGAACTGCGCCGGGCGATCACCGTGCAATTGATCTACGTCGCGCCGGGGGCCGAAGACGCCCTGGACAGCAGCCTGCGCTTCTTTCTGTCGCGTCGTTCGGCCTATGTGTCGGGGCAAGTGGTGCGCCTGGAAAAACCGCTGGACGGCCCTGTCACGGTCAACTGGGACACCCCCTTCGCCGGCCGCCGCGCACTGGTCACCGGTGCCTCCCGTGGCATCGGCTTGGCGATTGCCCAGGTATTGGCCCGCGACGGCGCCCATGTGGTGTGCGTGGATGTGCCCCAAGCCGAGGACGCGCTGCAACACGCCGCCGCCAGCGTCGGTGGCTCGGCGTTGCCACTGGACATTACCGCAGCAGATGCGGCCTCGCTGTTGCAGGCCCATGTCAGCCAATCCGGCGCCTTTGACGTGGTGGTGCATAACGCCGGGATCACCCGCGACAAGACCATCACCAAGATGACCGAAGCGGCGTGGCGCAATGTGCTGGCGGTCAACCTGCAAGCGCCGTTGCAACTGAGCCATGCGCTGCTGGAATGCCAGGGCCTGAACCCGGGCGGGCGTATCGTCTGTGTGTCGTCGATTTCCGGCATCGCCGGCAACCTCGGGCAAAGCAACTACGCCACTTCCAAAGCCGGGGTGATCGGCCTGGTCCACGGTCTGGCACCGCTGGCGGCGGCGCAGCAGGTCACGGTGAACGCGGTGGCGCCGGGGTTCATCGAAACCCAGATGACCGCGAAGATCCCGCTGCTGATCCGCGAAGCCGGGCGGCGCATGAATTCGCTGTCCCAGGGCGGCCAGCCGATCGACGTGGCCGAGACCATCGCCTGGCTGGCCCACCCGGCGTCCGGCGGCGTCAACGGCCAAGTCGTGCGCGTGTGCGGCCAAAGCCTGCTGGGAGCTTGAGCCATGGACTACGTGACGCAGATCATCGATCCGCCGCCGTCGCAGCCCCAGTTGTTGCTGGACGGCCTGCGCGCCTTGCGCAAACCCAAGCTCGACGGCGCGCCTGAGTTGCCCAAGGCGCGCCTGGTGCGTTCGGCGGTGGAATTGTCGGCCACCGGCATCGCCGCGTATGGCCGCGCCTGTGGTTTCCGGCATGAGCAGGGCGTGCCGCTGGCCTACCCGCAGGTGCTGGCGTTCCCGTTGCACCTGATGCTGCTGACCCGGCCGAGTTTCCCGTACCCGGCCAGCGGCATGGTCCACCTGGCCAATCGCATTCGTCAGCACCAGCGCTTGCACGCGGGCCAGGCCCTGCGCCTGGAGGTGTATTGCGAGCGTTGGGTGGCGCACCCCAAGGGCCAGGCGCTGAGCATCGCCACCCGGGCCTACGGTGCGGACACGCTGCTGTGGGAAAGCGACAGCCTGTACCTGCGGCGCGACGTGAATAACCCGGTGGGTGAGCCGTGGGCGGACGTGCTGCCCTTGCAGGAAGAAGGCCTGTTGCGCACCCAGCGCTGGGTGCTGCCCGCCGATCTGGGCCGGCGGTTTGCCAAGGTCTCGGGGGATTTCAACCCGATTCATACCTCGCTGATCGGCGCAAAACTCTTTGGCTTTCGCCGCGCCATCGCCCACGGCATGTGGACATTGGGCCGCGCATTGGCCGCCGAGCAACCGCCGGGTGGCCTGGATCAGGCGCAAGCGCACTGCGACTTCAAGCTGCCGATCTTCCTGCCCGGCCAGGTCGCGCTGTGGCGCCGCCCCGTGAGCGGCCCGCGGCGTGAGTTCGAAGTGCGCAATTTCGCCGGTGACAAACCGCACATGCGCGGGCTTTTTATCTGGAACGAGCGTCTTAAATGAATGACTACAGCTTCAACCCGGCCCCGACCCGCCGCGTGGCGATCATCGGCGGCAACCGCATTCCGTTTGCCCGCTCCAACACGGTGTACGCCCACGACAGTAACCAGGATTTGCTGGTGGCCGCGCTGCAAGGCCTGGTCGACCGCTACAACCTGCATGGCCAGCGCCTGGGCGAGTTCGCCGCGGGCGCGGTGATCAAGCACTCGCGGGATTTCAACCTGGCGCGTGAGTCGCTGTTATCGACCACGCTGTCTGCGCAAACCCCGGCCTACGACCTGCAACAAGCCTGCGGCACGGGCCTGGAAGCGGCCTTGCTGGTGGCGAACAAGATCGCCCTCGGCCAGATCGACGTGGGCATCGCCGGTGGCGCCGACACCACGTCCGACGCGCCCATCGGCCTCAATGAAGCGCTGCGCCACACCTTGCTTGCGGCCAATCGCGCCAAGGCCATGGGCGACAAGGTGAAGGCGCTGCTGAAGGTGCGTCCGTCGATGTTCTTCAAGCCGCTGCTGCCGCGCAATGGCGAACCGCGCACCGGCCTGTCGATGGGCGAGCACTGCGAAGAAATGGCCAAGCGCTGGCAGATCAAGCGGCTGGCCCAGGATGAATTGACCCTCAGCAGCCACCAGCGCCTGGATGCCGCCTATCAACGCGGTTTCTTCGACGACCTGATCAGCCCCTATCGCGGCCTGGCACGGGACAACAACCTGCGCGCCGACACCAGCCTGGAGAAGCTCGCCAGCCTGTCCCCGGCCTATGACCGCCAGAACGGCACGCTCACGGCGGGCAACTCCACACCGCTGACCGACGGCGCCTCGGTGGTGCTGTTGGCCAGTGAAGCGTGGGCCGCCGAACACGGCTGGCCGGTATTGGCCTACCTGCGCACCGGCGAGACCGCGGCGGTGAATTTTGTCGACGGCAGCGAAGGCCTGCTGATGGCGCCGGCCTATGCCGTGCCGCGCATGCTCAAGCGTGAGGGCCTGGGCTTTGCCGACTTCGATTTCTTCGAGATCCACGAAGCGTTCGCCGCCCAGGTGCTCTGCACGCTCAAGGCCTGGGAAGACGCCGACTACTGTCGCCAACGGCTGGGGCTGGACGCACCGCTGGGCACCATCGACCGCGCCAAGATGAACGTCAACGGCGGCTCCCTGGGCTGCGGGCATCCCTTCGCCGCCACCGGGGGCCGGCAATTGGCGGCGTTGGCCAAGGCGATCCACGAGCGTGGCGGCGGGCGCGGCCTGATTTCGATCTGCGCGGCGGGCGGGCTGGGCATTACCGCCATCGTCGAAAAGTAGCGCTATCCAAAACAACAACAAGGAAACTGCCATGAACGCTATCAGCCTGGAACACACCGAACGCATCTGGTTGAACGCCTACCTGCCCGGCGTCCCGGCGGACATCGATGCCGGTATCGAGGACTACCCGTCGCTGCGCGAGGTGTTCCTGGAGCACCTGGAAAAATTCCGCGAACGGGTGGCCTACGTCAGCATCGGCAGCGAAATGACCTATGCCGACTGGCACATGCAGGGCATCGCGTTTGCCGCCTGGTTGCAAGGCCAGGGTGTGAAGACCGGCGACCGCGTGGCGCTGATGATGCCCAACTGCTTGCAGTACCCGATCTGCCTACTGGGGACGATCCTGGCCGGTGCGGTGGTGGTCAACGTCAACCCGCTGTACACCGCCCATGAACTCAAGCACTTGCTCAAGGACAGCGGCGCCGAGACAGTGGTGATCTTCGAGAACTTCGCCCACACCCTGGAAAAAGCCATGCCCGGCAGCAGCGTCAAGCGCGTGGTGGTGGCGGCCATCGGCGACTTGCTCGGCACCTTCAAGGGCGCGGCGATGAACTTCATCCTGCGCCGCGTGCAGAAACAGGTGCCGAGGTTCAACCTGCGCGGTTCGGTACGCTTCAATCAGGCGCTCAAGCAAGGAAGGGCGCTGACCCATTTCCCGGTGGACATGCACCTCGACGACCTGGCCTTCCTGCAATACACCGGCGGCACCACGGGTGACGCCAAGGGCGTGATGCTCAGCCATCGCAACATCATCGCCAACCTGCTGCAAGCCAAGGCCTGGGTCGGCAACCAATTGGACCAGGACAAGCAGGAAACCAACGTCACCTTGTTGCCGCTGTATCACATCTTTTCCCTGACGGTGAACTGCCTGATGTTCATGTGCCTGGGCGGGCGCAACATCCTGATCGCCAACCCACGGGACGTGAAGCGCGTGCAGATGATCCTGCGCAAGGAGCGCTTCAACGGGATTGCCGGGGTCAACACGTTGTTTAACGGCTTGCTGGAGAACCAGGAGTTCTGTGCGCGGGACTTTTCCGACCTGCGCATGGTGATCGCCGGTGGCATGGCCACGCACACGGCGGTGGCCAAGCGCTGGAAGGACGTCACCGGGCTGCCGATCATCGAAGGCTACGGGCTGACCGAATGCTCGCCGGTGGTGAGCATCAGCCCCATCGACATTTCCCGCATGCGCGAGATGGAGTTCACCGGCAGCATCGGCGTGCCCTTGCCGTCGACCTGGGTGCGTTTCATGCGCGAAGACGGCGAATTGGCCGACCTCGGTGAGCAGGGCGAATTGCAAGTGCGCGGCCCGCAGGTGATGCAGGGCTACTGGAAGCGGCCCAAGGAAACCGCCGAGGTGCTGGATGCCGAGGGCTGGCTGTCGACCGGCGATATCGGGGTGATGGATACGCGCGGCTATATCCGCCTGGTCGACCGCAAGAAGGACCTGATCCTGGTCTCGGGCTTCAACGTGTACCCCAATGAAATCGAAGACGTGGTGGCGCTGCACCCCGGCGTTGCTGAAGTGGCGGCAATCGGTGTGGAAGATGGCGTGACCGGCGAGAGGGTGAAGATCATCGTGGTGCGCAAGGACCCGAACCTGACCCAGGAACAGATCCTGGCCCATTGCCGGGAATACCTGACGGGGTACAAAGTGCCCAGGTACGTGGAGTTTCGCAGCACCGAGCTGCCCAAGACCACGGTGGGCAAGGTGCTGCGCCGCGCGCTGCGCTAACTTGAATTCTAGGTGATCTAAATGTGGGAGGGGGCTTGCCCCCGATAGCGGAGTTGAAGTCACCGAGCCTATCGACTGATCCACCGCCATCGGGGGCAAGCCCCCTCCCACATTTCAGAGCGAGTTCACATTGACCCAGCGCTGTTCGCGAGCCGCCACCCGAATCGCCGTCGCCAGCCGCTCGACCGCCCACGCGGCCCAAGGAAACCGCCGAGCTGCCCAAGACCACGGTGGGCAAGGTGCTGCGCCGCGCGCTGCGTTAACTTGAATTCTAGGTGATCTAAATGTGGGAGGGGGCTTGCCCCCGATAGCGGAGTTGAAGTCACCGAGCCTATCGACTGATCCACCGCCATCGGGGGCAAGCCCCCTCCCACATTTCAGAGCGAGTTCACATTGACCCAGCGCTGTTCGCGAGCCGCCACCCGAATCGCCGTCGCCAGCCGCTCGACCGCCCACGCCGCCCAAGGAAACCGCCGAGGTGCTGAAGTGGCGGCAATCGGTGTGGAAGATGGCGTGACCGGCGAGAGGGTGAAGATCATCGTGGTGCGCAAAGACCCGAACCTGACTCAGGCACAGATCCTGGCCCATTGCCGGGAATACCTGACGGGGTACAAAGTGCCCAGGTACGTGGAGTTTCGCAGCACCGAGCTGCCCAAGACCACAGTGGGCAAGGTGCTGCGCCGCGCGCTGCGCTAACTTGAATCTCTAGGTGATCTAAATGTGGGAGGGGGCTTGCCCCCGATAGCGGAGTTGAAGTCACCGAGCCTATCGACTGATCCACCGCCATCGGGGGCAAGCCCCCTCCCACATTTCAGACCGAGTTCACATTGACCCAGCGTTGTTCTCGAGCCGCCACGCGAATCGCCGTCGCCAGCCGCTCGACCGCCCACGCCGCGTCGAAGTCGCTGCCGTCCGCGCCCTGGCCGGCCACGGCCAGAATCAACTCGTGCACTTCCAGCGTCTTCAATTCGTTGTAGCCCAACTGATGGCCGGCGGCCGGGCTGAACGCCGCGTAGCCGGGCAGGGCGGGGCCGGCCAGCAGGCGTTGGAAGCCGTCCTGGCCCTTGCGGCACAGGCGCAGTTCGTTCAAGCGCTCCTGATCGAAGGCCAACGTGCCTTGCGTCCCGCTGATCTCAAACGCCAGGTGGTTCTTGTAACCGTGCTTGAGCCAACTGCTGCTCACCGTGCCGCGCGCGCCGTTGGCGAAACGCAGCAGGGCGTGTACCTGATCGTCCACGGCAATCGACTTGAGTGTGTCGCCGCCTTTGACGGCGGGGCGCTGTGCATGCACGGTCTGCGTATCGGCGCACACGCTGACCACATCGCCCACCAGATAGCGTGCCATCGACAGCAAGTGGCTGCCCAGGTCTGCCAGGGCGCCACCGGCATGTTCCACCTCACAGCGCCACGACCAGGGTGACGCCGGGTCGGCCATGAAGTCTTCGCTGAACTCACCCTGGAAACTGATGATTTCGCCCAATTCGCCGTTGGCGATGATCTGCTTTGCCCACCCGATCATCGGGTTGTGCTGGTAGTTGTAGCCGACCCGCGTCACCACGCCCGCCGCACTCGCGGCGTGGCGCATGGCGTCGGCCTGCGCCAGGCTGACCGCCAGCGGTTTTTCGCAGTACACCGCCTTGCCCGCGGCGAGCGCGGCCATGGCCATGGGGTAGTGCAAATGGTTCGGTGTGGTGATCGCCACCACATCGACCGTGGGGTCGTTGACCAGCGCTTGCCAGTCGCCATGGGCCTGGGCAAATCCCCAGGCCTCGGCGCAGCGCTGGGCGCGTTCGGTGTCGGCATCGGCCAGGGCGGCCAGCTTGAGGCTGACCGGCAGCTCGAATACCGTGCGGGCGTTATTGAACGCCAGGGCATGGGCGCGGCCCATGAAGCCTGTGCCGATCAGGCCGATTCCGAGTTTGCGCATAGCCGTGGTCCTTTGGATTATTGTTTTCAGGGAGGCTATTAATGGAATATAAATTCTCATAATTCAATATGTGGAAAAAATAATTCATTTCTGCGGCGATATCATTGCAGTTGATGTGGTTATATTCAGCGCAGGGTTAAAAGCCGCCAGTTAACAAAAGATAACGTAGCGCCGATTGTCAGACGATTCGAAAGCCCGATAGGATGGCCCCTACTTCCTCCAGGCGCTCTAGATTGCAGGTTTCAGAGCCCGGGAAGGTAAGACGACCTAACAATAATAAATGGGAGAAAGGTCTATGAGTGAGCCTGTCATGGGTTGGGTTGTTTGCCGCCCACGCGCCGCACGCAGGGTTGCGTTGCTGGCCACAGCGCTCTCGTTGCTGGCCGGTGCCGCGTTGTCGCCACCGCTGTTGGCAGCCAGCGATACCGCCGCACAGCCGGTGTTTGCAATTGAATCCCCCAAGGCCGCCAAGGGCCTGATGATCGACGTGGTCCACGCGGGCTCGCGCCTGGTGGCGGTCGGTGATCGCGGGCACATCCTCTATTCCGATGACCAGGGCAGCACCTGGACCCAAGCCAAAGTCCCCACCCGCCAACTGCTCACGGCGGTGTTTTTTGTCGATGACAAACACGGCTGGGCCGTCGGCCACGATGCGCAGATCCTCGCCAGCGTCGACGGCGGCGCCACCTGGGCCCAGCAATACCAGGACCTCAAGCGCGAAGCGCCGTTGCTCGACGTCTGGTTCAACGACGCCAACCACGGCCTGGCCGTCGGCGCCTACGGGGCGCTGATCGAAACCACCGACGGTGGCAAAACCTGGGAAGACGTCAGCGAGCGCCTCGACAACGAAGACCAGTTCCACCTCAACGCCATCGCCCAGATCAAGGACGCCGGCCTGTTTATCGTCGGCGAGCAGGGCAGCATGTTCCGCTCCAGCGACGACGGCCAGACCTGGGAAAAACTCGAAGGCCCCTACGAGGGTTCACTGTTCGGCGTGATCGGCACCGCCCAGCCGCACACCCTGTTGGCCTACGGCTTGCGTGGCAACCTGTACCGCTCCACGGATTTCGGCAGCACCTGGGAGCAGGTCGAACTGAATGCGGCGCGCGGCGCCCTGGAGTTCGGCTTGTCCGGGGCGACCTTGCTCGATGACGGCGCGCTGGTGGTGGTCGGTAACGGCGGCAGCGTGGTGGTCAGCCATGACGACGGCCAGACCTTCAGCGTATTCAATCGCCCGGACCGTATTTCACTCTCGGCAGTGACGGCGGCGGGCAATGGCAACTTGATTCTGGTCGGGCAGGGGGGTGTTCGTGTTGCTACGCCAACCGGCGCCGAACCCACAAAACAATAAGAAGGCGGGGAAAGAATGAGCAGTCATCACAACGATAAAGCGACCTTTCTTGAGCGCCTGATCTTCAACAACCGCCCGGCAGTGATCGTCATCTGCCTGCTGGTGAGTATTTTCCTGTTCTGGCAGGCGACGTTGATTCGCCCCTCCACCAGCTTCGAAAAGATGATCCCGCTCAAGCACCCCTTCATCGAAAAGATGATGGAACACCGCAACGACCTGGCCAACCTGGGCAACACGGTGCGTATCTCGGTAGAGGCCAAGGACGGTGACATCTTCACCAAGGACTACATGGAGACCCTGCGGCAGATCAACGACGAGGTGTTCTACATCTCTGGCGTCGACCGCTCGGGCCTCAAGTCGCTGTGGAGCCCCAGCGTGCGCTGGACCGAAGTCACCGAGGAAGGCTTTGCCGGCGGTGAAGTGATCCCGCAGAGCTACAACGGCTCGCCGCAGAGCCTCGATCAACTGCGCAACAACGTGCTCAAGTCCGGCCAGGTCGGGCGCCTGGTGTCCAACGACTTCAAGTCGAGCATTGTCGACATCCCGCTGCTGGAGTCCTACCCGGACCCGCAGGACCAGGGCAAGTTGCTGGCGCTGGACTATCGGCAGTTCTCCCATGAACTGGAAGACAAGATCCGCACCAAGTTCGAAGCGCAGAACCCCAACGTCAAGATCCACATCGTCGGTTTCGCCAAGAAGGTCGGCGACCTGATCGACGGGCTGGTGATGGTCGTGTTGTTCTTCGGCGTTGCCTTCGTCATCACGCTGGTGCTGTTGCTGTGGTTCACCAACTGCCTGCGCAGCACCGTCGCGGTGTTGAGCACGACGCTGGTGGCGGTGGTCTGGCAACTCGGCCTGATGCACTTCTTCGGCTTCGGGCTCGATCCGTATTCGATGCTGGTGCCGTTCCTGATCTTCGCCATCGGTATTTCCCACGGCGTGCAGAAGATCAACGGTATCGCCCTGCAATCGAGCGACGCGGACAATGCGCTGACTGCCGCACGGCGTACCTTCCGGCAACTGTTCCTGCCGGGGATGATCGCGATTCTGGCGGATGCGGTGGGTTTCATTACCCTGCTGATCATCGACATCGGGGTGATCCGGGAACTGGCCATCGGCGCGTCCATCGGCGTGGCGGTGATCGTGTTTACCAACCTGATCCTGCTGCCGGTGGCGATTTCCTACGCGGGCATCAGCAAGCGCGCCGTGGCCAGGAGCAAGAAAGACGCGAATCGCGAACACCCGTTCTGGCGCCTGCTGTCGAATTTCGCCAACCCGAAGGTCGCGCCGATTTCCGTCGCCCTGGCGCTGGTCGCGTTCAGCGGCGGCCTTTGGTACAGCCAGCACCTCAAGATCGGCGACTTGGACCAGGGCGCGCCGGAGCTACGCCCGGACTCGCGCTACAACAAGGACAACAACTTCATCATCAGCAACTACTCCACCAGTTCCGACGTGCTGGTGGTGATGGTCAAGACCAAGGCCGAAGGCTGCTCGCGCTATGAAGCCATGGCGCCCATCGACCAGTTGATGTGGAAGATGCAGAACACCGAGGGCGTGCAGTCGGCGATCTCGCTGGTGACCGTGTCCAAGCAGATGATCAAGGGCATGAACGAGGGCAACCTGAAATGGGAAACCCTGTCGCGCAACCCGGATGTGCTGAACAACTCCATCGCCCGCGCCGATGGCCTGTACAACAACAACTGCTCCCTGGCGCCGGTGCTGGTGTTCCTCAACGATCACAAGGCCGAAACCCTCGACCGCGCCGTGCATGCGGTGCAGGACTTCGCCAAGGAAAACAACAAGGACGGCCTGGAGTTCATCCTCGCCGCCGGTAACGCCGGGATCGAGGCCGCTACCAACGAGGTGATCAAGGAGTCGGAGCTGACCATCCTGATCCTGGTGTACCTGTGCGTGGCGACCATGTGCATGATCACCTTCCGCTCCTGGGCGGCGACCCTGTGCATCGTGCTGCCGCTGGTGCTGACCTCGGTGCTGGGCAACGCGCTGATGGCGTTCATGGGCATCGGCGTCAAGGTCGCGACCTTGCCGGTGGTGGCCCTTGGCGTGGGCATCGGCGTTGACTACGGCATTTACATCTACAGCCGTCTGGAAAGTTTCCTGCGCGCTGGCCTGCCGTTGCAAGAGGCGTACTACCAGACGCTCAAGTCCACAGGCAAGGCGGTGCTGTTCACCGGGTTGTGCCTGGCGATCGGCGTGTGTACCTGGATCTTCTCGGCGATCAAGTTCCAGGCCGACATGGGCCTGATGCTGACCTTCATGCTGCTGTGGAACATGTTCGGTGCGCTGTGGCTGCTGCCGGCGCTGGCGCGGTTCCTGATCAAACCGGAGAAGTTGGCCGGGCAGAAAGGCAACTCGCTGTTCGCCCACTGAGTGCGGCGGTGGGGGCGGTTGCGCCCCCACCGGCAACGTCACGCTGCGCTCACCGGCTTGCGCGCGGTATGGGCGCGATCGCCAGGAACAACTGATCCACCGGCGGCGTGATCAATACGTAGACAATCCGCCTGATCGGCTCGGCGCCCGGCTCCTGGGGGTTGCGCAAGCTGCTCTGGACGTGTTGCTTGAGCAAATCCTTCTGCGTGTATTTGCGCTGCTCCGCCAGTTTCAGATGGGCGCGGGTATAGCGTGCGGGCGGGGCGTCGGCGCTGGCGTAATGGAAGTGGGCATACCACAGCACCGTCGGCGGTTTTTTCGCTTTGTCATACACCGCGTATTCGGTGAAGAAATCGCCACTGAGGGTCGGCCGTTGCGGGTCGGCCAGGCTGGTCAGGTTGATATCGATCTGCTGGTGTTGCCACAGATACTCGAGGCTCTCCTGGGTCGGCCATTGACGCTTGTAGCCCTCGCTGCACACCCGTTCCGCCAGCCGCAGCATATCGCGGGCCTGGGCCTGGTACTCATCGATCAGGTCCTGGGCCGAGGGTTTGTCGAGGTGGTCGCGCTGGATTTCCTCGGCCAGCGCGGTGAGCTTGTCCGCGTGCCCGCTGAGCAGCTCATCCCAGTCGCCCGGGTTGACCTGTTGGCGTGTGCGCGGCGAGTCGAGTTTTTGCCGGTCGGCGGTAATGACGCGTTCAATGTCGCGGCGCTGTTCGATCAGCGTCTGGGCCAAACCTTTGAGGGTCGCCAGCGTGCGGCCTCGCGGGGGCTGCGTGGGGGCTTGGGAAGGCGGTTCGGCGGTGGTCGCCCAGCCGTCCGCGTGCTTGTTGAAAGAGGCAACGGCTTCACCGGTCAGCGTATCGGTGAGGGTGAAGTGCTCCTCGGCGTTCTGCGCATCGGCCGGCTTGAGTTCGCCGATCAAATACTCTTTTTTGCGGGTCTTGAACACGCGCTTTGTCGGCGCCTTGGCGCGCAGGGTTTTCGACAGCGGCAGCACCACCTCCAACGCTTCCTGCTTGCGCACCACCGATTCCAGCTCGCTGTTCGCCAGCGCCTGGGCGTATTCGAGGCCCGCCAGCAGACGTTCGGCCTGCAGGCGCAGGCGGCTCGGGTTGAGCGCCTTGAGTACGCGGATCGCCTCTTCATAACGGCGGTACTTTTTCAGCACGCTCTCGTACACCTGCCGTTGTTCGACCAGGGTGTATTCGGTGCTGCTGCGCACTTCGACGTGAGACAGCAGCGCCGCGCTCAGGTCGGTTTGCTCCAGGCGTTTGACGTACAGCTCTTCCTGCGGCGGCAGGCGTACATCGGTCATCTCCACGCTGCTGACGGCCAGGTAGTCGAGGGCATTGAGCCGCAGGTTGTCGGGGAAAAAGTTCTGCGGGTATTCGATCTGTGCCAGCAACTCCTGGCGTATCGTGCGTCCCGCCAGCGAATCGTTTTCCAGCTGTTCCAGGGTGGTTTCCATGGCAACGGAAACCTCGGCCATGTGCTGGCGGATGTTTGCTGACTCGGTGGCGTTGCGCACGTATTCGTCGTAGACCGTCGAGTCGCCGAGCAAGTTATTCACGAACATGCGGCGCGCCATTCGCGCCATGGGTTCGCCCGCGCCGGAAAAGCGCATGGCGTTCAACCGGCCCAGGAGCATCTCGTGGATAAACAGTTGTTGGTCCCAGACCGTCTTGAGGATTTTCGCGCGGTCATGCACATGCACGCCGGCGCCGCCGACTTTTTCCAGTTCTACGCCGAGCTTGACCATCTCCAGGCGCGGGGCGAGTGATTGGGCAAACAGCAATTCCAGGTTCTCCAGCAGAATCTGGAATTCGGTGCGCAATTGCTGATGCTTGAGGGTTTCGCGCTGATGCCGTGTTTCCAGGGCGGGCCTTTGCTGGTCGCTGGCTTTTTGCAGCAGGTTCCACACCAACTGCGCGGTTTTGCGTTGTTTGACCAAGGCGTCCAGGGCGGGTGATATCTGCGTGCTCGCTGCCTGGAATGGCGCCATCAGGTGCTGCATGTCTTCACTGAGCACTTGCACCCGGGCGAGCACTTCTTGTTTCTTGCGCAGGTTTTCTTCGCGCAAGGCGGCCAGGCGCTTGGGCCCGCCACCCAGCAGTTTGAGCCCGCGGTCCAGCGACCAATGGCCGTTGCCTTCGGTTCTCAGCAAAATCCCGGGATGTTCGGGTTTTTGCGGATGAACGATGAACACGTCAGCAAAACCCGGGACGATGCTGACCCTGAATAACAGCCCGGCCACCGAGGCATGCCACAGGCCGTTGATGCGGTACAAGCCTTGGTGAGGCCCGGTGTCGAGTGGCGCGGGAGCGGGCACGGGCCACGGCACGTTGACGGCGCGCAGTTTCTCCAGCAGCGCGGCCGCGGCGGTGTCGCCGGCCAACGAATGGTCGAAGTCCAACGGCGTGCGGCCACCGCCGGGTGGTTCGCTGGGCAGGCCGATGACGCCGCGTTCGACCGCCGCTGCATGGCGGGTCGCCAGGCCGGGCGGGCGTCGGAAGGGCGTGCGCGTGATGGGCTGTTCGTCGAGCGGCGGGCTGGCACTGTGCGCGCTGAGGGGGCCTTGATGCACCAGCAGCATGCCGATGTTGAGCAGCAGGTCGACCCACGCCAGCTCTTTCGCCGTAGGGTCAGGGCTCTCCAGCGCCGGCAGGTCCTGGGTCAGGCTTTGCGTCGCCTGGATCAGCCAGCCGATCGTCGCCAGGGGCCCGCGCACGGCCATCAACAAGGTGTTGAAGCCCAATTGCATGCCTTCGAGGATCAACGCCCAGCGGCTTTGCGCATTCGAGGTCGATTCGCGCTCGGCCTGGTCCAGCAACTGGTGGGTTTCGCAGCCGAACAGATAGTCCATCAGGCTGCCGTGGTTGAGCGCTTGCAGGATTTCGTCGCCGCTCGCATCGCCGGCCGGCGCCAATTCGGCGGGTTTGGGCACCTCGGGCAGCCGGTCGAACTCCGAGCCGATGCCGATGCGCAGGATGTGCGGCTGGCTGAACCCGCCGTTGCTGTAGATCGCCCTGGCCGGGTCGGGCAGCCAGGTCAGCACGCTGTCCTGTAGCGCACCGGGTTGCACAATGGTCGCCAGCAGGTGTTCGCGGCTGCTGAACTCGAGCAGCGCGTCGCGATAGGCCGGACGGTACAGCAGGTGCGGCCCCAGCCGGGTGTCGAGCGGTTCGATGATGAACATGTTCTGCGCCACGTCCGCCGTGGCTGCCGGCGTGCGCAGAAAGGCCAGGGGGCGGATGACCATTTCGTCGCCATCGACCCGGCGTGCCAACGGGTTGGTTGCGAGCAGTGCCCGCACACAGCGCGCGCCGCGCGCGGTCAGGCCGGCTTCGCCGCGGAGCGCGTGCTCCAGCGCCTGGGTTTTCAGGTGCAGGGGCCGCTGTTGGTTGAACAGCCGCTGGCGTTTGCGCGCGGCGGCGGTGTCGCCCATCAGTTCCCGGCGCAGGTAGGCGGGATAGTTGTTGCCGATGTCCACACGCTGGACCAGTTGCAGCACGTAGGCGGGCGTCAACCACGCTTCGAGCGCCCGGCCGCTGCGATGGCTGAGCGTCATGCGGCCTCTGGGGCTTCCCGACAGGTTCTTCAGCGCCAGGTCCACCAGGCTCATGGATACCGGCGCGAGGTAACCACCTGCAAGGCTGCCCACCGCGACATGAAAGGTCAGGGTCAACTCGTCGGCCCGGTAGCCGGCAGCGCGTGCCGCGTCGTTGCAGGTACGCTGGCCGCCCAGGGCGACAGCGCGATCCAGGCACAGTTGATGGTTCAAGTGCTCGGCGGCATAGCTATGCAGGGTTTCCAGGCCATCGAAGTCGGAATCGCCGAGGGTCTGGCGCTTGATCCCGGCCTGTTCAAGCAGGCATTCGCGGTAAGCCAGGCGGTCGGCGGCGCTGGCGCGTTGCAGCCAGTCGGGCAGGGCGGCCTGGAGAGACGCCAGGGTGGCCAGCGCCGTGCCGCGGGCGCGGGCGAAAAACCGCGCCGGTTGGGTGATGGCGGCAAACTGTTGTTCCAAGGCCTGCACCGTGCTGTTGGCCGGGAGTTGCAGGGCGGCCAGGTCCTCCAATTGCTGGTTGAGGATCAGCGCGGCCTGGACCTCGAAAATATTGCCGTCGGGTTCGTACTGCTGCCAGGTGATGCTGTCGACGCTGAAGCGCTGTTGCAGGTGGTCGGCCCAGGCCTGGCCGAAGGCGTCCAGGTCAGGGTAGGTCTCGATTGCGCCGGATAGACGGCACAGCAACACCTGCTCGCGGCACACCACCAGCAGGTCGCTCGCTTGCAGCGTGAGCAGGCTGCCTGCGCGCGTCAGGTGCGCCTCTAGCGTATAGGCATGAATCGCGTTGTCGGGGGCCGGGCGGCGTGCGCGGGTGGCACGGTCTGGGTAGCGCGCCAGCGTATTGAGGATGCCCAGCGGTTGGGCGTGGCGTGCGGCGGCGTCAAGCAGCGTGCCTTGCAGCACGTCGGCCAGCCATTTCCAGCGGCTGCCGCCGGCGTCGCTGTCTTCGCCCCAATAGGTGGCCATGGCGTCTTGGAAGCCGATAAACAGCAGCGACGGCAGTTCGCGAATGACGGCTTCGATGACGTCAAGATCATAGGCGTGGGCGCCATTGGCCGGATAACCGAGCCGCGTGCCGCTGGCATCGCTCAAGTAGCTATCCAGGCCGTGGCGCGTCGACACATCGGGAAAGCTGCCGTCGGCGAGATGGTTCAGCGCGACCTCCAGCAACGGCAGCAACGCCCGCCCGCCACCGTCACGGGGTACGGCCAGTCGCAGGTCGGCGAGGGGGTGTGTCAACGGCGGATATTTCTCCGCCAGGTTGCGCGCCAGCATCTGCGCGGTGACTGAGCGCAGTGTCGGACGCTTGAGAAACTGGGCTTCAAGCGCTTCCCGCAGCGGGTCGGCGGCGAGGGGGGGATTGCGGTCTGGCATGGGTATTCCTTTACGTTGAATAAAGACGTGCCCTTGCACGGTAATCCGCGGTGTGGCGCCGATGCGGTAGCCGGTTATGGTTTTAGGTCCTGGCGGCAAAGTGGCCTATCATTAGCCCTTTGAACCTGATGAAAGACTGTGATGACTACTACTTTGACGGCCGTCCTTGCCACCAGCGACATGCTTGAAATCGACGGGCTGCATGCCTTCGAGTTCGCACTGGATGAAAAAAAGCTGCTGATCATCGCCATGGATGGCCGTGCGCAAAAACGCTGGAGTTTCAGTCTGGAACAGCTGCAGGCCGCGGTCTTCGATGAGACTCTGCAAAGCTGGACGCTGACCGGTGATGTGGGCGAGCACCGCCTGGTCTGCGTGAATGCCTTCACCGGCAATAACAATGACGAGGATGAAGCGGATGCTGATGCGTAAATTCTGGCCCTTGTTGATCGCGGGCAGCGTCGGGGCGATGTCGGCACAGGCCGCACCGGCCGACACCCATGAACTGTTGGTCGGCAGCTACACCGCCGGCAGCAGCGAAGGGATCTATCGCCTGCAATTCGACAGCCGCACCGGGCGGTTCCAGGGCCAGCCGGTATTGGCGGCAAAAACGGCCAACCCGTCCTGGCTGACCGTCTCCAAGGATCAGCAGCATCTGTTTGTCGTCAATGAAAACGGCCCCGGCCAACAGGACGCGGTCGGTCGCGTCAGCAGCTACCGCATCGACCCGCAGAACCATCAGCTCACGCTGATCAACCAGGTACAAAGCCTGGGCAGCGAGCCGACGCATTCCAGCGTGGCCGCCGATGGCCGCTACCTGTTCGTCGCCAACTATTCGGTGCTTGAAGACCCGGGCGGCAGCCTGGCGATTCTGCCGCTGGACGCCCAAGGCAAACTGGCGGCGCCCGTGCAGTTGAGCGGGCACCCGGCGAGCCGGGTCAACCCGCAACGCCAGGCGTCCAACCATGTGCATTCGGTGGTGCCGGCGCCGGATGGCAAGTATGTGTTTGTGCAGGACCTCGGCGCGGACAAGGTGTTTGCCTACCGCTACGATCCCAAGGCCAACCCTGAGCAGCCCCTGACCCCGGCCAACCCGGCATCGGTGCCCTTGCCGCCGGGCAGCGGCCCGCGGCATTTGCTGTTCAGCGCGGACGGCAAGCATGCCTGGCTGACCACCGAGATGAGCGCTCAGGTCGCGGTGTTCGATTACCACGACGGCACGCTCAGCCAAACCCAACTGGTGGACTTCGCCGCCGGGCAACCGGTGTCCGACAAGGCCGGCGCGGCGCTGCATGCTTCCAGCGATGGCAAGTTCCTGTACGTGAGCAATCGCGGCACGGCCAATCAGTTGCTGGTATTCAGCATCGATCCGGCGACCGCGCATCTCAAGGAACTGCAGCGCCGTTCCGTGGACGGCGACCACCCGCGCGAGTTCAGCCTGGACCCGAGCGGCAAGTTCCTGCTGATCGCCAACCAGAAAAGCAATGAAATCGTGGTGGTCGAACGCGACCCACACACCGGCCTGCTCGGCAAAACCGTGCAAAAACTACCGATCGATGCGCCCAGCGACCTCAAGTTCCTGGTGCGTCAATAAGCCACAGGCCCCGCACGTCGGGGCCTGATCCTCTTTATTAATTCGATTAATAACAGCTACTGTTTCAAAGCATTTCTAAGGCCCAACCCTCGGGCGTAAGTTGAGTTCCAAGGCCTCCCCGGCCACTCAACCAAACGAACACAAGGGTTACCGACATGAACTTCAATCTCTTCTCGATCATCGCCGCCTCCGCTGTTTCCGCCACTGTTGCACTGCCGGCTGCGGCCAGCGTGAACATCATCGGCAAACAATCCAGCACCAGCGCCTACACCCAGAAATACCTGCAACAGAGTGCCAACTTCTACGCCGCACTGGATCACAAAACCCAGTACTGAGCGCCCTGTGGGAGCCGGCGCGCCTGCTCCCACATCGATTCAGGCAGATTCAGGCTTGGCCATCACCGCGATAAACAGCGGCGAGTCCAGAAACCACTGCAACCACGCCTGCACCCGTCGATATGAGGTGCGCGCAAACCACTCCCGATCGACATGGGCAAACTGCCGCACAAACGGCGCCACAGCCATATCCGCAAGGCTTGGATGATCGGCGAGCAAATACGCACGGTCAGCCAGCAACGCCTCCAGCTTCTGCAAAAACACCTCACCGTCGGCCCGATACGCTTCCATCGGCCGCTCCGGGTAGCGCTCGGCATACTTGTAGCGATTCAAGTGATGTTTGAAGCCCAGGTCATTCTCGGCAATCAGCGCCTGCACCGCGGGATCACCCTGCAGTAACCAGTCTTGCGGATCGTTTTGCGCCAGGGCCCAGCGCATGATGTCCAGGCTTTCGTCGATCACCCGACCGTCGACGCTCAACACCGGCACCGTGCCTTTGGGCGACAGCGCGAGCATCTCGGCCGGCTTGGCCTTGAGGCTGACTTCGACAATCCGCAGCGGCACGCCGCAATAGCGCAGGGCCAGGCGGGCGCGCATCGCGTAGGGGCAACGGCGAAACGAGTACAGCAGCGCCTCGCTCACTTCACCTCCACGGTGCTCAAACCATTGCCCTGACGCTTGACCTGGATCTGCACCGGAATGCGCTCGTGCATTTCCTGTACGTGGGAAATCACCGCCACCTTGCGGCCCTGGGCTTGCAGGCCGTCCAGCGCGTCCATGGCCAATTGCAGGGATTCCGGGTCGAGGCTGCCGAAACCTTCGTCGATAAACAGCGACTCGATCTTCAAGGTACTCGAGGCCATCGATGCCAGGCCCAGCGCTAGCGCCAGGGAGACGAGGAACGTCTCGCCGCCGGACAACGAATGCACTGAGCGCAGTTCGTCGCCCATTTCCGTGTCCATCACCAGCAGGCCGAGCATGCTGCCGCCGCGTTTGAGGCGGTAGCGGCGCACCAGTTGGCGCAGTTGCACGTTGGCGTGGTGTACCAGCAAATCGAGGTTGTAGGCCTGGGCGATCTTGCGGAAGGTGTCGCCGGTGGCCGAGCCGATCAGCGCGTTGAGGCGCGCCCAGCGTTGCCATTCTTCATAAGCCTTGGTGATCTGTTCGGCCAGGGCGTGGTTGGCGTCCTGGCGGCGCTGGTCTTCGGATTGCCGCGCGCGCAGTTCGGCGCAGTGTTTTTCGCCCTCGGCCAGTTGCTGGTTGAGCGTGGCCAGTTGGGCGTCCAGTTGTTCGGCGTCGAGGTTGCCGTTGTGCAACGCCTGGTGCTCGGCCAGGCGTTGTTCGCGCTCTTGCAGCAGAACCCGGGCTTGCTCGACGGCTTTTTCGCTGTTGTGCAGTTGCTGGCGCAGTGCGCTGGCATGGGCCTCGTCCAAGGCCAGCAGGCGCTTGAGCCCGGCGTCGTCCAGGTCGGGGTGCAGGGCGCGCCACTCGCCCAAGCGTGTCGCGAGCGCGTGTTGTTCGGCGTGCAGCGTGTGCTGGCGGTCTTGCTGGGCCTTGAGGTCGGCGGCCAGTTGGATCAAGGCGTTGCGGATGTCCTGCAACTGTTGATTGGCGTCGGCTTCGCTTTGGCGAGACTGCGCCACGGCCTGTTCGAGTTGCTGTTGCCAGTCTTCGGCGCGTGGGTGTTCACCGAGCAGGCGGGTGAGTTTTTCCTGGGCCGCGTGTTGCTGGGCGGCCAGTTCGCTGACCTGCTGGCGCAATGCGTCGAGTTGCTGCTGGCGATGTTGCTGATGGGTGTGTTCTTTCTCGATCGCCTGCTGACGCGCTTGTTGCTCGGCCAGTTCATCGCGCTGATGGGCCAACTGTTCGAGGCGCTGACCAACCTGTTGGTCCAACTGCATGAAGGTCGCCGCCGGTTCGCTGCGCAGGCCCTCGAGTGTCTCGGTCGGCAACAGGCTGGCGAACGCCTGGAGTTCTTCGTCGAGGCGTTCGCGGTCGTTGGCCAGTTCGCGTTGCTGGTCGATCAGCAACTGGCGGGCCTGCTGGCTGGCGTCCTGGGCGGCTTGCAGCTGTTGCTGCAGGCGCCCGGCGTTTTGTTGCAGGTTGAGCAGGGCGCCTTGGCGTTGCTCGTCCTGGGTGATGTTTTGCGTCAGTTGACTGAGCTGCTGGGCCAGCCAGGTGCTGCGCAGGGCCGCCTCCTGATTGAACAGCGCGGCCGCCAGCGGGTGCGCGTCCAGGCTCGGCGCCAGGGCTTGCTGTTGGATTGCCAGTTGCTCCTGTTGCTGCAGGAATTCCTTTTGCTGGGCGATCAAACCGCCGACTTCACCGCGCAGCTCGGTGAGTTTTTCCTTGAGGCTGTCGACGGCTTTCTGCGCCATCGCCTCTTCGTTTTCGTCGTGGCGACCGAGGCTGTGCAGCAACGCTTCGGGTTGGTGATACGGATGCGCTTGGCTGCCGCACACCGGGCAGGGCTGGTCATCCTGCAATTGCCCGCGCAACTCCTCGACACTGGCACTGCGGGCCAGGCGCTGGCGCTCCAGCAGTTGCTTGGTCACCGTCAGGGTCTGTTCGGCGCGCGTGAGTTCGGCTTTGGTGTGCAGGCCGGTCTGGTTCAACTGATCGCGTTGTTGTTGCGCGTCCGCGAGTTTTTGCGTCAACACGCTGGCTTGCTGGTCCAGCTGTTGCTGGTTGTCCCACAGCCGGGTGAGGTCTTCGAAGGCGCGTTGCTGCTTGCGATTGTCTTGCAGCAGGCTGGCGAGTAACTGGATCTGCTCGGCGACGGCGTGAGGTTCGGCGCCGGCCTCCTGGTACAGCAGGTCGAGGGCATCGCGTTGTTGGGCGAACTTCTCGGCGGCGGCGGTGGAGCGCTGTTCAAGCTGCGGCAGTTCGGCCTGACCTTTGTTCAGGCGATTGCCGATCAGCATCAGTTGTTGCAGGCGGTCGCGGTAGGCGTTCCAGGCCTCGCTCAACGGCGCGAGGGCGGCGCTGCGTTCCAGGCCGGCGGCCAGGCGTTGCAGGCGCTCGGCGACGTGGGTGTGTTTTTCCTGCAAGCCCTTGAGCAAGGCCTGACCTTCGGCGCAGGCCGTTTCGTGCTGTTGCTGGTCCTCGTTGCGCTTGGCCAGTTCCTTGTTCAGGTGGGCGAGGGTGTTTTGTTCCTCGAAGGCCTGGCGCAGCAAAGGCCCGGCGTCGGCCTGAGCTTGCAGGGCCGCGGCCAGCGCTGTTTGGGCCGATGCCTGCTGTTGTAGGGCTTGCTCCTGGCGGCCATGCAGATCGGTTTGCTGCTCGATCTGCGCTTGAATGTGCGCGGCCAGCGGCGTGAGCAAGGTGTCGAGCTCAGCCTGGCGCGCGAAGTGATGGCGCTGCGGCGCCAACTGTTCCAGGCGGCTCAAGTCCTCGCGCTGCGGGCCTTGGCTGTCCCAGTGTTGCTGGGCTTGTTGCAACTGTTCGACGGCACTGAGCTTGCGCTCCTGCCATTCGCGCAGTTCCTTGAGCCAGGTGTGCTGCAGCTCCAGCTGCTTGAGCTGGGCTTGCTCGGTCTTGAGCTGTTGCTGCGCGTGGGCCAATTGTTGGTCCAGCTCGGCGCGGGCTTGCTCGGCCAGGGGTTCCACGCCGGTGGCCTGGTCCTGCAGTTGTTTGTGGGCGTCCTTGGCGTCCTTGGCCTTGTCGAAGGCGCGACGGCCGAGTTGGGTGTAGAGCGCGGTGTCGGTGAGCTTTTCCAGCAGTTCGCTGCGCTCGTTGTCGTTGGCCTTGAGGAAGGCGCTGAACTCGCTCTGCGCCAGCAGTACCGCGCGGGTGAACTGCTCGAAGTTCAGGCCCAGGGCCAACTCCAGCTGGGTCTTGTATTCGGTTTTCTGGCTCGCCAGCAACTGGTCGCTGTCCAGGTCGATCAGGCTTTGCCGGCTGTTCTGCAACTTGCCGCTGGCTTTGTCGCGGGCGCGGTTGGCTTCCCAGCGCGCACGGTAGCGGCGGCCGTTGACGCCGACAAAGTCGACCTCGGCATACCCGCCGCCGGTGCCGCGTCGCAGCAACGTGCGCGGGTCGCCGATGGAAATATCGCTGTCGGCGTCGGGCATCTTGGCCTGGCCGGTATCGCCCAGGCGTGGCACGGCACCGAACAGCGCCAGGCACAGCGCGTCGAGCAGAGTACTTTTGCCGGCGCCGGTCGGCCCGGTAATCGCGAACAACCCGGCGCTGGCCAGGGGCTCGGCGGTAAAGTCGATCTCAAACGGGCCCGCGAGGGAGGCGAGGTTTTTCAGGCGGATGGCGAGGATCTTCATGGCTGTTCGCCCTCCTGTTGCACTTCCTGGAGCAGCACCGCGAAGTCCTTCAAGGTCTGTTCATCCACTTCACTGCCGTAGTTGTCCTGCCAGGCGCGGCTGAACAGCTCCTGGGGGGTGAGCTGGTCGAGTTCGATCAGGCGCTCGTTGTCGGTGTCGTCGCTTCCGCGTTTGCCGGCGTACTCGGCAGCGATACGCACCAGGCGCACGGCCTTGCCTTGCAGGGCGGTTTCAATTTGCTGGCGCAGGTCGGGTTGCGGCTCGTCGAGGCGCACGCGCACTTCCAGCCACGGCTGGCGTTGGGTTTCGGCGAGCAGGTCGATGTCCGGCAAGTCGCCGAGCTGCTTGAGGATATCGGCCAGCGGTGCGGCTTCCAGGCGTTGCAGGTTGACCGCGCGCGGGATCAGGCGCGGTTCGACGCTGAGCAGGGTTGCGCCGTCGAACGTCACGTCGAGAATCTGGTGTTGGTAGCCGATTTCGGAAAACGACAACGGGATCGGCGAACCGCTGTAGCGAATGCGCTCCTCGCCGTTGACCCGTTGTGGCTTGTGCAGGTGGCCGAGGGCGACATAGCTGACGCTGGCATCGAACAGGCTGGCGGGCAGCGCTTCGGCGTTGCCGATGATCAGGCTGCGCTCGGAGTCTTCCGACACCGAACCGCCGGCCATATGTGCATGGCTGATGGCAACCAGCGCCTGGCCGGGCTCGCGTTTGGCGTTGGCTGCGGCAATCAGCCACTCATGCACCTGGCCGATACCGCGCAGGTAATCGTCGCCCAGTTGCGCCCCGGTGACTTCCGCCGGGCGCAGGAACGGCAGCGCCAGGCACCAGGCGGCGATCTTGCCGTCGGCGCCGGGCAGCGGGATCAGCAAGCGCTCGGTATCCAGTTGCCCGTCATCGAGCCACAACACCCGGCCCAGGGCATGGGTGCGCAAACGGCGCATCAACGGCGCGGGCAGTTCGATGCGCGAGCCGGAGTCGTGGTTGCCGGCGATCATCACAATCGTGAGGTTGGGGTTTTGTTCGTGGGCGCTGATGATGAAATCGTACAGCCGCTCCTGGGCCTTGAGCGGCGGGTTGACCGTGTCGAAGATATCGCCGGCGATCAACAGCACGTCCGGCGCGTGCGCGCCGAGCTGGCGCAGCAGCCACTCGAGGAAACAGGCGTGTTCGAAGTCGCGCTCCTGGCCATGCAGGTTTTGCCCAAGGTGCCAGTCGGAGGTGTGAAACAGACGCAAGGCGAGCTCCGTGGAGAAGATGAAAAGGAGGGGAGTTTACCTGTATTGCGCACACGCTGCTCCAGACGACGCAGATCCAGTGTGGGAGGTGGTTTGCCTGCGATGGTGGTGGTCCGCTTGCTCAGTGTTGTCTGGCCCATCGCCATCGGGGGCAAGCCCCCTCCCACAGGGGTATGCGGTGTGCGTTATGTCTTGGCTGGCAGGCAATCCAGGGCGCGGTCGGACAGGTTCGGGCTATGTCGACCAGACGACGCAGGTGCAGTGTGGGAGGGGGCTTGCCCCCGATGGCGGCGTGTCAGCCGACATCATAATTGACTGATACACCGCTATCGGCGTGGTGGGTCCGCTTGCTCGGTGTTGACTGGCCCACCCCCCGTCCCGACTCTCGATTCGTGACGTATCAGGAGCGCTATTTGGGATACAACGGCGGCAAGCTGGTGGTGTCGCTCGTCGGGTCTTGCTCGCGGTCGGCCATTGGAATGGCTTTTACCGCACGCCACAGTTCTTCACCCAGCCAATAATGGCCGCTTTCGCTGTACAGCGCGCCGTTCAACCCATCCAGCGCGTCGGACAGCGGCACGAAGCGCGCCGCCATGTCGGCCAGGGTTTCCGGTTGTTGCCGGGCCCAGGCGTCGAGGGCCTGGCGGGTGGCCTGGGGGTCGTTGGCCTGGGTCGCGCGCTTGAGGTCGTCGAGCAGGGTGCGCGGGCTCGGGCCGGTTTGTGCCGCGCGTTGCACCGCCGGCTGGCGGCGTGCGCGCCACCACAGGCCGAAACCCAGCAACGTGGTGCAGGCAAGGAGCAGGGTGCTCAGTTGCCACAGCCACAGGCGGCTATCGTCGGGGGCGGTGATCACGGTCGGTGTCGCGGGTGTGTCCACCACCAGGCTCGGGTTATTCGCCACTTGCAGCGTGCGGGCGGGCAGGCGGGTGCGTTCGAGGTGGTCCTCATGGGTGTTCCACCACACCACTTCCACCGCCGGCAAGTCCAGCGCGCCGGCGCGGGTGGGCACCAGGGCTTCGCGGTCTTCTCGGCTGCCGATCAGGCCACGGTCGTTGTTCTGGTTGCCGACTACCGGCTGGTCCGGATAGCGGCGCAGGCCATTGATCTCGGTGCTCGGCAGTGCCGGCAGTTGTGCGCTGGAGAGGCCCTCGGCCTTGACCGTCAGGCTGCGGGTCAGGGAATCACCGACCTGCACGTGGTCCGGCTCGGGGTTCCAGTTTTCGCTCAGGGTCAGGCTGCGTGCCGGCAGCCACGGCGCCTCGGCGGGGTACAGCTCGGGCTTGGGTTTGACCGTCAGCTCGAGGGGCGCGGAGCTGACGTGGATCAGCTTGCCCGGCTTGGTGCCCTGCAGCGTGTTCTCCTGCGGCGGGCGCGATTCCACCAGGGTCGCGCTGAAGGTCTGGGCGGCAATCGTCAGGCTGCCGCTGTGCTGCGGGTAGATCGCGTAGCGGGTTTCGATCACGCCGTGGCGAATGCTGTTGATGACCTTCTCGTAGGTGCGTGATTCGCCCAGTTGCTCGATGCGCGCATCGGGAATCTGCAGCGGCGTGAGGCTGCTGTCGTCGTACAGCGACACCGAGTGATACACGCGTACCGTCAACAGGGCCTGGGCCTGCACGTACACGGTGTTCTGGTCGAGGTTGGATTCGACGAACACCGGCGCGAGTTCGGCGTTGGTGTCCTGGCTGGTGGTTTCCAGCACTTGCAGGCTGATCGGCTGGGTCGTGTATTCGCCCACTTGCAGCGGCGGGATCACCACGGTGCCGTTTTGCTTGGGCAGCAGGGTAATGATCCAGCGCGTGGTGGCGTGGTTATCGCCGCCGAGGGTGGTGAGTTGGTTGATCTGGCGCGTGCCGCTGACTTCGAACTGCGCCTCCAGCGGCGACAGGTCGGGTTTGCCGAACTGCGTGACGTCGCCGGATTCCACCGTCAGTTCCACCGTTTCCCCGGAATTGAGGCGGCTGCGGTCGACGCTGGCGACCAGGTTCGCCGCCTGGGCGTGGCTTGCCGACAACGCGAGCAGAAGCAGAAGGGTGGTGCGGCGGCTCATCGAGTCTTGTCCTGATGCTGTTGCTGTTCGTACCAGAATTTGCGCCGCAGCAGTTCGCCGGGGTTGTCCGGGATCTCCTGCAGCCATTGTTCCAGGGCCTGGCGATGTTCGTCGTCCAGGCTGGCGCCGCTGGGGCGCAACGGCGGGGTGGTGGTTTGCTCGTCCTCCAGCTCGCTGCCCGGCACGTCATTGCCGCCCGCTTGTGGCGTGGCGCCGGCCTGGGTATCGGCGGTGCCGGCTTCACCCTGGTTTTGCGGCGATTGCTCGCCACCCGTGGCACTTTGCGCGCTGGCGCCCGGTTGCGCAGTTTGGCCGGGTTGGGTGGTTTCGTCATCTTCGTTTTTTGCGGGCGGGGCCGGCTCGGGCTGCGCCTGTTGTTGTATCAGGCTTTCCACCAGGGCCTTGTTTTTCAGGGCCGGCAGCAGATCGGGCTGGGCTTCCAGCGCCTGTTCGTAGGCATCGATGGCTGCTTCCAGCTCACCGGACCTGGCCAGTGCATTGCCGCGATTGTAGTGAGAGTAGGCGTCACTGCCCTCGGCAAAACGCTTGATGGCTTCGGCGTAGTTACCCGCTTCGTACAGCGCCACGCCTTGCCATTGCGGGTCTTGGAAGCGTTCGGCGGCTTCTGCGGGGCGTTTTTTCTTCAGCAGGTACTGGCCTTGCTGGTCGGGGCGCAGCCACAAGTCCTGGAGTTCGAAGGCATAACTGGGCTGCGGTGCGCCAAGCAGCAGCAACGGCAAGCAGAACAACCAGCCACGCCGCCCGGCGCACGCGGCCAGCAGCAACAACGGCAGCAGCAGCCAGTAACCCTGATCGGCCCAGGTGTCGAGGTGCAGCAGTTGGCCGTCGTTGCGCAGGGCTTGCGGCGCGTCGAGCATGCCCAGTTGGCGCAGGTCCTTGTCGTCCAGGCGCGCGGCACGGTAGCGGCCGCCCATTTCGCTGGCGAAGGCTTTGAGCGTCGGGCTGTCGAGGCGCGGCACGAGGATGGCGCCTTGGTCGTCCTTGAGGAATTCGCCGCTCTCCAGGGTCACCGGCGTGCCTTCGCGGCTACCGATGCCGAGGATCGACAGGCTTGGCGCCTGGCCGCCTTGCAGCAGCAAGCGGATGCCCTGGCGTTCCTGCTTGGACAGCGATGAACCGATCAGCAGCAGACGCCCCTGGCCGAGGCCGCCTTGCTTGAGCAGGCCGAGGGCTTTCTCCACGGCCAGGTCGGCGCGGTGCCCGGGCTCGGGCATCAACGAGGGGCGTAGCGCTTCGAGCAGGTTGCGGCTGGTGGCCAGGTCGTCCGACAGCGGCACCAGGGTGTGGGCGCTGCCGGCATACACGACGATGGCGGTTTGTGCGTCGCTGCGCGCCTGCAGTAAGTCATACAGCTTGCGCCGTGCCTGCTCCAGGCGGCTGGGCGGGCTGTCGGTGGCGAGCATTTCCGGGGTCAGTTCGAGCAGCACCACCAAGGGGTCGGAAGGCTTCTGGCTGGTCTGTTCCACCCGTTGCCAACTGGGGCCGAGCAAGGCCAGTACTGCCAGCAGCCAGGCAATACCGAGGAGCACCCACGGCGATTTGCTTTCACGGCCATTGCCACCGCTGAGCAGCACGGCATGGAACGCCGGCGGCAGGATCATCTGCCAGCGCCCGGCGCGCTTTTGCCGGTGCCACAGCTGCCACAGCAACCAGCCGAGCAGCGGCAGCAGCAACAGCCACCAGGGACGGAACCAGTGCGGCCACAGGTCGATCATCGACGCCTCCGCAAACGCAGGCGTTTGAGGCGCTGGCGCCATTCTGGGTGCTGTTGCAGAAAATGCCCCTTGGTCGACAGTTTGTTGAACAGCCGTTGCAGCGCGTTGTTCGGCCAGCGCTCCTGCACCACCAGCAACAGGCTGAGGATCAGCGCCAATGCCAGGGGGCCGCTGTACAGCGCCTGGGCCGGGCGCGCCTGGGTCGGTTGCTGTTCGACCGGTTCGAGTTGGTCGAGGGTTTCCTTGACCGCTTGCAACTCTGCGCCATCGCGGGCACGGAAGTAGCGGCCGCCGGTGGCCTCGGCGATGGCCTTGAGCGCCGGTTCGTCGAGGTCCAGGCTCGGGTTGACGCCCAGCACGCCAAGGGAACCGGTTTGTTCCGGATCGGCGCCGATACCGATCGGGTAGATCTTCACGCCTTCTTCGGCGGCCAGACGCGCGGCGGTCAGTGGGTCGATCCGGCCGCCGTTGTTGGCGCCGTCAGTCACCAGGATCAGCACGCGGCTTTGCGCCGGGCGCTGGCGCAGGCGCTTCAAGGCCAGGCCGATGGCATCACCGATGGCGGTGTTCTTGCCGGCGATGCCGATGCGCGCTTCATCCAGCCAGGTGCGTACCGTGTGGCGGTCGAAGGTCAGCGGCGCTTGCAGGTAGGCTTGGCTGCCGAACAGGATCAGGCCGACGCGATCGCCTTCGCGCCCTTCAAGGAAGTCGCCGAGCAGGTGTTTGACCAAGGTCAGGCGGCTGACGTCATCGTCCTCCCACTGCATATCGGGAAAATCCATGGAACCGGACACGTCCACCGCCACCAGCAAATCGCGGCCGCTGGCGGCAATCGGCAGCGGTTCGCCGAGCCATTCCGGGCGGGCGGCGGCGGTCAACAGCAGCAGCCACAGCACGACGAAAGGCGCCTGTTGCCGCCAGCCGGGCAGGTTCGAGCGTGCGCGGCGGCCCGCCAGGCCTTCGAGGTCGCTGAGGTAGCTGACTTTCAGCGCGGGCTCGCCGCTGTCGGCCGCCGGCAGCACCAGGCGCATCAACCAGGGCAACGGCAGCAGGGCGAAGATCCACGGCCAGGCGAACTCAAACATGTTTGCGAATCCAGGTGTCGACGGCCTGGGTCAGGCCGGCGATGGCTTTGTCGTCGAGTTTGCATTCGGGCTTATAGGCGCCTTCCACCAGCACCATCCAGCGTGTGAGGCCGGCGGCGGGGCAGCGGTTATCGAGAAACGCCAGCCATTTGCGGCCATTGAGGGTGTGGCTCTGGCTGTAGGGGTAGTCGTTGCGGCACAGGCGCTTGAGCAGGCCGTTGAGTTGCTGCAGCCAGGCCCCGGCGGGCGCGCCGTCGTAGGGTCTGGGCATCAGCGCCAGTTCGGCCAGGGCGGCGATGCGCAGCGGGTCGAGCGGTTGTTCGGCGCGGGACACGGGACGCCGCGTGGGCAGGAAGCGGCGCAGCCACCACACGCCCCAGCCCAGCAGCGGGATCACCAGCAGCAACAGCCACCAGCCTGGCGCAGGCGGCCAGAAGCCGATCGCCGGTGGGGCGATCAGCGGTTGGAGTTGGTCGAGGCTGCTCATTGCTTTTTAACCGGGCGTTGCGGGTTGAGGTATTCGCGCAGTTGCTCGACCATTTCGCTCTGGGTGCTCAAGGGCATCAGCAATACCCGCAGTTTCTGCGCGAGCAGTTCCCAGCGGGCGCTGCGCGCTTCGGCCTGGGCCTTGTAGGCCTGGCGCAAATCGAAGTTCAGCGTGTCCAGTTCCAGTTGTGCACCGCGTTCGGCAAAGCGCAGCAGCCCGGCGGCGGGCAGGGCGTGGTCGAGCGGGTCGGAGATCGGCAGCAGCAACAGGTCGCAATGGCGTGACAACAGGCTCAGCTGTTGTTCGGCGCCTTCGGTCAGTGCGCGTTCGTCGCAGATCACGATCACCAGGCTGCCCGGGCGCAGCACTTCACGACCACGGCGCAGGGCCAGGCCCAGGGCGTCGGTTTCGGGGCCGCTCTCGGTGCTCAGGCTCTGGTTGACCCGCACCAGGCGGTTGAGCAGTTGCAGCAGGCTCTGTTTGCTGCGCCGCGGTTTGATTTCGTAGTGCTCGTTGTCGCCGAAGACCAGCCCGCCGACGCGGTCGTTATGCCCAAGCGCCGCCCAGCCGATCAGGCTGGCCGCCTGGGCCGCGAGCACCGACTTGAACATCTGCCCCGAACCGAAAAACAAGCGGCAGCTTTGCTCCACCATGATGAAAATCGGGCGTTCGCGCTCTTCGTGGAACAGCTTGGTGTGCGGTTCCTGGGTGCGCGCGGTCACGCGCCAGTCGATGGTGCGGACATCGTCGCCGGCCTGGTAGACGCGCACCTGGTCGAAGTCGACCCCGCGCCCGCGCAGCTTGGAGTGGTGCAGGCCGATCAGCGGGCTGCGCTGGCTCGGCGTGGAAAACAGCTGCACTTCGCGCACGCGGTGGCGCATCTCAATCAATTCGCTGAGCGTGACGCGCACTCCATCGCTGGCGTTCATCGATTTCAAGCGACGGCTACGACGTCGAGAATGCGTTGCACCACGCGGTCCTGGTCGATCCCGGCGGCTTCGGCTTCGAACGACAGAATGATGCGATGGCGCAGCACGTCGAACAGCACCGCCTGGATGTCTTCCGGGCTGACAAAGTCTCGCCCGGCCAGCCAGGCGTGAGCGCGGGCGCAGCGGTCGAGGGCGATGGAGCCGCGGGGGCTGGCACCATAGGCGATCCACTCGGCCATTTCCGGGTCGAATTTGGCCGGGGTGCGCGTGGCCATGACCAATTGCACCAGGTATTCCTCCACCGCATCGGCCATGTACAGGCCGAGAATTTCCTTGCGCGCGGCAAAGATCGCCTGCTGGCTGACGCGGCGTTCGGGCTTGGTTTCACCGTTGAGCGCCTCGCCACGGGCCTGCTGCAGGATGCGCCGCTCCACGGCCGCGTCCGGGAAACCGATCTTGACGTGCATCAGGAAACGGTCGAGCTGGGCTTCGGGCAGCGGGTAGGTGCCTTCCTGCTCGATGGGGTTTTGCGTGGCCATCACCAGAAACAGCGGCGACAGCTCGTAAGTACTGCGGCCCACACTGACCTGGCGCTCGGCCATGGCTTCGAGCAAGGCCGACTGCACCTTGGCCGGGGCGCGGTTGATTTCGTCCGCCAGCACCAGGTTGTGGAAGATCGGCCCCTGCTGGAACACGAAGCTGCCGGTTTCGGGGCGATAGATTTCAGTGCCGGTGATGTCGGCGGGCAACAGGTCGGGGGTGAACTGGATACGATGGAACTGCGCTTCGATGCCTTCGGCCAACTCCTTGATGGCCTTGGTCTTGGCCAGGCCCGGCGCGCCTTCCACCAGCATATGGCCGTCGGCAAGCAAGGCAATCAGCAGGCGCTCGATGAGTTTTTCCTGGCCGAGAATCTGCGTAGAAAGAAAGGTTCGCAGCGCAAGCAGCGCTTCACGATGTTCCATCGATGACGGTTCCTGGAGAGATGAGCCCGAGCGTCGAGAAAAAACGCCGGGCCTGGGGGGCTTACTTTAATGCATCGGGGGGGGCGGCGACTAACGGCGCGCGGGGTATTTTTCGCGAAACGTGTAGGAATTTTGTGTGTCAGTAGCCTCAGGCACGGATATAAGTGCCTGTGCCCCTGAGAATGTTCTGCAGGGTTTCTTCAACTTCAGTCAAATCCTCAGGGGCGGTGCTGTGCAGAATCTCCAGGCGATCCTTGCCGCCCAGCGCATCGGCATCGCCTGCCGCCAGCTCAATCAGCAACGTGCTGTCACTCAACGTGACCTTCAGGCCCTCGAGGGTCGATGGTTCGTCGTCCCAGGTCAGCTCCACCTCGTCTTCATCCGGGTAACGGGCCAGTATGAACATTTCGCCCTTAGTGCTATGGCAGCAGAGCATGGCCATGTTGTCTTCTTCTTCGTCACATGGGTTGGCGATCAGGTTGGTAGTGATCAATTGCATGGCAGTCCTATGGGTTTATTGGCCGCAAAAGGGGGATTTTGCCACTGCCGCCATATTTATGTCGGTGTGAATTTCATCAGTGCGTCATGGCTTGAGCACAACGATTTTGCCTTTTTTATAGGTTGACTATCTAAACGGCGGCACGCCTGTCGGCTGTGGCCTGGGGGCCGCCTGGTTATATTTATCCCATTGCGCAGAATATACGCCGCTGTCGGCGAACGAAATCGGCGGATTGATGTTATCCGGTGACGAGGTGGGTTGCGAAATGATGGGCGAGGGGGCTGTTGGCGTAATCATGACGGGCCTGCATAGATGACAGTCGGTTAACCACGCTCCCTGTGTTTTTTTTGATTGGCGGTTGGCGCAGGAAAAGTTCCCTGATGTTTGAGGTCCCTTGCTTGATGTGCCGTAGGTATGTGCCGACGGGCTTCGCGTGTGTTAGCTATCATTGGCTTGAAATCAGCGCCGGTGACCGGCTTTTTTGTCGTTCGGTGTGTGTGGTTGCCCTTTGTGCAACCCTTCATTGCCAGCCGATGACCGAATATGTCGCAGCGCCGCAAGCAGCTGTCTTCCTACACTCGTTAAGCTGCGCAACGGATGTGCTCACTGCTGGGAGCCTGACCTGCCCGTCACACCGTCGCCTGGCAAGGTGTACGTCCAATGGAAGTTGTATGTGACCTGATCGTCTTGTCCAGCTTCACCCACCTGTCACCCTGATTCGTTTATGGTGCTTGTATCGTTACCTGCGAACAGGGCTGACGGTCTCCCCCAAAGGGGATAACACGCGACGCTTCCATCAATAACAAGCCCAAGCGGAGTACCACAGATGGCGTTCTTCACCGCAGCCAGCAAGGCCGACTTCCAGCATCAACTGCAAGCGGCACTGGCGCAGCACATCAGTGAACAGGCACTGCCACAAGTGGCGCTGTTCGCTGAACAATTTTTCGGCATCATTTCCCTGGACGAACTGACCCAACGTCGCCTTTCCGACCTGGCCGGTTGCACCCTGTCTGCCTGGCGCCTGCTTGAGCGCTTCGACCACACCGAACCCCAGGTGCGGGTCTACAACCCCGATTACGAACGTCATGGCTGGCAGTCGACCCACACCGCGGTCGAAGTGCTACACCATGACCTGCCATTTCTGGTGGACTCGGTGCGTACCGAGCTGAACCGCCGCGGCTACAGCATCCACACCCTGCAAACCACCGTGCTCAGCACGCGCCGTGGCAGCAAGGGCGAATTGCAGGAAATTCTGGCCAAGGGCACCCAGGGCGAAGGCATCCAGCAAGAATCGCTGATGTACCTGGAAATCGACCGCTGCGCCAACGCCGCCGAACTGAACGTGCTGAGCAAAGAGCTGGAGCAGGTACTGGGCGAAGTGCGCGTGGCCGTGGCCGATTTCGAGCCGATGAAAGCCAAGGTCCAGGAACTGCTGGTCGGTATCGACGCCAGCCGGTTCAGCATCGACGGCGAAGAACAAGCCGAGATCAAGAACTTCCTGGAATGGCTGGTGGGCAACCACTTCACCTTCCTCGGCTATGAAGAGTTCGTGGTACGTGACGAGGCGGACGGTGGTCATATCGAATATGACGCCGGCTCCTTCCTCGGTCTGACCAAGCTGCTGCGCGCCGGCCTTACCGCCGACGACCTGCGCATCGAAGACTACGCCGTGTCCTACCTGCGCGAGCCGACCGTGTTGTCGTTCGCCAAGGCCGCCCACCCGAGCCGCGTGCATCGCCCGGCTTATCCGGACTACGTGTCGATCCGCGAGATCGACGCCGACGGCAAGGTCATCAAGGAATGCCGCTTCATGGGCCTGTACACCTCGTCGGTGTACGGCGAAAGCGTGCGGGTGATTCCTTATATCCGCCGCAAGGTCGCGGAAATCGAACGCCGCTCGGGCTTCCAGGCCAAGGCGCACCTGGGCAAGGAACTGGCGCAGGTGGTCGAAGTACTGCCGCGTGACGACCTGTTCCAGACCCCGGTCGACGAGCTGTTCAGCACCGTGATGTCGATCGTGCAGATCCAGGAACGCAACAAGATCCGCGTGTTCCTGCGCAAAGACCCCTACGGGCGTTTCTGCTACTGCCTGGCCTACGTGCCGCGCGACATCTACTCCACCGAAGTGCGCCAGAAGATCCAGCAAGTGCTGATGGATCGCCTGAAAGCCTCGGACTGCGAATTCTGGACGTTCTTCTCCGAGTCCGTGCTGGCCCGTGTGCAACTGATTCTGCGGGTCGACCCGAAGAACCGTCTGGACATCGACCCGCTGCAACTGGAAAAAGAAGTGGTGCAGGCCTGCCGCAGCTGGCAGGACGACTATTCCAGCCTGGTGGTCGAAAGCTTCGGCGAGGCCCACGGCACCAACGTGCTGGCGGACTTCCCGAAAGGTTTCCCGGCCGGCTATCGCGAGCGTTTTGCTGCGCATTCGGCGGTGGTCGACATGCAGCACTTGCTCAGCCTCACCGAAGCCAACCCGTTGGTGATGAGCTTCTATCAGCCGCTGGGCCAGGTGTCCGGCCAGCGTGAGCTGCATTGCAAGCTCTACCATGCCGACACCCCGCTGGCGCTGTCCGACGTATTGCCGATCCTGGAAAACCTCGGCCTGCGCGTGCTGGGTGAATTCCCGTACCGCCTGCGTCATGCCAATGGCCGTGAGTTCTGGATCCATGATTTCGCGTTCATTGCCGCCGAAGGCGTGAACCTGGATATCCAGCAGCTCAACGACACCCTGCAGGACGCGTTCGTGCATATCGTCCACGGCGATGCCGAGAACGATGCGTTCAACCGCCTGGTACTCACCGCCGGCCTGCCGTGGCGCGACGTGGCGCTGCTGCGTGCCTATGCGCGCTACATGAAACAGATCCGCCTGGGCTTCGACCTGGGTTACATCGCCAGCACCCTGAACAACCACACCGACATCGCCCGCGAGTTGACCCGGTTGTTCAAGACGCGCTTCTACCTGGCGCGCAAGCTCACCGCCGACGATCTGGAAGACAAGCAGCAACGCCTGGAACAAGCGATCCTCAGCGCCCTGGACGAGGTTCAGGTGCTCAACGAAGACCGCATCCTGCGTCGCTACCTCGACCTGATCAAGGCCACCCTGCGCACCAACTTCTACCAGACCGACGCCAACGGCCAGAACAAGGCGTACTTCAGCTTCAAGTTCGACCCGCGGGCCATTCCCGAGCTGCCCAAGCCGGTGCCGAAGTTTGAAATCTTCGTCTACTCGCCACGGGTCGAGGGTGTCCACCTGCGCTTCGGTAATGTCGCGCGCGGCGGCCTGCGCTGGTCCGACCGTGAAGAAGACTTCCGCACCGAAGTGCTCGGCCTGGTAAAAGCCCAGCAAGTGAAGAACTCGGTGATCGTGCCGGTGGGCGCCAAGGGCGGCTTCCTGCCGCGCCGCTTGCCACTGGGCGGTAGTCGCGACGAGATCGCGGCCGAGGGCATCGCCTGCTACCGCATCTTCATTTCCGGCCTGTTGGACATCACCGACAACCTCAAGGATGGCGCCCTGGTGCCGCCGGTCAACGTCGTGCGGCATGACGGCGATGACCCGTACCTGGTGGTCGCGGCCGACAAAGGCACTGCGACCTTCTCCGACATCGCCAACGGCATTGCCATCGACTACGGCTTCTGGCTCGGCGATGCATTCGCCTCCGGCGGTTCGGCCGGTTACGACCACAAGAAAATGGGCATCACCGCCAAGGGCGCGTGGGTCGGTGTGCAGCGTCACTTCCGTGAGCGCGGCATCAACGTGCAGGAAGACAGCATCACCGTGGTCGGCGTCGGCGACATGGCCGGCGACGTGTTCGGTAACGGCCTGTTGATGTCCGACAAGCTGCAACTGGTCGCGGCCTTCAACCACCTGCATATCTTCATCGACCCGAACCCGAACCCGGCGACCAGCTTCGTCGAGCGTCAGCGCATGTTCGAGCTGCCGCGTTCGGCGTGGAGCGACTACGACACCAGCATCATGTCCGAAGGCGGCGGTATCTTCTCGCGCAGCGCGAAGAGCATTGCCATCTCGGCGCAGATGAAAGAACGCTTCGACATCCAGGCCGACAAACTGACCCCGACTGAACTGCTGAACGCCTTGCTCAAGGCGCCGGTGGACCTGTTGTGGAACGGCGGTATCGGCACTTACGTCAAGGCCAGCACCGAAAGCCATGCCGATGTGGGCGACAAGGCCAACGACGCGCTGCGCGTCAACGGCAACGAACTGCGCTGCAAGGTGGTGGGCGAGGGCGGTAACCTCGGCATGACCCAACTGGGGCGTGTGGAATTCGGCCTCAATGGCGGCGGTTCGAACACCGACTTCATCGACAACGCCGGCGGCGTGGACTGCTCCGACCACGAAGTGAACATCAAGATCCTGCTCAACGAAGTGGTGCAGGCTGGCGACATGACCGACAAGCAACGCAACCAGTTGCTGGCGAGCATGACCGACGAAGTCGGCAGCCTGGTGTTGGGCAACAACTACAAGCAGACCCAGGCCCTGTCCCTGGCCGCCCGCCGTGCCTACGAGCGTGCCGCCGAGTACAAGCGCCTGATGAGCGACCTGGAAAGCCGTGGCAAGCTGGACCGCGCCATCGAGTACCTGCCGACCGAGGAGCAGCTCACCGAACGCGCCGCCACCGGCAAGGGCCTGACCCGTCCGGAGCTGTCGGTGCTGATCTCGTACAGCAAGATCGACCTCAAGGAAGCCCTGCTCAAGTCGCAGGTGCCGGATGACGAGTACCTGACCCGTGACATGGAGACTGCGTTCCCACCGAGCCTGGTGGCCAAGTTCGGCGAGGCGATGCGTCGCCACCGTCTGAAGCGCGAGATCGTCAGCACCCAGATCGCCAACGACCTGGTCAACCACATGGGCATCACCTTCGTGCAGCGGCTCAAAGAGTCGACCGGCATGAGCCCGGCCAACGTGGCGGGCGCCTATGTGATCGTGCGCGACATTTTCCATCTCCCGCACTGGTTCCGTCAGATCGAAGCCCTGGACCACCAGGTCTCCGCCGACGTGCAACTGGAGCTGATGGACGAGCTGATGCGCCTGGGCCGCCGTGCCACGCGCTGGTTCCTGCGCAGCCGTCGCAACGAGCAGGATGCCGGGCGTGACACCGCGCACTTCGGTCCGCACCTGGCCGCACTGGGTCTCAAACTCGACGAACTGCTCGAAGGCCCGACCCGCGAAGGCTGGCAGACCCGTTACCAGGCCTACACCGAAGCCGGCGTACCGGAGTTGTTGGCACGCATGGTTGCAGGCACGACGCACCTGTACACCTTGCTGCCGATCATCGAAGCCGCCGACGTGACCGGGCATGACGCCGCCGAAGTGGCCAAGGCCTACTTCGCCGTCGGCAGCGCCCTGGACTTGCCATGGTACCTGCAGCAGATCAGCGATCTGCCGGTCGCCAACAACTGGCAGGCCCAGGCCCGCGAAGCCTTCCGCGACGACGTGGACTGGCAGCAACGGGCGATCACCATTTCCGTACTGCAAATGGCCGAAGCGCCACAAGACATGGAAGCCCGCGTGGCCCTGTGGCTTGAGCAGCACCAGGACATGGCCGATCGCTGGCGCGCAATGATGGTGGAAATCCGTGCCGCGGTCGGCACGGACTACGCCATGTACGCGGTGGCCAACCGTGAGTTGCTGGACCTGGCGTTGAGCGGTCAGTCGGTGCTGGCATCGGTTTGATCGAGCGGTAAACAACTGTGGGAGGGGGCTTGCTCCCGATAGCGATGGATCAGTCAACACCGGTATGACTGATCCACCACTATCGGGGGCAAGCCCCCTTTTTCATTGTGAGCGCCATCGACTTGGGATCAGTGGTGCTTGAGTAGTCGGGTCTCCAGGTGATCCAGGTGCCGGGTCATCAAGTTCACCGCAATGCCAGAGGCCCGTTGCTCGATGGCATCGACAATCGCCACATGCTCCTGCCACGCACAATAGCTGCTGGCTTGCGCCTCGTACTGGGCAATGATCAGCGACGTCAACGGCACCAGGCTGTTGAGAAACTGCGCCAACGGCGCATTCCCCGCCATCGCCGCCAATTGCAGATGAAACTCCCCCGACAAGCGAATCGCCGGCCCACGCTGGTCGCGTTCAATACAATCACGCTCGCGGGCAATCAACTCGCGCAACTGGCGGATCTGCATCGGTGTGGCCTGGGCGCAGGCCAGTTGTACCACCGTGATCTCCGTCAACCGCCGCGCTTCCAGAATCTGCCGCGTCTGCTGGGCATCCGGTGCGGCTACCTGGGCGCGCTGGTTGGGGCGCAGGATGATCACGTGCTGGTGCGACAACTTGGCCAACACCCGGCGAATCACGCTGCGGCTCACTCCGAAGGTTTGGCCCAGGCTTTCCTCGGTCAACCGGGTGGACGGGGCGATGCGCTGTTCGAGAATGGCGTCGAACAGCCGTGGGTAGATGTCATTCACCGAGGGCTTTTTACCGGCCACCAGGCACATGGCGGGCAGGCCGGTGATGGGCAGGTCGCGTGGCAAGGCGTGGGCGGTCATGGCCGGTCTCCAAAAATCAACTGCCCAGATGGTCGTCCGGGATGGTCAAGCGAATGCCCATGCGCAGGCCTTCCTGGAGGATGTGCTTGCGCATTTCGGCACTGGCCAGGGCGCTGTTCTTGTTGCGGATGGCGCGCACCACGGCATCGTTTTCCTGCAGGCGTTCCGCCAGGTGTTCCGGGGAGTTGCGCAGCACCTGTGCGCTCTGCTTGAGAGCGTTGCTGGTTTGTTGCACCACGTTCTGGAAGATCGGGTTGGAGGTGAGGGCGAACAGTTCTTCGTGGAAGGCAATGTAGGCATTCATCCCGGCTTCGGCGTCGCCAGCGTCGAGGGCTTCGCGCATGTCCATCAGGGTCAGGCGCAGTTGGCCAACCTCTTTGCTGCTGATGGATTGGGCCACCAGGCCGACAATAAACGGTTCGAGGGTGTAGCGCAGTTGCAGGATATCTTCGAGGCTGGCGTCGGCCACGGCGTCGCTCGATTGCGCCTCGTTGACGTGGGTTTCGAGCACCACCACGCCTTTGCCGGGCATCGAGCGCACCAGGCCGAGGGTTTCCAGCACGATCACGGCTTCACGCAGGCTGGGGCGGCTGATGCCCAGCTGTTCGGCCAGTTCACGCTGACCGGGCAGCATTTCACCGCGCCGCCACTGGCCCCGCGCCAGGGAGGCGCGGAGTTTTTCTACGACTGAATTGACGACGGTTGAGGGGGTGACCACGTCGATTGCTCCTTGATGTTGCGAATACAATTGCCACAAAGGCGACGATTGAGTGTGGGAGAGAGCAAGCTCCTTCCCACTGGTGATCTGTGTCGCTCATGCCAATGGGTCAGAACTCCTGGTGCGCGGGCACTACCGGCTTTTTAGCCTGGAACGCATAACCCTGCTGGCCGGCGAGTACCTTGTTGGCGCGCTGGATATCGATGTCTTTTTCCCAGCGCGCAATGGCCACGGTGGCGACGCAGTTGCCGATCAGGTTGGTCAATGCACGGCCGATGCCCATGAACCAATCCACCGCCAATACCAGCACCAGGCCGACCACCGGAATCGCCGGGATGGCCGTGAGTGTCGCCGCCAGAATCACCAGCGCTGACCCCGGAATGCCATGGGCGCCCTTGGAGGTGATCAACGATACCAGCAGGATGGTCAGCAAGTCGGTCATCGACAGCGGTGTGCCGGTAGCGTTGGCGATAAACACGATGGCCAGGGTCAGATAGATCGAGAAACCGTCGAGGTTGAACGAATAGCCTGTCGGAATCACCAGGCCCACGGTGGAACTGCCGATGCCCAAGTGTTCCAGTTTACGCATGATCTGTGGCAGCACCGCGTCGGACGAGGCGGTGCCCATCACGATCAGCAGCTCTTCGCGCAGGTACTTGAGCAGCGGCAGCATGCGCAGGCCGGACAGGCGCATCACCAGGCCGAGGATCACCCCGACAAACATAAAGCAGGTCAGGTAGAACAGGCCTACCAGGCTGCCCAGGTGCTGCAGTGAGTCCAGGCCGTAGGTGCTGGTGGTAAAGGCGATCGCGCCGAACACGCCGATCGGCGCCAGGCGCACGATCATGCCCATGATGCGGAAGATCACGTGACTCAGCTCGTTGATCAGCCGCGAAATGCCCGACGCCGCTTCACCCACCAGGTTCAAGGCGCTGCCGAACAGCACCGAGAACAGCAGCACTTGCAGCACGTTGTTGTCGGCAAATGCACCGATCACCGAGTTGGGGATCAGGTCCATCAGGAACTGGCTGGTGCCCTTGATGTGTTGGCCCTTGTCGGCCAGTTCATGCAAGCCGGCGGAGGACAATTGCTCCAGGTGGATATTCGCACCGCTGCCGATGCCGGTGCTGAAGGCCATGAGCAGGCCGATCACCAGGGCGACGGTGGTCAGCACTTCGAAATAGATCACCGACTTGAGGCCGATGCGCCCGACCTTTTTCAAGTCGCCGGCGCCGGAGATACCGCTGACCACCACGCAGAACACGATCAGGCCAATCAACATCTTGATCAGTTTGATGAAACCGTCACCCAGGGGTTTGAGTTGCGAGGAGAATTCGGGAAGGGCCAGGCCGCAGAGGATGCCGAGCATCAGACCGATCACGACTTGCAGGAAAATCGAACGCGAGCACCATCTGAACATGGGAGGGATCTCTATTCGGTGCCCTGGTGGGTCCAGGGCTTAATTGTTGTGGTCATACCGGTAAGTCCAGTGCGTGGCCAGTCTACGCTGGGTTTTTTCCAGGTCACAAGTGATTTTCGCGGCTTGTCCGGTTGCGGTCTGACCAGTTGCTCTGCGAGGGCGGTGCTTGAGCGGTTGACGGGGCGCAAATTTTTTCGCTTATCATCCGCCGCTGAGTACGCGAGGTGACGGATGGACAAACCAGGACTGAGCACCAACGACGCAGGGCTGACCCATTGCAGTTGGCGTACCGCTGCGCCGGAATATCCGCACTACCACGACCATGAATGGGGCGTGCCGGTGGCGGATGACATTCAGTTGTACGAGAAGATTTGCCTGGAGGGGTTTCAGGCGGGGATGGCGTGGATCACCATCCTGCGCAAGCGCGAGCATTTTCGGCGGGCGTTCGACGGTTTTGATTTCCGCCGTGTGGCGCAGTACGGCGAAGCGGATATCGAACGCCTGATGGCTGACCCTGGCATTGTGCGCAACCGCGCGAAGATCGTCTCGACCCTCAACAATGCGCGCAGGGCGTGCGAGTTGGTGGCGGAAAGCGGTTCGTTGGCGAAATGGCTATGGTCGTTTGAACCGACGCCTGACGAACGCCCGGCGCGGGTGGATCTGGCGTATTGGCGCGCCAACCCGACGTCACCGGCTTCGGTGCGCTTGTCGAAGGCCTTGAAGAAACGCGGGTGGACCTACGTGGGGCCGACCACGATGTATGCGTTGATGCAGGCGACGGGGATGGTCAATGACCATCTTGAAGGTTGCGCCTGCCGCGAGCCGATCGAAGCACTGCGCCGTCGATTCAATCGCCCTTGAGTCTCGCAGCGGTGCTATTCGTGCGCCAGAGGGGTGAGCACCTCAGCCTTGTCATCCAGCACCATCACCACCAGCAGTTTCGCCGGTCGGGTCTGGCTGGCATTGCTCGACTCGAAGTGCCGCGAGCCCGCCGGCTCGTAGAATGACTGGCCGGCCGTGTAGGTGATCGCCGGTTCATCGTTGACCCGCGACGTGATGGCGCCCTCCAGCACGTAAGCCACGGCAGTGCCGGTATGGCTGTGGGGCACGGTGGCCTGGCCCGCGGCGTAATCGACGCTCAGCATGATGGTTTTCTTGCCGGGCACGTTGCTCAGGGCGTGCTCTTGCAGAACCTTGATCGACTCCTGGTTGTACACCGGTTCATGGGCGAAGGCACTGAACGAGGCCAGTATCAGGGCGGTTGCGAGTGAGCGTTTCATGGCGAGTTTCCGAGTCGTTCGAGAGGTCTTCACCCTACGCCGCGTGCTCCCGCCGACCAATGACCAATCCAGCCGAAAAACCTCTAGCCAATCTGCTGGAGAATGTCGCGCACCTTGTCCAGGGCCGGGTCGATGTCCAGGGTTTCGATCGCGCCGAAACCGATGATCAGGCCCGGGCGTACCGGCGTGTCGTGAAAAAACACGTCGAGCGGGTACAGGCCCACGTCGACCTGGCGTGCCAGCTGCATCAACAACGCAATATTCACCGGCACCTTGCACAGGGCCGCCATATGAAAGCCGGCCACGGTGGGCACCGCTTCGAACCACGGCGCCAGGTCGCCCGCCAGGCGCTGCAGGATGCGCTCGCGGCGCCCGGCATACACGCTGTGGCAGCGGCGAATATGCTTGAGCAGATAGCCTTCGCTGATGAACTTGGCTAACGCCCATTGCGGCAAGGTGGAGCTGTGTTGATCGGTCAATTGCTTGGCCTTGAGCACCGCGCCATAAAGGGCTGGCGGCAGTACCGCATAGCCCAGGCGCAACTCCGGCAGCAGGGTTTTGGAGAAGGTGCCGACGTAAGTCACCACGCCTCGGGTGTCCATGTTTTGCAGGGAGTCGGTGGGACGGCCTTCGTAACGGAATTCGCTGTCGTAGTCGTCTTCGATAACCATCGCCCCCAGCTCGAACGCACGGGCCAGCAGGGCTTCACGGCGTGCCTGGCTCATGGGCATGCCGAGGGGGAACTGGTGGGACGGTGTCACATAGATCAGCCGCGCACCGTCGGGGATCCGCTCGACCTGAATGCCCTGATCGTCGACGGGCACCCCGATGACGTTTGCCCCCATCGCCATGAACAACTGGCGCGCCGGGGTGTAGCCGGGGTCTTCCATGGCGACGATGCTGCCCGGCTCCAGCACGACGCGGGCGATCAGGTCGAGAGCCTGCTGCGCGCCGTTGGTGACCACGATGTCGTCGGCGCTGCATTTGACCCCACGGGAAAACGCAATGTGCCCGGCGATGGCGCTGCGCAACGCCAGCAGGCCTTCGGTCTGGCTGTAGAGGCCACTGTTCTGGGCAATACGGCGCAGGGCGTCCTGGGTGCAGCGTCGCCATTCGTCCTGGGGGAATTGGTGGCGGCTGGTGGCGCCGCCGAGGAACTCGTAGCGCAGGGCACTGTCGCGCGTGGGGTGATGCATGGGCGAGGGCAGTGCCTGCCACTTCGCCAGGTTGGCGGCGCAGGCCAGGTCGGTGGCGGTTTGCAGGCGTTCGGTCGGCGGAGTGCGGCTGTTGACGAAGGTGCCGCGTCCGATCTTGCCCACCAGCAGGCCTTCGTAGGTCAGGGTGGCGTAGGTGTCGGACACGGTCTTGCGTGACACGCCCAGTTGCGCGGCCAGCAGGCGGCTGGGCGGCAATTGCGCCCCGGCGGCCAGGCGGCCGGAGTCGATGGCTTCGCGCAGTTGCTGGTAAAGCTGTTCGGCCAGGTCCTTGCGGCCGTTGATGATCACGTGCAGTTCCATGTTTTTCCTGAGGGGCTGAGTCGGTCCAAGACTACTCGCTGGCGACGTTTGCTCCAAAGGGGCTGTATGACAACGCGAAAAAAAAGTGGGAGCGGGCCTGCTCCCACCTGGGAATTGTGCTGCTTATGTGGTCAGGACAGGAAACCACCGTCCACGTTCAGCGACACCCCGGTGGTGTAGCTGGATGCATCGCTGGCCAGGTACAGCACCGCGCCGGCCATCTCGCTCGGGTCCGCTACGCGCTTGAGCGGGATCTGCGCCAGGGCCATTTTCAGGATCGCGTCGTTCTTCACCAGCGCCGAGGCGAACTTGGTGTCGGTCAGGCCCGGCAGCAGGGCGTTGCAGCGGATGCCGAATTCGGCGCATTCCTTGGCGAACACCTTGGTCATGTTGATCACCGCGGCCTTGGTCACCGAGTAGATGCCCTGGAACACGCCCGGCGAGATGCCGTTGATCGAGGCCACGTTGATGATGCTGCCGCCGCCGTTTTCGCGCATCAGCTTGCCGGCTTCCACCGACATGAAGAAGTAGCCGCGAATATTCACATCCACGGTTTTCTGGAAGGCGCCCAGGTCGGTGTCCAGCACGTTGCAGAATTGCGGGTTGGTTGCGGCGTTGTTGACCAGTATGTCCAGGCGGCCGAACTGCTCGCGGATGCCGGCGAAGACCTGGCTGATCTGCTCCATTTCACCGATATGGCAGGCAACTGCAGTGGCCTTGCCGCCGTCGGCGATGATCGCATCCGCTACGTGCTGGCAGCCTTCCAGCTTACGGCTGGACACGATCACGTGGGCGCCTTGCTGGGCCAGCAACTTGGCGATGGCCTCACCGATGCCACGGCTGGCGCCGGAGACAAAAGCGATCTTGCCGTCGAGGTCGAACAGGTTGGTCTTGGACATGGGGGTTCCTTGTGGGTCTTGGCTCGGTCGATCAGAGGGCGGATTTGCCGATGACATTCAGGCTCATCTGCTCCAGCAGCTTGTTCATCTGAATGAACTGCGCAAAGCGTTTGTCCTGGGTCTGTCCATGGAAAAAACGGTAGTAGATCTGCTGCACGATGCCGGCCAGGCGGAACAGGCCGTAGGTGTAGTAGAAGTCGAAATTGTCGATCTCAAGGCCGGCGCGCTCGGCGTAATAGTCGACGAACTGGCGACGCGTGAGCATGCCCGGCGCGTTGCTCGGCTGGCGGCGCATCAGTTGCACGGGCGCCGGGTCGGCGGCTTCGATCCAGTAGGCGAGGGTGTTGCCCAGGTCCATCAGCGGGTCGCCGAGGGTGGTCAACTCCCAGTCCAGCACGCCGATGATCTGCATCGGGTTGTGCGGGTCGAGGATCACGTTGTCGAAGCGGTAGTCGTTATGCACGATGCTGGAAGTGGGATGGTCGGCCGGCATCTTGTCGTTGAGCCAGGCGCGCACGGCCTCCCAGCGAGGTGCGTCGGGGGTCAGGGCTTTTTCGTAGCGGTCGCTCCAGCCGCGGATCTGGCGTTCCACGTACCCCTCGGGCTTGCCCAGGTCGGCCAGGCCGCAGGCGTTGTAGTCCACTTGGTGCAGTTCGACGAACTTGTCGATAAAGCTTTTGCACAGCGCTTCGGTCCTGCTCGCGTCCAGGCCCAGTTCGGCCGGCAGGTCGGAGCGCAGGATGATGCCGTTGACGCGCTCCATCACATAGAACTCGGCGCCGATCACCGATTCATCGGTGCAATGCACGTAGGCCTTGGGGCAGTAGGGAAAGCCGTCTTTCAGCTGATTGAGAATGCGGAACTCGCGACCCATGTCATGGGCCGATTTGGCCTTGTGCCCGAACGGCGGGCGGCGCAGCACGAATTCCTGGCCCGGGTATTCCAGCAGGTAGGTCAGGTTGGACGCGCCGCCGGGGAACTGGCTGATCTTGAGCGTGCCGCTCAGGCCCGGGATATGGGCCTTGAGGTAGGGATCGATCAGGCTGGCATCAAGTTCTTCGCCTGGGCGGATCTGGGTCGATTGGTCGTTCAGCGCCATGCTTATCCCTTCTGCTTATTCTAAAGGCCTCGGACTATTGGCTAATCTAATGCGCCCAGCCGCCCGGCCACAAGGTCGGGGCGGCTTAATAGGTTCGCGTGTTGGATGATGATCAGCGTGCCTGATCGGTCATTTTTCGGGCGGGGGCAAGGCGACTGGCGTCAGCACCGGCCGGCCGGCGAAGTACTCCAGCAGGTTGTCGGCCACCCGCTGCACCGTATCGTGCGCGGCTTCCGGCGACAGCCCGGCCACATGGGAGGTCAGCACGGTATTGCTCAGGCGCTTGAGGGCATCGGGCACCTTGGGCTCGTCGTCGAACACATCCAGTGCCGCGCCGCCGATACGCCGCTGTTCCAGGGCGGCGACCAGGTCGGCGGTCACCACCACGCTGCCACGGCCGATATTCACCAGGTAGCCGTTCGGCCCCAATGCATCCAGGGCATGCCGATCGATCAAGTGGCGCGTGCCCGGGCCGCCGGGCGTGGCCAGGATCAGGAAGTCCGAGCTGTGTGCCAGCTCCACGGCGGTCGAGCAATAGATGTAGTCCACGTCATCGCGCGGCTGGCGGTTGTGGTAACTCACCTGCATGCCGAACCCGAGGGCGGCGCGCTTGGCGATCTCCAGGCCCACCGCGCCGAGGCCGAGAATCCCCAGTTGCTTGCCGCCCAGGGAAGGGCGCATCACTTTGGGCCACTCGCCGTGGCGCACTGCCGCGTCCGTTTGCGGAATGCCGCGCACCAATGACAGCAGCAAGGCCATGGCGTGGTCCGCCACCGAAGGCGCGTTCACCCCGGCGCCGTTGGTCACCACGATCCCGCGGTTGCTTGCCGCCTGCAGGTCGACATGCTCATAGCCGGCACCGATCACGCAGATGATCTCCAGCAACGGCAGCGCGGCGATTTCTTCGGCATACAGGCCCAGCGGGCCACGCGTCAGTACGGCCTTGATCTGCCCGCCGTGGGCCTTGATGGCCTGGGCGCGTTCGGCGGGCGTCGGTGCCAGGATCACATGAAAGTCATTGCTTTCGATGATGGGCAGGTATTCGTTGATGGTTTCGACCAGGACCAGAACAGTGGTTGTCATCGGACGGCTCTTCCTGAAGGTTTTGAGAGCAAGAGTATGCGGGATTTGTCAGCAAAATCGCTTTGCCGTGGCAGAAAAATCGTCGTAGGGCCGAGCTTGCAGGTGTTGGGGGCGACGCGTGCCCCCTACGGTATTTGCGTTGTCAGAAACTGATCGCGGCGGCGCTCACGCGTTGCACAAACGCCCCGGCCAACGTGGCATTGTGATGTTCGATGATCGCCGCCGCCGACAGCGTCGCAGTGTCCATGCAGGTGTGGCCGTCTTCGGGCAGTATCACCGAGAACCCCAGTTCGACTGCGACGCGGCAAGTGGTATCGATGCAGAACTGGGTTTTCATCCCGACAATCACCAGCTCATTGAGCTGCATCGCGCGCAGTCGCTGCGCCAGATCGGTGCCGAGGAAACAACTGGGCCGGGTTTTGTTGAAGAACTGGTCACGCGCCTCATCGACATCCAGCTCATGCCACACCTGCCAATACGGGCTGCCCGCGGCAATCGCGGAGCCCGCCGGGCCCGTGTGGCGGGCGACGAAGATCGGTGCGCCGGCGTGGCGCGCGCGCCCGATCAGTTGGTTGATGGTCTGCAGCACCCGTTCGCGTTCGAAGGGGTGCTCCGGGCCAGCGTACAGGCCGGTTTGCATATCGATGATCAGCAGGGCGTCAGCCATGGTGTTGCTCCTTTCGCGTGCCGGATGGCGGCGCAATAAAAAGGCCCCGTCCATTGCTGGCGGGGCCTTGGGTTGAATCCGTGAGGTGTCTAGTTCAAGCACCCACAGCAACCGCACGACCCGCCAGAAGCGGTCGTGGTGGTGGTGCGGGTGAGGTGCTGCTGAAAAAGGTTCATGACCGATCATGCTGGGGCATAAGTTTGGCTGTCAAGCGTCGCAGGCAACTTCTTATAAGGCGCGACGATATTTCGGGCATCCACAAGGGACTCGCCTGACACGCGACTACCCAGGGGGCTCTTCACGCCAAACGCGCAAAAAATAGCCGACAACCTCGTCCTTGAGCCTCTGCACCGCTTAACCATTCCTCAGCTAAGCCTTTGCTTATTTAAAAGAATCCCGGACAATCGCGCCCCTGTTATAGCCGGGGCGCTGCCTGTCAGGTTTTTCTGACTCGTGCCGGCTGTGGAAATGCGGAGATCCGACTGGATGAATGATCAGGCCAATAGCGTCGACGAACGCTATGTCACGACACCTGTAATCCTTACAAGCTGGAGTCGTCAGGACACCACCTGGATGCTTGGCTTGTTTGGCACGGCGATTGGTGCCGGCACTTTGTTTCTACCTATCAACGCTGGCCTCGGCGGCTTCTGGCCGCTGGTGATCCTGGCGCTGCTGGCCTTCCCGATGACGTTCTTTGCCCACCGTGGCCTGACGCGTTTCGTGCTGTCCGGCCGTGAAGGTTCCGACATCACCGACGTGGTCGAAGAGCACTTCGGCGTCAAGGCCGGCGCGCTGATCACCTTGCTGTACTTCCTGGCGATTTTCCCGATCCTGCTGATCTACAGCGTGGCGCTGACCAATACCGTCGGCAGCTTCATGGAGCACCAGTTGCACATCATGCCGCCGCCACGGGCGATCCTCGCGTTTGTGCTGATCCTCGGCCTGCTGGCCGTGGTGCGTTGCGGTGAGCAGGCGATCGTCAAGGCCATGAGCCTGATGGTGTACCCGTTCATCGTCGCCTTGCTGTTCCTGGCGGTGTACCTGATCCCGCACTGGAACGGTGGCATCCTCAGCACCGCCAACGTGGTGCCGGCACCTTCGGCGTTGCTCAACACCTTGTGGCTGGCGATTCCGGTGATGGTGTTCTCGTTCAACCATTCGCCGATCATCTCGGCCTTTGCGGTGGACCAGAAGCGCCAGTACGGCGCGCATGCCGATGAGCGCAGTTCGCAGATCCTGTCGCGCGCGCACCTGTTGATGGTGGCGATGGTGCTGTTCTTCGTGTTCAGTTGCGTGCTGACCCTGTCGCCGGCGCAACTGGCTGAAGCGAAAGCACAGAACCTGTCGATCCTGTCGTACCTGGCCAACCACTTCGACAACCGGACCATCGCCTTCGCCGCGCCGCTGATTGCGTTCGTGGCGATTGCCAAGTCGTTCCTGGGCCATTACATCGGCGCCAGTGAAGGCCTCAAGGGCCTGGTCGCGAAAACCGGCCGGCGTCCGGCACCGAAGACCCTGGACCGCATGACCGCCGCCTTCATGTTGGTGGTGTGCTGGATCGTCGCCACGCTCAATCCGAGCATCCTTCGCATGATCGAGACATTGGGCGGGCCGATCATTGCGTCGATCCTGTTCCTGATGCCGATGTACGCGATCCGCAAGGTGCCGGCGATGGCCAAGTACCGCGGGCAGGCGTCCAACGTGTTTGTCACGGCGGTCGGCCTGGTGGCGATTACTGCGCTGATTTACTCGCTGCTCTCCTGACCGCACGCTGCACCGAACAGGGCCGATTCGCACGCGTGGCGAGTCGGCCTTTTTTTCGCTCGGAAAACCTGACACGGCGCAACCGCCGCACGGCAATGGGCGCTAAGCTGGAACACATTTTTAGCCAGGATGGATGGGGCCGATTGAACACTGAAACCGATACGCCCGTTGTCGCTGCGTCGAAGCGAACCCAGGACATAATTGCCGGCTTATCGATTGCCGGTTTGCTGTTGCCGGAGGCGGTGGCCTATTCCAGCATTGCCGCGCTCCCGCCCCAGGCCGGTGTGATTGCCTTGTTTGCCGGGCTGGTGTGCTACGGCCTGTTCGGCACCAGCCGTTTCGCGATCGTCTCGGCGACTTCGTCGTCGGCAGCGGTGTTGGCGGCGGCAACGGCCAGCCTGGCGGGGGATGACCCGGCGCTGAGGCTGTCCCTGGCCTTCGGGCTGGTGCTGATCATTGGCGTGTTTTTTCTGCTGGCCGGGCTGTTCAAGCTCGGTGGCGTCACTTCGTTTATTGCCAAGCCAGTGTTGCGTGGGTTTGCCTTCGGCCTGGCGCTGACCATCATCCTCAAGCAACTGGCCAGTGTGGTGGGCGTCCACCTGACCGATAACAACCTGATCCGCTTCCTGCCGCAGTTGCTGGAGCAGCTGCCGCACTGGAACTGGCCCGCCGCGCTGGTGGCTGCGGTGGCCTTGCTGGTGTTGTGGTTATGCGCCCGCGTTCCGCGCCTGCCCGGCGGGCTGGTGGTGATCGTGCTCGGCGTTATTGCCGGCCAGGGCCTGAACCTGCAGGCCCACGGCGTCGCGCTGATCGGCCTGATCGACCTGCGCCTGGAGCTGGGGCATTTGCCGGTACTGCCGTTTGCCGATTGGCTGCGCCTGGGTGAGTTGGCGTTTGCGTTGGTCATGATTTTGTACGCAGAGTCCTACGGGTCCATCAGTTCGTTCGCTCTCAAGCACGGCGACCGGGTGTCGTCCAACCGCGACTTGCTGGCGCTGGGCGCGGCCAACCTGGTGTCTGGGTTGTTCCACGGCATGCCGACGGGCGCCGGGTATTCGGCGACCTCGGCGAATGAGGCGGCTGGCGCCTATTCGCGTTTGGCGGGGATCGTCGCGGCGCTGGTGATCCTGGTGATTGTGTTGACGGTGCTGCCGTATGTTGCGCTCACGCCGGAGCCGGTGTTGGCGGCGGTGGTCATCTATGCCCTGGGCCGGGGTTTGAGCCTGCAGCCCCTGGGGCGTTACTTCCTGTGGCGACGCGACCGTTTGCTGGTGGTGTGTGCGGTGGCGGCGGTGCTGGTGCTCGGCGTGCTGGATGGCTTGTTGTTGTCGGTCGGGATCAGCGTGGTGTTGATGTTGCGCCAGATGTCGGCGGCGGATATCCAGGTGCTTGGGCGCCTGGGCGACACTCATGATTTCGTGGACCGTCAACACCATGCCGATGCGCTGACCGTTCCCGGCGTGTTGATCATACGGCCAAGCGAGGCGCTGTTTTTTGCGAATGCCGAGCGCATCCTCGGCGCCGCTCTGCGCCTGATGCGTCAGTCATCCGCGCAGACGGTGGTGTTGAGCCTGGAAGAATCCCCCGACCTCGACGGCACCAGCGTCGAAGCGCTGGCCGCTTTTTTTGCCCAGGTGCGCGGGGAGGGTAAGCAACTGGTGCTGGCGCGGGTGCGCCATGACGCCCATGAAGTCTTGCAGGCGCTGCCCGAGGCCCAGGCGCCCGAGGTGTTGCTCAGCGGCTTGAGCGTCGATGGTGCGGTGCAACTGGCGTTGCACAGCCATCCCCAGGCATAAAAAAACGCCGCGTATCTTGCGATACGCGGCGTCCTTTACATCAACACACCCTTAGGCTTGCAGCACCGGGATGTTGGCGTTTGCAGCGCTTTCACGGAACTCGGCGATCTGATCGAAACTCAGGTAGCGATACACATCGCTGGCCATGGTGTTGATCTTCGCGGCGTATTCCATGTACTCCTCGACGGTCGGCAGGCGACCCAGGATCGAAGCCACCGACGCCAGCTCGGCCGAAGCCAGGTAGACGTTGGCGCCATCGCCCAGACGGTTCGGGAAGTTACGGGTCGAAGTCGACACGACGGTCGAATTCGGTTCTACACGTGCCTGGTTACCCATGCACAGCGAGCAGCCCGGCATTTCCATGCGCGCGCCAGCCTTGCCGTAGATGCCGTAGTAGCCTTCTTCGGTCAGTTGGTGAGCGTCCATCTTGGTCGGCGGCGACAGCCACAGACGGGTTGGCAGCTGACCCTTGACCTGATCCAGCAGTTTACCGGCAGCGCGGAAGTGACCGATGTTGGTCATGCACGAACCAATGAACACTTCGTCGATCTTCTCGCCAGCAACGCTGGACAGCAGACGGGCGTCGTCCGGGTCGTTTGGCGCGCAGAGCACAGGCTCCTTGATGTCGGCCAGGTCGATCTCGATGATTTCGGCGTATTCCGCGTCGGCATCGGCCACCATCAGCTCCGGGTTGGCAACCCAGGCTTCCATCGCTTGGGCGCGACGTTCCAGGGTACGTGCATCGCCGTAGCCTTCGCCGATCATCCAGCGCAGCAGGGTGATGTTGGAGTTCAGGTACTCGGTGATCGACTCTTTCGACAGCTTGATGGTGCAACCGGCAGCCGAACGTTCAGCCGAGGCGTCGGACAGCTCGAAAGCTTGTTCGATGCTCAGGTTGTCCAGGCCTTCGATTTCCAGGATGCGGCCGGAGAAGGCGTTCTTCTTGCCTTTCTTCTCTACGGTCAGCAGGCCAGCCTGGATCGCGTAGTAAGGAATGGCATGAACCAGGTCACGCAGGGTGATGCCAGGTTGCATTTTGCCTTTGAAGCGCACCAGGATCGATTCCGGCATGTCCAGTGGCATCACGCCAGTGGCTGCGGCGAACGCTACCAGGCCGGAACCGGCCGGGAACGAAATGCCCATCGGGAAACGGGTGTGGGAGTCACCACCGGTGCCGACGGTGTCCGGCAGCAGCATGCGGTTCAGCCAGCTGTGGATGATGCCGTCGCCTGGGCGCAGCGACACGCCGCCACGGGTCATGATGAAGTCAGGCAGGGTGTGGTGGGTGGTCACGTCGATCGGCTTAGGATACGCCGCGGTGTGGCAGAACGACTGCATCACCAGATCGGTCGAGAAGCCCAGGCACGCCAGGTCTTTCAGTTCGTCACGGGTCATAGGACCGGTGGTGTCCTGGGAACCCACGGTGGTCATCTTAGGCTCGCAGTAGGTGCCTGGACGAACGCCAGTCACGCCGCATGCCTTGCCGACCATCTTCTGTGCCAGGGTGAAACCCTTGGTGCTTTCGGCTGGAGCTTCCGGCTTCTTGAACAGGTCGGACGGTGGCAGACCCAGTTCGGCACGCGCCTTCTCGGTCAGGCCACGGCCGATGATCAGCGGGATACGGCCGCCGGCACGGACTTCGTCCAACAGCACCGGGGTCTTCATTTCGAAGGTGGTCAGGACTTCATCGGTACCGTGCTTGCAGACTTTGCCAGCATGCGGGTACAGGTCGATCACGTCGCCCATGTTCATGTTGGTGACGTCGAATTCGATCGGCAGTGCGCCAGCATCTTCCATGGTGTTGTAGAAGATCGGAGCGATCTTGCTGCCGAAGCAGAAACCACCGGCGCGCTTGTTCGGCACGTAAGGAACGTCGTCGCCGAAGAACCACAGTACGGAGTTGGTTGCCGATTTACGCGACGAACCGGTACCGACCACGTCACCGACGTAGGCGATCGGGAAGCCTTGGCCGCGCATTTCTTCGATCTGCTTCATCGGGCCGGTCTTGCCTTGCTCGTCCGGCACGATGCCGTCGCGAGCCATTTTCAGCATGGCCAGGGCGTGCAGCGGGATGTCAGGGCGGGACCAGGCGTCCGGCGCAGGCGACAGGTCGTCGGTGTTGGTTTCGCCGGAGACCTTGAACACGCGCAGGCTGATCTTGTCGGCCAGGGTCGGACGGTTCTTGAACCACTCGCCGTCGGCCCAGGACTGGATCACGGCCTTGGCGTGTGCGTTGCCGGCCTTGGCTTTTTCAGCCACGTCGTGGAACGCATCGAACATCAGCAGGGTGTGCTTGAGTTGAGCGGCGGCAACAGGCGCCAGTTCGGCGTTGTCGAGCAGCTCGACCAGGGTCACGATGTTGTAGCCGCCTTGCATGGTGCCAAGCAGTTCAACGGCGCGTTTCTTGTCGATCAGGGGAGAAGTGGCTTCGCCCTTGGCCAGGGCAGACAGGAAACCGGCTTTGACGTAGGCAGCTTCGTCAACGCCTGGTGGAATGCGGTTGGTGATCAGGTCAACGAGGAATTCTTCTTCGCCAGCCGGGGGATTTTTCAGCAGCTCGACCAGGCCTGCGGTTTGTTCGGCATTAAGCGGCTGGGGAACAATACCCAGGGCTGCACGCTCTTCGATATGTTTGCGGTAGGCTTCAAGCACAGTTATTACCCTCATCAGTGGTCCCACGGGACGCTCATCCAGAAATGAACGGCACGCATGCGCTCGGGGGCTTTTTGGGCCGCAAAGCCAGCGCTGCCGACATTCCTCACAGAAGCTGCTTTCAAAGTTTTACGCCTGCAGAACGGAGCTGATGAGGGTTGGCGCTGGCTTGACCTGCCGGGTCATTGACCATCGCCAACACCGTTCTGAAGGAACGACTGTGCTCGTGACGCTTTGAAAACAGCTTCCAGCGGATTATTGGCGCCTTATAAGGCCGGATGATTCTACGGCAAAAAAATTCTAAACGTAAGTTGCCAAGCCAAGTTTGCTGGGTGATCAACCTTAGACAAAGGGCTAACATGGCGCCCTGTTTCGCTGATTTGCGTGTTGCCGCCCATGTCCAACCAAGCCATCAAGACCCCCTGCGTAGGCCTGTGCTCCACGGTTTACGGTGACCTCGTGTGTCGCGGCTGCAAGCGTTTCCACCACGAAGTAATCCAGTGGAACGGCTATAACGAAGAAGAAAAACGTGCGGTGTGGCTGCGGCTCGAGCAATTGTTGGTGCAGGTCATGGCCGGCAAGCTGGAGGTTTTCGACCCCAAGACCCTGCGCAGCCAGCTGGAGCAACGCAAGATCCGCTTTGTGCCGCACCAGTCCGAGTACTGCTGGGCCTACCAGTTGATCGCCCGCGGGGCACGGGTGATTTCCAACCTGGAGGCCTATGGCATGGTGCTGCTGCCGGAGTTCCGCGAGTGGAACCTGCCGCAGCTGCGCGATGCCATCGACCGTGAGTTTTTCATCCTGTCCGAGGCGCACTACCAGCGCTATTTCGCGCCGGGGTTTCTCAAGGATGTGTTGGGCGCCTGACGATCAGGCTTTGTTGGCCAGCTTTTCCAGTTGATCCGTCAGTGCCTGGGGCTTGAGCACCAGCACATCGCTTTCCAGCGCATCGAGCACCACTTCCGCCGTATTGCCGATCAGCGCGCCGGTCAGCCCGGTGCGCGCCACGGTGCCGATGATCGTCACTGCGGCTTTCAAGGTGTAGGCGGCATGGGGAATCAGCACATCCGCCGGGCCTTCTTCGATATGCAGGTGGGCGTCGTCGATATCGAACGTGGCCTGGAATGCCTTGCACTGCTCGCGATAACGCGCCTCGATGGTTTCCTTGAGCTGAAACACCGGGTCGCCGGCCGAGAGCATTGGCGATGGATGGGCGCTGATGACATGCAGTGACGCCTTGGCCAGGCTGGCGATGTCGAAGCCGTAGTCGATGATCATGTGGTGCAGCGCACGATGCTCGGTGTCGGTATTGCCTACATCGATGGCGGCGAGAATGACGCCGTCGTTCCATGGGGTTGCTGTCTTGACCAGCAGCACCGGCACCGGGCAGTAGCGCAACAGCTTCCAGTCGGCCGGGGTCAGCAGCGCCTTTTTCAGCGGGCTGTCGGGGTAGTGCTGCTTGATCACCAGGCCACAGCCTTCGGCCTGCTGCACCTCGATGATGGTTTCATGCAGGCTGGTATTCCACGCCTGTTCGGTGGTGACGCTGTAGCCGTCTTCGGTCAGGCCGGACTTGAGCAGGCTCAACAGCGCCGAATGCTCATGTTTCTTGTCGCACACCAGCAGGTGCAGGCGCGCGCCGGTAGTCCCGGCGATCAGTTTGGCGCGTTTGAGGGCCAGGCTTTCCGAATGCTCGGGCTCAAGGACCACCAGGATGCTGCGGATGGCTTGCATGGTCGGGACTCTCCAGAAAGGGGGCGTTGAACAACTATAGTTGCTGCCCGCCAGACGTCATGTTGATGCACATCAAGGCCAGTGGCTGGTGGTCTGCGGCGCGGTCGGTATAATCGGCGACCTTTTGTGATCCTTTGCCCGTGAGCCCGATGAACCTGCCCGAAATCCACGAATTCCTCGGTTGCCCCACCCCTGACGCCTGGGTCCAGGCCGCGTTGGCCGATCAGGAAACCCTGCTGATCGACCACAAGAACTGCGAATTCAAGGCCGCCAGCACTGCCTTGAGCCTGATCGCTAAGTATCACAGCCATGTTGACTTGATCAATATGATGTCGCGCCTGGCCCGGGAAGAGCTGGTCCATCACGAACAGGTCATGCGCCTGATGAAGAAGCGCAAGGTCGCGCTGCGTCAGTTGCACGCCGGGCGTTATGCCTCGGGCTTGCGCAAGGTGGTGCGCAGCCACGAACCGGTCAAACTGGTGGACACCCTGGTGGTCGGCGCCTTTATCGAGGCGCGCAGTTGCGAGCGTTTCGAGGCGCTGGTGCCACATCTGGACGAAGAACTCGGCAAGTTCTACTTCGGCCTGCTCAAAAGCGAGGCGCGGCACTACCAGGGTTACTTGAAACTGGCTTATCAGTATGGCGAGGCCAAGGATATTGCCCAGGTGATCGAACGGGTGAGGGCGGCCGAGCAGGAACTGATCGAGTCCCCTGACGTCGAGTTCCGCTTTCACAGTGGCGTGCCAGCCTGAGGCGACGGCTGCGCATACAACACCCGGTGACGGCGTTAAAAATTGCAGGCTATTTGTTAAAAACTCTTAAAAGCATGAAGCTTCATCGCGTGTAGCCGGTCAAGCGCTGCCGGCGGGCAACTTGCCACCTATAATGCGCGCACTTCAATCCGCGTTGTGCACTGAGAACTTATGGAAAACCTGGGGCTGGGCAAGGTATTGCTCGTTGAGGACGATGAGAAGCTGGCAGGGCTGATCGCGCACTTTCTGGCACAGCACGGTTTTGAGGTACGGGCGGTGCATCGCGGCGATGCGGCCTTGGCGGCCTTTCTTGACTTCAAGCCCAAGATTGTCGTGCTCGACCTGATGCTGCCGGGCCAGAGCGGCTTGCATGTGTGTCGCGCGATTCGCGCGGTGTCCGACACGCCGATCGTGATCCTCACCGCCAAGGAAGACGACCTGGACCACATTCTCGGCCTGGAGTCCGGCGCCGACGACTATGTGATCAAACCGATCAAACCGCCGGTGCTGCTGGCCCGCCTGCGAGCGTTGCAACGGCGCCAGGCGCCAGAGCCGACGGTGCGCGGCGCCATCGAGTTCGGGCGCCTGGTCATTGATCGCAGTTGCCGGGTGGTCAGCCTGGGCGGCGAGAAGATCGACCTCACCACCATGGAGTTCGAACTGTTGTGGTTGCTGGCCAGCAGTGCCGGCAAGATCCTCTCGCGCGATGACATCCTCAACCGCATGCGTGGCATCGCCTTTGATGGCCTGAACCGCAGCGTCGACGTGTACATCAGCAAACTGCGCGGCAAGCTCAACGATAACCCCCGTGAACCGGTGTGCATCAAGACCATCTGGGGCAAGGGCTATCTGTTCAATCCGTTTGCGTGGGAGGTCTAGATGCTGCGCCTGTTTCTACGCCTGTATGTGATTCTGGCCCTGGGCCTGGCGGGAGCGATCTGGCTGGTCAACTACACGTTCGACGAGTTGTTGCCCGACGCTAACGAAACGTATAGCCGCGAGATCCTGCGCGGCCCCGCCTATGGTCTGGTCGAACAACTGCGGCCGCTGCTCGGCGAAGCGCGGCAAGCCCGCTTGGCTGAGTTGCAACGCCATTATGGGCTGCACCTGAAGCTGATTGAAAAGGACGCTCTGGCGCTGACCGAGCGTGAACAAAAACTCCTGACCGACGGCTCGCTGTTGGTGCGTGGTGACTTTAGCGAGTTCATCACTCCTATCGACGGTGGCGCGCAGTTGCTGGAAATCAAACTGCCGCAAGAACCCAAGATATACCTCTGGGCCTATGTTCTTCTCGGGCTGTGCCTGGCTATCGTGCTGTATTTTTGGGTGCGCCCGCATTGGCGCGACCTGGAGCATATCCGCCTGGCCGCCCAGCGCTTCGGCGATAACGACCTCGGCTCACGCATCCTGTTGCCGCGTCGCTCCACCGTGCGCGAACTGGCCGGGCACTTCAACCAGATGGCCGAACGCATCGAGAGCCTGATCGCCAACCAGCGTGAGTTGACCAACGCGGTCTCCCACGAACTGCGCACGCCCATCGCGCGCCTGTCGTTCGAGCTCGACCAGCTCAAACAACAGGCCGATCCCCGGCAGTGCCTTGCACTGATCACCGACATGTACGCCGACCTTGGCGAGTTGGAGGAAATGGTCTCGGAATTGTTGACCTACGCCAGCCTGGAGCGCGGCGCCACCCAGGTCACGCAGGAAAATATCGAGGCCCACAGCTGGCTCGACAGTGTGATCGGCAGCGTGGCCCTGGAGGCCGAGGCGGAAGGCGTGCAGTTGTCCTTGCGTACCTGTGAAGTCGATTTTATCCAGATCGAACCGCGCTTCATGGCCCGTGCGGTGATCAACCTGCTGCGCAACGCCATTCGTTACGCCGAGCGCCGCGTGGAAGTGTCGCTGGTCAAGTTCGGCAGTGGTTATGAAGTGCGGGTGTGCGATGACGGCCCCGGCATCCCCGAGGAAGGCCGGGCGAAGATCTTCCAGCCGTTCATTCGCCTCGACGCCAGCCGCGACCGCCGCACCGGCGGCTTCGGCCTCGGCCTGGCGCTGGTGCAGCGGGTTTGCCAATGGCATGGCGGGCAGGTCCAGGTATTCGATTCGGAGTGGGGCGGGGCGTCGTTTCGGATGAGTTGGGCGTATACCGAATAAGGCTTTTTGGGGGTAATGGTTAAAAAACCGGAGACCGCTGTGCAGTCAACCGCAGCAAGCGCCCTCGCCACGGTTGGCTCCTTCTGTCGTTTCAATCGGGTTGTCGGATCAGAAGCTGTACTTCAGCGAACCCATCACCGATGTCTGCAACCGCCGCTCCACGATCGGGCTGTTGCCCGCTTCATTCGCCAGGTACTGCACATCCAGCAAGGTCGAGAACTGGGTGTGCTCACTGATCGGCACGCTCCATGTCAGGCTCATGCCGTTGCTGATATTGCCCCCGTCCGCGTTGTAGGCCTTGAAGCGGCTCTGTGCCGCCTGGCCGGTGGTCACGCCATACCAGGTCTGCAGGTAGTCACGGTCTCCAAAGTGGCTGCTGAGGCTGGCGTCGATCACGCCATAGCGCCCGTCATACAGGTTGGTGCCAACGCTCAGTTCCAGATGGGTAAATGCCTTGCCGCTGTCTTTGTGATCATCTTCCTTGAGTGCATGTTCCAAGGTGGCGCCGACAATCACGCCGCCCAAGTTATAGCTGGCACTCACGCCCAATTGCGTGCGTGATTTGATTTCGCCCATGCCCTTGAGCCGTTTCGAGCCGGCGCGCAGGCGTTCGTTTTTGTCCATGCGTGAGGCGCTCGCGCCGACGTATGCGCTGAAGCTCAGGGCATCGTCTTTATAACGCCAGCCCAGGCCCTTGTCGGAGTCGAGGAAAATCCCCCAGGGGCTGACGATGGCGCCGCCGAGCAGCGGTTCGGTCCTGCGTTCATCGCTGCCGCTATACCGGGGCATGCTGGCTACGCCGGCTTTCAAGCTGTATGTCCAGTCCTGTGCCAGCACCGTGTCGGCACCTGCCAACAGGCACACTGAGGTGATGGACAGGCAAAGGTGTTTCGAGCGCATAAGGAGGTTCATCCGTGGTTATAAAATCAAGGGTTTACGGGGCGCGTGCGTGCGTTTGAAGGCGTAGCCCGAGGCACTGAGGCCGTTGACCTGGCGGCTGACGGTGTCGCCCAGGCCATAGCCGTTGCCGGCAAGCACGGCATGGGCGTTGTCCACGGGCAGCAGGATGTAATCGGTCAGCGGCTTGTCGTGCAGTTGGCCGCGAATCACCAGGAAGCCTTCTTCCAGGCGCACGCTGATGCCGCTGAGTGGCGCGTCGGGTTCGTGGGTGCTGAGCACTTGATAGGTGCCGACGGTGTCGGCCCAGGCCAGTGGCAGGGGCAGCGGGTCGATGCGTTCGCCCACGGCCACCCGCTGGCCGTGACTGCGCGCGGTGAGTATCTGCCGGCCTTGCACCGTCACCACGTCCAGTTGCACGCGGCCCAGCCCGCCGAGATCCTTGAGCCAGAACCCCAGGACTTTTTGCTGCGCGCGCAACCAGCCGTCTTCATCGCGCAGCAGTTCGAAGGTGTATCCGGCCAACTCACCGGACAATCGCGTAGGGGTATCCCTGATCCGGAATACGCCCCAGGCCGTGGCGTAGAACCCGGCCAGGCGCTTACGGTCGATGGCGGCGGGCACCTGGCGCAACTTGCCCCCGTGCTTGGGCGCCTGGCAGTCGTCGGCGCATACCGGCGCGCCGGTTTGCGCCTGGAGCATCAGGCGCAGGGTGTCGGTGCTCAGCGCGACCACCATGTCTTCGGCGTTGCTGTCGTTGGCCATGATGATCACTGCCAACTGCTGGTCCGGCAGCACCGTCACCTGCGCGGCAAAATCGTCGCCCCCGCCGCTGTGCTGGAACGTGCGTATGCCGGGGCTGACCGGCTTGTCGCCACAGGGCGAGAGAAACCAGCCCAGGCCCATCTGGCAATCGAAGTCCAGCACGTTGCCGATATTTTGTTGGGTAAACATCTGCTCGATGGAGGCGCGGTCCATTACGCGGGTGTCGTTGTAGAGGCCTTGGGCGAACAGCATCTGTACGTAGCGGCTGAGGTCCTTGGGGCTGGTCCACAAGCCGCTGGCGGCGAGGTCGCGCACCTGGGCGTCGGTGCTGGCGCTGCCGTCCTGATAGCCGAGCGCGCGGTGGGCCACGTGTGCGCCGACGCCGACAAAACTCGATTGGTTCATCTTCAACGGTTTGAACAGGCTGTTTTGCAACTGGGTCTCGAATGCCTTGCCGCTACTGCGTTCGATAGCCGCGCCCACCAGCGCATAGCCGAGATTCGAGTAGGCCACCTGCGAACCCGGCGGGGTGCTCAGCCACACGCCCGACATACGCATTGGCATCTGGCCCATGGCGAAGGTGTTGCGCAGGCCGCGCAGGTGTTCGCTGGGCAAGCCCGACTGATGACTGAGCAAGCGGCGCAGGGTGATGGCGCGGTCGGCGTCGGCCTGCTCGTCATGGAAGCGCGAGCGCACATAGAACTCGCGCAAGGTTTGCTGGATCGGTGCGTCAAGCGCCAGTTGCTGTTGTTCCACCAGCTGCAGCGCGGCGGCGGCGGTGAGGAGCTTGGAGATCGCGCCGGCGCGAAACGCCGTATTCGGCGTCACCGGTACGCCCCGGGCCTTGTCGGCCACGCCGAAACCACTGGCCCAGATCAACTCCTGGCCATTGACCAGGGCGATGGACAGCCCGGGCACCTGCTCCCGGGCCATCTCCCACGGAATGCGGGTTTGTAGATAGCGAATGATCGCGTTGTAGTCACCCTTGGGGATCGGCGGCGGGGCAGGCGGTTGGCCATGGCAACCGATACTGCCGAGCAGGCAGCCCAGCAGCGGAATACCGCGCAATGTGCGAAACATGAAGAGCACCCAGATGGCTGTTTGGATGCTCGAATGCTAGGGAAGGGCTGTCCGACAATCTTTGCAAGCTTTGTCGGAAAACTGTCAAAGACTGTTAACGCACCAACCCCAACCGCTCATGCCACTGCGCGATCGATTCCTGCGGGTAGTCATCGAACTGCAGGTCGCCCTTGCGCACGCTGACTTCGACCCAGGGCGCCTTGGAACCGAGCATCAGGTGCGTGTGCTGCGGCGGCACCGGCAACGGTGTGTCGATGGCTGAGGCAAACGGATGGATCAACTCCGGCCATTGCGGGCTGAACAGCCATAGCGCGCTGCCGCATTGTGAACAGAAATGCCGCTCGGCGCTGCTGGCATGGGCGCGGCTGGCGCCTTCGGGCTTGAGCCTGGCGTGGTAGATCGAGATCAGCTTGCGCCCGCGCACTTTCAGGCTGTTGCTGTCGCCCGCGAGGTTGATCGCGTAACCGCCGCCGCCCTGGGTCTTGCGGCAAATCGAGCAATAGCAGCGCTGGTAAGGGTAGGGGTGGGCACTGGTCAGGCTGAACGTCACAGCGCCGCAATGGCAGGAACCTTCGAGTTGCATGGGCAGTCTCCTCTGGCAAGGTGACTCTGGAGTCTAGGCGCTTTGTGGCATCAAGGTCGCGATCAGGGCACGAATGGTCCCCGGCAGCGCTTCCAGCTCGCGCACCAGGATACTGCGTTCGCGAATCGCCCACGGCTCATCCAGTTTCACCGCCACCAACTGCATGGTCCGGCTGTGCCGCAAGGCGGCGGATTCCGGGATGATGCCAATGCCCACGCCCGCCTCGACCATCCGGCAGATCGCCTCGAAACTCGACATTTGGATGCGCAGCGACAACTGCTTGCCGACCCGCTCGACGTGCTCGCGCAGGAAGCTCAGCAAGGTGCTGCCTTCGTGCAGGCCGATATGCTGGTAGGCGAGGGTCTGTTCCAGCGTCACCGAGGGTTGGTCCGCCAAGGGGTGGCCCACGGGCACCATCAATACCAGTTTATCGGTGCTGAAGTGCAGCACCTGCAGGCCCGCGGCTTCCACGGGACCGGCGATGATGCCCATGTCGCTGGTGCCATCGAGCACGCCGCGCACGATATCGCGGGACAGGCGCTCCTGCAGGTCGACAGTGACACCGGGCCGCTGGGAGAGGAAACCGGCCAACACTTCGGGAAGAAACTCAGTGACCGCCGTGGTGTTGGCGAAGATGCGGATATGTCCGGCAGAGTCGACGCCGTATTGGGTGAACTCACTTTTCAGGTAGTCCACCTGGCGCATGATCAGCCGCGCATGGTGCAGCAGCCGCTCGCCTGCCGGGGTGATCTCTACGCCGCGGCTGTCGCGGTACAACAGACGTGTTTCCAACTGGCCTTCCAGGGCCTTGATGCGCGCACTCGCAGCCGCTGGCGAGAGGAAGGCGCGCTTGGCGCCCTGGGTCAGGCTGGGTGATTCGGCGATATGGATAAACAGGCGCAGGTCGGCGAGATCGAAGTGCATGGCGGCTCCGGGGTGGACAGGGCTGTTCGGTGCAGCGGCGGTGCGGGGCTTGCCTGCGCTGACAGTGTGCCGGCGATGAAAATGCCAACCAACCGAAGCGAGCCCGTTGCCCATCAATGCGTGGCGTTCAGCATAGCCGAACGCTGGCTTATTGAAATGCAAATTCTCAGAACGGTCGGGCGCTTGCATGATCCGGGGCACACATTCACAGCCCGAGGACCTGCACCCGATGAGCGCCACTGATTGGATCGGCCGAAGCGAAACTGCCCACGACCACCTGAGCCACAACCTGCTCACACGCATCGCCGCGACATTCGGCGAGCCCGTGCCCGAACACGGCGCGGCGGTGCCGCTGTTGTGGCAATGGTGTTTCTTCCAGGACCCGCTGCCGGAATCGGCCCTGGGCACCGACGGCCACCCGGCCCGTGGCGGCTTCCTGCCGCCGGCGGATAACCGCAATCGCATGTGGGCCGGTGGGCGTCTCGAGTTCTTGCATCCGCTGCGCGCCGGCGAGGCGGCCAGCCGTGTGTCGACCATCACCCAGGTCGAAGAAAAGACCGGCCGCACCGGTGCGTTGCTGTTTGTCACCGTGCGCCATGACTACACCCAGGACGGCCGCCTGGCGATCCGCGAAGAACAAGACATCGTCTACCGCGAACCGACCCCACCCAAGCCGGGCAACGGCGCGGCGCTGGCGGCGGGTGAGTGGTGCGAAGCGATCGAGCCGACGCCGACCCTGCTGTTCCGCTACAGCGCCGTGACTTTCAACGGCCACCGCATTCACTACGACTATCCCTACGTCACCGGCACGGAAGGCTATTCGGGCCTGGTGGTGCATGGGCCGTTGATCGCCACGTTGAGCCTGCGCGCCTTTTGTCGGGCCCATCCCCGCGCCACGGTGCGCCGTTTCGACTATCGCGGCGTGCGCCCGCTGATCGCTGCGCAACCGTTTGAAGTCGCCGGGCGTATCAGCCAAGCCGGCGTGGCAGAACTGTGGGCCGGTAATCACGATGGCTTGGCCCAGCAGGCCCGTGTGCATTTCGAATAACACCAGAACAACAGGCGGAGAGCCGTTAATGAACCCGAATGACAATGAAGCACTCAATGCCATCCGCGCAGGCGTGCGCGCGTTGTGCGCCGAATTCGATGCGGCGTACTGGCGTCGGATCGACGAAGAAAAAGCGTTCCCCGATGCCTTCGTCAAGGCCTTGACCGCCGCCGGCTGGCTGTCGGCGATGATCCCGGAAGAGTACGGCGGCTCCGGCCTCGGCCTGGCTGAAGCGTCGGTGATCCTTGAAGAGGTCAACCGTTGCGGCGGTAACTCCGGCACCGTCCACGGCCAGATGTACAACATGTTCACCCTGCTGCGCCACGGCAGCGCCGCGCAAAAACGCTTCTACCTGCCCAAGCTGGCCAGCGGCGAATTGCGACTGCAATCGATGGGCGTCACCGAGCCCAGCACCGGCACCGACACCACCAGGATCAAGACCACCGCGATCAAGCGCGGCGACAAGTACGTAATCAACGGCCAGAAAGTCTGGATCTCGCGGGTGCAGCATTCCGACCTGATGATCCTGCTGGCGCGCACCACGCCGCTGGCCGACGTGAAGAAAAAGTCCGAAGGCATGTCGATCTTCCTCGTGGACCTGCGCGAGGCGATCGGCAACGGCCTGACCGTGCAACCCATCGCCAACATGGTCAACCACGAAACCAACGAGCTGTTCTTCGACAACCTCGAACTGCCTCTGGACAGCCTGATCGGCGAAGAGGGCAAGGGCTTCAAGTACATCCTCGACGGCCTGAATGCCGAGCGCACCCTGATCGCCGCCGAGTGCATCGGCGATGGTCGCTGGTTTATCGAAAAGGCCAGCGCCTATGCCCGCGACCGTGTGGTGTTCGGCCGGCCCATCGGGCAGAACCAGGGCGTGCAGTTCCCGATTGCCGAAGCGCATATCGAAATCGAAGCGGCCGACCTGATGCGCTGGCGTGCCTGCGAGGAATACGACCGTGGCGCGCCTGCCGGGGCCAGCGCGAACATGGCCAAGTACCTGGCGGCCAAGGCGTCCTGGGAGGCGGCCAATGCGTGCCTGCAAACCCACGGCGGCTTTGGTTTTGCCTGCGAGTACGACGTGGAACGCAAATTCCGCGAGACCCGCCTGTACCAGGTGGCGCCGATCTCCACCAACCTGATCCTGTCCTACGTGGCCGAGCACTTGCTCGAGCTGCCACGCAGTTTCTGAGGGCCTGAACATGAGCCATACCCAAGCCCTGTGTCGGTTCCTCGCCGAATTGACCTATGCGCAGTTGCCCGAACCGGTGCTGGCGCGCACCGAAGACCTTTTTCTCGATTGGCTGGCGTCGGCGCTGGCCAGCCAGGGCGCGCACCCGATCCCGCTATTTGAACGCTACGCGCAGAAAATGGGGCCGAGCAGCGGCCCGGCGCAGGTGATCGTCAATGGCCGCAGCAGCAGCGCGTATTTCGCCGCGTTGGTCAACGGCGCCTCGTCGCACCTGGTGGAGCAGGATGACCTGCACAACAGTTCGGTGCTGCACCCGGCGACGGTGGTCTTTCCCGCGGCCCTGGCGGCAGCCCAGGACCTCGGCAAATCCGGCCGTGAACTGCTGCTGGCCGCGGTGGCCGGTTATGAAGCCGGAATTCGCATCGGCGAATTCATGGGCCGTTCCCACTACCGCATCTTCCACACCACCGCGACCGTCGGCACCTTGGCGGCGGCGGTGGCCGTGGGCAAATTGCTGGGGTTCGATCAGGAGCAATTCATCAACCTGCTCGGCAGCGCCGGCACCCAGGCTGCCGGGCTGTGGGAGTTTTTGCGCGATGCCGCCGACTCCAAGCAATTGCACACGGCCAAGGCGGCGGCGGATGGCTTGCTCGCCGCGTACCTGACGGCGGACGGGCTGACGGGCGCGCGCAATATCCTCGAAGGCGACCAGGGCCTGGCGGCCGGGATGTCCAGCGATGCCGAACCGCACAAGCTGTCCGCCGACCTCGGCTGGCGCTGGGCGCTGCTGGAAACCTCGTTCAAGTTCCATGCCTCGTGTCGCCACACCCATCCTGCCGCCGATGCGTTGCTGCAGTTGATGCAGCGTGAAGGCCTCGATGCCGCCGCGATCGCCAAGGTGCAGACCCGCGTGCATCAGGGCGCCATCGATGTGCTGGGGCGCGTCACTACGCCGGCCAGCGTTCACCAGGCCAAGTTCTCCATGGGCACCGTGCTGGGCCTGATCGCCGTGCATGGCAAGGCCGGGCTGGTTGAGTTCCACACGCTGGCACTGAGCGATCCCGCCGTCTCGGCCTTTCGCGACAAGGTCAGCATGACCCTCGATCGCGAAGTCGACGACGCCTATCCGCAGCGTTGGCTGGGCCGCGTCACCGTCACCACCGAGGATGGCCGCACGCTGCACGGCGCTATCGACGAGCCCAAGGGCGACCCCGGCAACAGCCTCAGCCGCGCCGAGCTGGCGGATAAATTCCAGCGCCTCAGCCAGTTCAGCGGCGCACGCACCCCGGCCGAGGCCGACGCGTTGATCGCCAAGGTCTGGCAGTTGCGCAACACCCCGTGCATGGCCCACTGGCTTTGAGGAATCGTCATGACTGCTAATCAACGACCGCTGGACGGTATCACCGTTGTCAGCCTGGAACATGCGATTGCCGCACCCTTTTGCACACGCCAATTGGCCGATCTCGGCGCGCGTGTGATCAAGATCGAACGCCCCGGCAGCGGTGACTTCGCCCGTGGCTATGACGAACGCGTGCGCGGCCTGGCGTCGCATTTCGTGTGGACCAACCGCTCCAAGGAAAGCCTGACCCTGGACCTCAAGCAAGACGCGGCGGGCACCATTCTCGACAGCTTGCTCGCCGACGCCGATGTACTGGTGCAGAACCTCGCACCCGGTGCGACGGCGCGCATGGGCCTGTCGTTCGAGACGCTGCATGCGCGCTTCCCGCGCTTGATCGTCTGCGATATTTCCGGCTATGGCGAAGGCGGGCCCTACGCGCAAAAGAAGGCTTATGACCTGTTGATCCAGAGCGAGGGCGGCTTTCTGTCGGTGACCGGCGGGCCCGCTGACGACCAGATGGCCAAGGCCGGTTGCTCCATCGCCGACATCGCCGCCGGCATGTACGCCTACAGCGGCATCCTCTCGGCGCTGTTGTTGCGCGGCAAGACCGGCGAGGGCAGCCGTATCGACGTGAGCATGCTGGAAAGCCTGGTGGAGTGGATGGGCTACCCGATGTACTACGCCTTCGACGGAGCACCGCCACCGCCGCGTGCCGGGGCGGCGCATTCGACGATTTATCCCTACGGACCGTTTCCCACCGGCGACGGCGGTACGGTGATGCTCGGCTTGCAGAACGAGCGCGAATGGGCGGCGTTCTGCGACAAGGTGCTGCTCACCCCGGCGTTGGCCACGGACGAGCGCTTCTGCGCCAACTTCAAGCGCTCGGCCAACCGCGAGGCGCTGCGCCGGATCATCGTCGACAGCTTCGCCCGGCTCGACGCCGAGGCCGTCATCCAGCGCCTGGAACATGCGCAGATCGCCAGTGCCCGCGTCAACGATATGCACGGCGTGTGGGACCACCCGCAACTCAAGGCACGTGACAGCTGGCGCGAAGTCGCGAGCCCGGCCGGTCCGCTGCCAGCGCTGTTGCCGCCAGCGCGCAATACGGCATTCAGCCCGCGCATGGATGCGGTGCCCGCGTTAGGCGAGCACAGCCAGGGCATTCTCGATCAGCTCGGTTATTCGGGCGAAACCATCGACGACCTGCGCGCGCGCGGCGTTATCTGACAAGGAGTGTGGTGATGCCAACGCCTGTAGTTCGTTCAGCCCTGTTCGTTCCCGGCAGCCGCCCGGAGCGGTTTTCCAAAGCGCTGGCCAGCGGTGCCGACGCGGTGATTGTGGATTTTGAAGACGCGGTAGAAGAGCCGCTCAAGCGGCAGGCGCGGGAGAACCTTGGCGCGTTTTTGTGCGCCAACCCCGACGCCCGGGTGTGGGTGCGGATCAACGCGCCGGAGCACGCCGAACACGCTGACGATGTGGCGTTCTGCAACGCCCATGCAAACGTGGCGGGCGTGCTGCTGCCGAAAGTCGAAAGTGCCGCCCAGGTCGCGGTGGTGGCCGCCGCCGGCAAACGGATCTGGCCGATTATCGAAAGCGCCAAGGGCCTGCTGGCGGTGGCCGCGATTGCCCATGCGCGGCAGGTGGAGCGCCTGTCGTTCGGCGGCCTGGACCTGGCGCTCGACTTGAATCTGAGCAGCCCTTCGCCAGCGGCTGACTTTGCCCTGGACCAGGCGCGCCTGGCGCTGATCGTGCATTCCCGCGCCGCCGGCCTGGTGGCCCCGCTGGACGGCGTCCACCCGTCCATCGACGACCCCGAAGGCCTGCGCCGCTCGATCCGGCATGCCTATGAAATGGGTTTTGCCGGCGCGCTGTGCATCCATCCCCGGCAGGTGGCGGTGATCCATGCGGCCTTGGCACCGAGCGCCGCAGACCTGGCCTGGGCCAAGCGCGTGGTGGCGGGCGGAGCACACGGGGCAGGCGCGTATCAGATCGATGGGCAGATGGTGGATGCCCCGGTTCTGTTGCGCGCACAACGGCTGCTCGCCGCCCAGCGCTGACCGCAGCCGAAGCCAGAAGCGAGAGAGGATCTGCATTTTCGTTCGGGTTGGCGTTCATCTAGGCCGAACGCAGGTATCAAAAATTCGAAATTCACTACACGCGCCATATCAGGCACCTTGCCCTACAACACAACAATAAGAAGGTGATTTCCCATGCTCAAGCTCTCCCGGGCGCTGTTCTGCGCCGCCACCTTGTTCGTCGTGGGCCTGGCCCAGGCGGCGGACCCGATTGTGATCAAGTTCGCCCATGTGGTCGCCGAAAACACGCCCAAAGGCCAGGGCGCGTTGCTGTTCAAGAAACTTGCCGAAGAACGCCTGCCCGGCGTGGTCAAGGTCGAGGTGTACCCGAACTCGTCGCTGTTCGGCGACGGCAAGGAAATGGAAGCGCTGCTGTTGGGCGATGTGCAGATGCTCGCGCCGTCCCTGGCCAAGTTCGAGCAATACACCAGACAGGTGCAGATCTATGACCTGCCGTTCCTGTTCAACGACCTGGCCGCCGTCGACCGCTTCCAGGCCGCCCAAGGCAAGCAGTTACTGACCTCGATGCAGAACAAGAACATCCTCGGCCTGGCCTATTGGCACAACGGTCTCAAGCAGTTGTCGGCCAACAAAGCCCTGCACGAACCCAAGGACGCCCGTGGCCTGAAGTTCCGCGTGCAAGCCTCCAGCGTGCTTGAAGAGCAGTTCAAGGCGATCCGCGCCAACCCGCGCAAGATGAGCTTTGCCGAGGTCTACCAGGGCTTGCAGACCGGTACGGTCAACGGCACCGAAAACACCTGGTCGAACTATGAAAGCCAGAAGGTCAACGAGGTGCAGAAGTACTTCACCGAGTCCAACCATGGCCTGATCGACTACATGGTGATCACCAACGCGAAGTTCTGGAACGGCCTGCCAGCGGATGTGCGCAGCACCCTGGAGCAGATCATGGCCGAGGTCACCGTTGAGGTGAACAAGCAGGCCGAGGCGCTGAACCAGTCGGCCAAACAGAAGATCGTCGACGCCAAGACCAGCGAAATCATCGAACTGACCCCCGCGCAACGCCAGCAATGGCGCGAAGCCATGCGCCCGGTCTGGCAGATGTTCGAAGGCGAGATCGGGGCTGACCTGATCAAGGCGGCGGATGCGTCCAACCTGTAATGCCGGGGCATACCGAGATCTCTCCCACAGGTTGATCCGGTTTCCACTCTGAAACCTATTCCCGCTTCGCGAGGTTTTGCCATGCAAACGCTCAGGCGCGTCTGGGAGCACCTGGAGGAAGGCGTCATTGCCTTCCTGCTGGCCGCCATGACCCTGGTGACATTCGTCTACGTCATGCTCAACAACATCTACACGCTGTTCTTTGCCCTGGCCGACCAGTGGGCCTGGAGCAGCCATTTTTTCAACGCCCTGGGCGACGGCACCATGACCTGGGCCCAGGACATGACCTGGAGCGTGGCGCTGACCAAGGCCATGTTCGGCTGGCTGATTTTCTTCGGCATTTCCTACGGCGTGCGTACCGCCGGCCACCTTGGAGTGGATGCGCTGGTCAAGCTGACCGGACGCCGGGTGCAGCGCTTGCTTGGGATGCTTGCCTGCCTGTGCTGCCTGGCCTACGCCGGGCTGTTCATGGTCGCCAGTTACAGGTGGGTGAGTGCGGTGATGACAGCGCACATCGGCGCCGAAGACCTCGACCAGTTCGGCATCGATGTCGGCGACATCGTGCTCATCGTGCCGGTCGGTTTTGCCCTGGTGTTTATCCGCTACCTGGAAATTTTCTATCGCCTGTTCACCCACCGCCAGGTCGGGTTGGGGCTGGCCGACGAGGCCGCTGAGGCGAGCAAATTGGCCGGCGGCCATGAGGAGCGTCACTGATGGCCGTGCTCTGTCTGTTTCTGCTGTTGTTTGTGTTCATGTTCCTCGGCGTGCCCGTCGCGATTTCCCTCGGATTGTCCGGCGCGGTGTCGATCCTGATGTTCAGCCAGGACTCGGTGAGTTCCCTGGCGATCAAACTGTTCGAAACCTCGGATGCCTATACCTTCCTGGCGATTCCGTTCTTCCTGCTGTCCGGTGCGTTCATGACCACCGGCGGCGTGGCGCAGCGGCTGATCGACTTCGCCAATGCGTGTGTCGGACATATCCGTGGCGGCCTGGCGATTGCGGCGGTGTTGGCGTGCATGTTGTTTGCCGCGTTGTCCGGTTCGTCACCGGCCACCGTGGCGGCCGTCGGTTCGATTGCGGTGGCCGGGATGGTGCGCTCCGGTTACCCGAAGGCGTTCGGCGCGGGCATCATCTGCAACGCCGGCACCCTGGGCATCCTGATTCCGCCGTCGATCGTGATGGTGGTGTATTCGGCCGCCACGGAAACGTCGGTCGGCAAGTTGTTCATGGCCGGGGTGATCCCGGGGCTGCTGCTGGGCCTGATGCTGATGGTCGCGATCTATATCGTGGCGCGCATCAAGAAGCTGCCGGCGCAGCCACGGGCGAGCTTTCGCGAGTGGCTGGCCTGCGCGCGCCGTGCGTTCTGGGGCTTGCTGCTGCTGGTGATCATCCTCGGCGGCATCTACAGCGGGATGTTCACCCCGACCGAAGCCGCGGCGGTGGCAGCGGTGTACTCGGCGTTTGTCGCGCTGTTCGTCTACAAGGACATGAGCCTGCGCGACTGTCCCAAGGTGCTGCTGGAGTCCGGGCGGCTGGCGATCATGCTGATGTTTATCATCGCCAACGCGATGCTCTTCGCCCATGTGTTGACCACCGAACAGATCCCCCAGGAAATCACCGCCTGGGTGCTGTCCGAAGGGCTCACGCCGATTGGCTTCCTGATCATGGTCAACGTGGTCTTGCTGATCGCCGGCAGTTTCATGGAACCGTCGGCGATCGTGTTGATCCTGGCGCCGATCTTCTTTCCGATCGCGATGAAGCTGGGCATCGATCCGATTCACTTGGGGATCGTGATGGTGGTGAATATGGAAATCGGCCTGGTCCACCCGCCGGTGGGCTTGAACCTGTTCGTGACCTCGGCGGTGACCGGCTTGACGCTGGGGCAGACCATTCGTGCGGCGATGCCGTGGCTGATGATCCTGTTGGTGTTCCTGATCATGGTCACCTACCTGCCGTTCATCTCGCTGGCGCTGCCGCACTGGCTGGGGATGTAGACCTCACGATGTGGGAGCCTGGCTCCCACCTTGCTCAGTGATCCAGCGCGCTCAGGATCGCATGGGCGACCTTGACCCGCTCGGCATTCGGATAGTTCTTGTTCGCCAGGATCACCACGCCCATGTCCTTGCTTGGCACATACGCCACATACGCGCCAAAGCCTGCGGTTGAGCCGGTTTTGTTGTACAGCACGTTGGCCGGTTGCGCTTGCGGCGTCGCCAGCCAATCGGGACGGTGAGGTTCCATGGCCATCGGTGTCGAGTTGCCGTCAATCAGCGCTTGCAGGGCGATGGGGTAGGGGTAGTACTCCCAGCCCAGGCCCTGGGTCATGCCGTTCACGCGGTAATAACCAGCGTGGGTACTGGCGATGGCTTGTTGCAGCGGCTTTTCCAGGGTTTGCGGGTGCAGGTTGGCGATCACATAGCGCGCCAGGTCGTGGGTGCTGGTCTTGATGCCGTAGGCTTCGCTGTCCAGTGCGCCAGGGCTTACACGGACGGGTTTCTGCTGCTTGTCGTAGCCTTGGGCGTACTCGCCGGATTGCGCGGTGGGCACGCTGAGGTGGGTGTTGCTCAACCCCAGCTTGGGCAGCAGGGTGTGCTCCATGGCGACATTGAACGGCTGGCCCAGGCTTCGCGCCGCGAGGTAGCCAAACAGGCCGATGCTCGGGTTGGAATAGAGACGTTGCGCGCCTGGGGCGTAGCTGGGTTTCCAGCGCTGGAAGTAGCCGAGCATGGCGTCGGCGTTGTCGGCGGCATCCGGAAACTGCAGCGGCAGGCCGCCGGGGGTGTAGGTCGCCAGTTGCAGCAGGCTGATGCGGTCAAAGGCGCTGCCGGCCAACGCAGGCCAGTATTGGCTGGCCTTGTCCGACAGCGTGAGCTTGCCGATGGCCTGGGCATAACCACCCAGGGTTGCGGTGAAGGTTTTGCTCACTGAGCCGATTTCGAACAAGGTGTTTTGGTTGACCGGTTGCTGCGCTTCTTTCGATGCCATGCCGTAGTTAAAGTATTGCACCTTGCCGTTCTGCACCACCGCCACCGCCAGGCCGGGAATGGCCTGTTGCTGCATCAGCGGTTTGACGCTGGCGTCTACCACGGCCTGCAGGTCGGTGGCGGCCAGGCACTGGCCGGCGCCTAGAAACATTGCCAGCGCCGTTAAATGACGCACTCCAAATACCGCTTGTTGGGGCATGATATCGCTTCCATGAGTGTGATCGATTGAATGAACAGCCTGCGCGGGCGTGCCAAAGGTAGACAGTTCGCCGGGCCTGGGCAAACGATGATATTTCGCACCAGCCATTAGAAAAATTAGGGGCAAGCATGCTGCGTTCCCATCTGCCTCTCAATGCCCTGCGCGCATTCGAGGCCTCCGCCCGGCACCTGAGTTTTACGCGGGCCGCCATTGAGTTATGTGTCACCCAGGCGGCGGTCAGCCACCAGGTCAAGAGCCTGGAGGCGCAACTGAACGTCACCCTGTTCAAACGCCTGCCGCGTGGCCTGATGCTGACCCGCGAAGGTGAGACGTTGTTGCCGGTGCTGCGCGAATCCTTCGACCGCATTGCCCACACCCTGGGCCAGTTCGAAGGCGGGCATTACCGCGAAGTGCTCAGCGTCGGCGCGGTCGGCACTTTTGCGGTGGGCTGGCTGCTGCCGCGGCTGGCGGACTTCCAGCACCGCTACCCGTTTATCGACCTGCGCCTGTCGACGCACAACAACCGTGTCGATGTCGCCGCCGAAGGCCTGGATTACGCGATCCGTTTCGGCGCCGGGGCCTGGCATGGCACCGACGCCTGCCCATTGTTCGAAGCTCCGCTGACGGTGCTCTGCGTGCCGTCAATCGCCGAGCAGTTACACACGCCGGCCGAGCTGTTGAAGCACACAGTGCTACGCTCCTATCGCGCCGATGAGTGGAACCTGTGGTTCCAGGCCGCCGGGCTGCCTGCCGACACCCTGGTGCCGCGCAGCATCGTGTTTGACTCATCGTTGGCGATGATGGAAGCAGCGCTGCAGGGTGTCGGTGTGGCGTTGGCCCCTGCGCTGATGTTCTCGCGACAACTGGAAAGTGATGCGATCCGCCAGCCCTTCAACGTGGGCATCAGCACCGGCAGCTATTGGTTGACGCGCCTGCAGTCACGCGCCGAAACCTCGGCGATGCTGGCGTTCAAGGCCTGGCTGACGGTGATGGCGGCGCAGGGCTGAAATTTTCATCAAGAAGCAAAATGAAACAGTTGTCGGCGGCTAACCTCTACACATTCAGAGGCGGTCAGGCCAGGTATTTGTTGAACCACCCCAGCGTGCGCTGCCACGCCAGGTTCGCCGCCGCCTCGTCATAACGCGGCGTCGAGTCGTTGTGAAAACCGTGGTTGGCGCCCTTGTAGATATACGCTTCATAGGTAGTGCCCGCGGCCTTCAGGGCCTTTTCATAGGCCGGCCAGCCTTCGTTGATCCGCGTATCCAGTTCGCCGTAATGCAGCATGATCGGTGCCTTGATGCGCGGCACGTCCTTGGCCTCTGGCTGCCGCCCGTAAAATGACACGGCGGCGCCCAGTTCCGGGTAGGCCACGGCTGCTGCATTGACCACGCCGCCGCCATAGCAGAAGCCGGTAATCCCGACTTTGCCGGTGCTGTTGTCGTGGTGCATCAGCCACTCGATGGCGGCGAAGAAGTCGTTCATCAGCTTGGTCGGGTCGACTTTTTGTTGCAGCGCTACGCCTTTTTCATCGTTGCCGGGGTAGCCCCCCACGGATGTCAGGCCATCCGGCGCGAGGGCGATAAAGCCGGCCTTGGCCAGGCGTCGGGCGACGTCTTCGATATACGGGTTGAGGCCGCGGTTTTCATGCACCACGACCACGGCGGGGACTTTGCCGGTGGTCTTGGCCGGGCGCACCAGATAGCCGCGCACCGTGCCGTTGCCCTTGGGCGAAGGGTAGGTGATGTAGTCCGCGACGATGTCCGGGTCGGTGAATTTCACTTGCTCGGCCAGCGCATAGTTGGGGCTCAGGGCGGCAAGCAGCGCCGACGCGGTGAGCCCGCCGAAGGTGAACAATGCGGCGCGGTCGAGAAACTCGCGGCGGTTGATCTTGCCGTGGGCGTAGCCGTCGTAGAGCTCCAGCAGTTCGGGGGCGAAGTCTTTCGCGGTGAGACGAGTCATCGGTGCAGTCCTCGATTAGCGGTGCCAGTCAATGTAGACCAGGATCACGCGTTGCGAGCGTGGGCGGCGGCGGCCAGTTGCCCGGTATCGACGCGCACGAACACCGAATCGCCGATCGCCGTGAGCACATCGCCGGCGTATACCTCGCAGACCACGCGGCTTTTACGCCCCACATCGCCCTCGACCCGGGCACGCAAGGTCAGCGTGACACCCAGGGGCGTGGGCTTGATGAATTTGATCCCGAGATGCCCGGTCACGCAGTCGATACGCGGCAGGCTGCCGGGTTCGCGTTGTTCGGCGCGGTAGTGGTAGGCCATGGCGGTCCAGTTCGAGTGGCAGTCCACCAGCATGGCGATCAGGCCGCCGTAGACCAGATCCGGCCAGCCGCTGTATTTCGCTTCCGGTTGGTGCTCGGCGACCACGTGAATGCCATCGGCATCCCAGCGGCTCTTGATATGCAGGCCATGGGGGTTGTTGCCGCCGCAGCCGTAGCAGATGCCTTCGGGGGCGGTGGTGTCTTGCAGTGACGGGGTGTGCATGCCAAGTCCTTATTGTTCTGGGAGGGGACTGTCCTGTTTAACAGGACGCGCGCCGGATGGGAATAATGCCATCGCCGCAGACGCTAGCGCGCAAACCGCTTGGCTCCGGCCACACAGCCGATCACCGCGACTGTCACCAGCACCATGCCCAGGCTGACCTGCTCATGCAGCAGGCCCGCCGCCAGCGCCAGGCCGAAGAACGGTTGCAGCAACTGCAACTGGCCGACCGCGGCGATGCCGCCCTGGGCCAGCCCGCGGTACCAGAACACAAACCCGATCAACATGCTGAACAGCGCCACATAGCCCAGGCTCAGCCACGCCGGCAGGCTGATGCCAGTGAAGGTCGGCGGCGCGAGCATCAGGCTCAATGGCAGCGCCACCGGCAACGACACCACCAGCGCCCAACAGATCACTTGCCAGCCGCCCAGGCTGCGCGACAGCTTGGCGCCCTCGGCGTAACCCAGGCCGCACACCAGCACCGCCAACAGCATCAGCACGTCACCGGCCGGGGCGGCGCTCAGGCCCTGGGCGACGGCATACCCCATCACCAGCGCGCTGCCCAGGATCGAAAACAACCAGAACACCGGGCGTGGCCGCTCACCGCCGCGCAGTACGCCAAAGAGCGCCGTGGCCAGCGGCAACAGGCCGATAAACACGATGGAGTGCGCGGACGTCACGTATTGCAGGGCCAGCGCCGTCAGCAAGGGGAAGCCGATGACCACGCCGAGGGCGACGATGACCAGGGGCAGCCATTGCGCGCGTGTTGGGCGTTTTTCCTTGAAAAAAACCAACAGGCACAACGCCAACACGCCGGCCAGGGTGGCGCGCAGCAGGGTGAGGAACACCGGTTCGAATTCCATCACCGCCAGACGCGTCGCCGGCAACGAACCGCTGAAAATCCCCACGCCGATAAAGCCATTGATCCAACCCTGGGTGCTGTTGGCCAGGGGATTGAGCGGTGAGGTCTGTTCCATGAAGGGGGCCCGAAAAAAGGAGAGGTTGCGTGCGGGCCATGCTAGGCAGGAAGATTAAGACAATCAAAAAATTGTCATGGATACATCGCCCATGCCCCGCGCCCGTTACAAAAACCTGGTCGACACCTTCGCCGAGGACATCCGCAGCGGCAGGCTGTCGCCCGGCGAGCGTCTGCCCACCCATCGGCAATTGGCCGCGCGCCACGGCCTCGCGCTGGTCACCGCGAGCCGCGTGTACAGCGAGCTGGCGGCGATGGGCCTGGTCAGCGGTGAAACCGGTCGCGGCACCTTCGTGCGCGAGATCTCGCTGCCGCCGGGGCAGGGCAGTGGGCAGATGAGCGTGGCGCCGGGCATGCTGGATCTGAATTTCAACTACCCGTCATTGCCGGGCCAGGCCGAGCTGCTGCGCACGGCATTGCGTCAACTGGCGCTGTCGGGCGATCTGCAAGCGTTACTGCGTTACCAGCCCCACGCCGGGCGCCAGCATGAACGCGCGGCGGTGGCGCGCCATCTGCTGAGTCGAGGGCTGACGGTCGAGGCCGACCAGGTGCTGCTGGTCAGCGGCGCGCAACATGGGTTGGCCGTGACGCTGATGGCGCTGCTCAAACCGGGGGATGTGATTGCCGTCGATGCGCTGACCTATTCAGGCTTCAAGGTGCTGGCCGAGACCCTGCACCTGGAAATGCTGGCGATCCCGCTCACCGCCAGCGGCCCCGACCTTGATCATCTGCACAGCCTGTGTCGCAAGCATCCGGTCCGCGCGGTGTATAGCATGCCGACCGTGCATAACCCGCTGGGTTGGGTGATGAGCCTGGAGCAACGCGAACACCTGGTAGCCATCGCCCGTCAGCACAACCTGATGATCATCGAGGACGCGGCCTACGCATTTCTGGCAGAACACGCGCCACCGCCGTTGGCGACCCTCGCGCCGGAACGCACGGTGTATGTCGGCGGCTTTTCGAAAAGCGTCGCCACCGGCCTGCGGGTCGGCTTTGTGTCAGCCCCGGCGGCGTGGGTGAAGGCCCTGGAACGCAGCATCATGGCCACGACCTGGAATGTGCCGGGGGTAATGAGCGCGATTGCCGTGGCCTGGCTCGACGACGGCACGGTGGCTCAACTGGAAGCACAGAAACGCCAGGATGCCCGGGCACGCCAGGCATTGGCGGCACAGGTGCTGAAGGGGCTGACGTACATCAGCCATCCTTCCTCGTATTTTCTCTGGTTGCCCCTGGCGGAAGAGGCCCGCGCCGATCAGATCGCCATGACCTTGCAGCGCGAAAATATCGCCGTGTCCACCGCCGAACCGTTTGCCGTATCCGCCCATGTACCGCATGCGCTGCGCCTGGCGTTGGGCTCGGTGGACATGACGGCGCTGCGCGAGGCCTTGCTGGCGGTACGCAAGGTGGTGGCGTGGTGACGCTATCCGGCACTTCCTGCTTAACTGGCACATCGCTATGCTACGGCGAAAACAACAAACCGCCTTGTGAGAAAACATGGACTTTAATTGGCACAGCGACCCCATCACCCGCAGCACCCCGATCACCCCGCTCTACAAAAACACCCAGAACGTGCGCCGTTTCATGCTTGAACACTGCGGCCCGGGGTTTAAGTTCGACCGCGCATTCATGGCCTGGATTAGCAACGATACGGCCAAAACCCTGGGCGATATGGTGGATGAGTGGCAGCGTCGAAACGCCGGCTTATGATTACTCAAGGCATGGCGACACTGGTTAACTTCGGCATCCATTTGACGCCAGGCCTGCTGCTGTTCGGCGCGTGGTTCGCGCTCACACCCAGGTCGATGACGGCGATCCGCATCCTGATTCTGTTGGCGGCGTTTGTGCTGATGCGCGATGCGATGACGCCGTTGCGCATGTGGGCGCTCAGTGACGATGTGCAGGTTGCATTCACCGCCAACACCTTTGTGCTGGCGGCGCTGGGCGGTCTATCGCTGTTGCTGGTTGCCGGGCTCGCGTGGGTGGCGCCGGACTTGTCGCGGCTGGTCTTGTGGTCCAAGGGCAATTGCGCCGTCGGACTGGCGAGGGGCCTGGCGGTGGGCTGCCTGATCGGCGTACCGCTGCGGCTTTACCAGGGCGTGGATACGCAAGCGATCCACGACTACTGGGTGTGGCTGCCAGGCATGGTGGTATTGGCCTATGGCGCCAATGCGTTGGAAGAGGTGTTGTTTCGCGGTTATCTGCAGGGGTATCTGGAGCAACAACTGACGCCACTGCGGGCGGCCTTGATCAGCGGCGTGGCGTTCGCGGCCTGTCATGCGTTCCTGGCCCTGAGCGTCACTCAATTGGGCTGGCCGGTGTTGCTGTTTACCCTGATCGAAGGGCTGGCCTGCGCGTTGTTGCGCATGCGTCATGGTGTGTTGGCCGCGACGCTCGCCCATGGCACGGCGATCCTGTTGATTGCCGTGCCTTTCGTTGCCTGAATGAGCAGCGCAACCAGGTGGGAGCGGTGGCTCCCACCGTTGGACCGCGCGTCAGCGTGGCGTGAGTGCCGGCGTGCGCGGCGGAATCAGGCGTTTGCTGCCGGTGGCCTCATACGCTGACGCCAGCTGCAGCAACCTGGAGTCATCGTAGGCGCGCCCGGCAAAGGTCAGCCCGACCGGCATGCCGATATCCGCCATCACGCCCATCGGCACGGTAACGGTCGGCACGCCCAAGTGGCGGATGGCAAGGTTGCCGTTGGCCACCCACACACCATTGCTCCAGGCGATGTCGGCGGACGCTTCGTTCACGTCGGCATCGGCAGGGCCGACGTCGGCGACGGTGGGGAAGATCACGGCATCGAGGCCGAGCTTATCCATCCAGTCTTCGAGGTCGATGCGCCGGGTCTGTTCGAGGCCGCGCAGGCCGTCGGGCAGGGTGCTGATCTGGTTCCACGGGGTGATCCCGCGTTGGGCCATCCGCACGTATTCGTCCATGCCGGCGGCCAGTTCGTCTTCACGGTTGGGCAAGGTGCCGGGGTCATGGGGGAAAATCTTCGGCCCGTCGACATCCGCCAGGCGGTTCAGGCTCGGGTCGTTATTGGCGCGCAGGAAGTCATCGAAGGCCCACGCGGACAGTTCCCACAACTCATCGTGGAGGAACTCCTTGGACACCAGGCCACGGGTAAACACCGTCGGTGCGCCCGGGCGGTCGCCTTCGCAGTTGGACACCAGGGGGAAGTCCACTTCGATGACTTCGGCGCCGGCCGCTTCGAGGGCCTGGCGCGCGGCTTGCCACAGGGCGATGACGCTGGCGCGGGTGATGATCTTTTGCCCGGTCGGGCCACCGATGCCGGGTTTCTCGCTGGTGCCGGCGTCGGGGTCGGCGTTGATGTACATGCGCGGTACGCCAAAGCGTTTTCCGGCGAGGGATGCGGCGGTCGCGGCCAGTTCAGCGTAAGCCGCCGGGCGCACCGAAGCGACGCTGGGGATGGGCACCCAAGGTTGCAGGCGCCACAGGTCGCCGCGGGTGTCGGGGTCTTCGGCGACCACCACGTCGAGTACTTCCAGCAGGTCGGCCATGGTGCGCGCATAAGGCACCACCACGTCCATGGTGGGGGTCAGCGGCCAGTTGCCGCGCACCGAAATCACCCCACGGGACGGGGTATAGGCACACAGGCCGTTGTTGGACGCCGGGCCACGCCCGCTCGACCAGGTTTCTTCCGCCAGACCGAATGCCGCGAAGCTCGCGGCAGTCGCGGTGCCGGCGCCGTTGGACGAGCCGGAGGCAAACGGTGCCGTCAGGTAGGCGGCGTTATACGGGCTTTCCGCGCGGCCATACACGCCACGCTGCATGCCGCCATTGGCCATCGGCGGCATGTTGGTCTTGCCCAGGCAGATGGCACCACCGGCCCGCAGCCGTTCGATGCTGAAGGCGTCGCGCTGGGCAACCAGTTTGGCGAACGCCGGACTGCCGGACGCCGCCGTGAGGCCCTTGATCAGGTAACTGTCCTTGGCGGTATAGGGAATGCCGTCGAGCGGTCCCAGCGTTGCGCCCTTGGCCCGGCGCGCATCGGACGCCTCGGCTTCGTCCAGGGCCGCGGGGTTGCGCACCACCACGGCATTCAGCGCGGTTGCGGTCTGCGCGCCGTTGTAGGCGTCGATCCGCGCCAGATAAGCCTGAACCAGTTCGACGGCCGTGGTCTGGCCGGACTCAAGCGCCGCGCGCAATTGGGCAATGGAGACTTCGGTAACTTGCATCAGGTTTTTTTCGCCGCCTTCAAGTGGGGGTATGGCGGCAGTCTACGGACAGATATTTCACAAAACCAGCGCCGCATAACCTTCGAAAGCGCTGCGCATGACCTGCCATGTGAAGTCGTCGGCGGGAATCAGATGCTCGATCCGCAGCGAGGTGAGGGTAATGTCCTGGGGCATGCCGAAGGTGGTGAAGGTCGATAGAAAGTTCAGCTCGCCCTGGGTCGAGCGCACGCGGGTCAACACCAGTGGCGGCATGTCGCTGGGCAGTTCGGTGTGGGCGGGCACCGGCAGGCTGGCCAGCAGCGCCGCCAACGATGGGTTGGTCAAGGCCTCGCGGGTTGCCCGTTGCCAGGCGAGGGTGCGGATCTCTTCGGCGTTGATCAGGTGATCGCCCAGGCCGCCCGATTGCAGCAGGGTGCTCAGCAGGTTCACGCCATCGGCGGCGCCCGGGTCGATTCCGACCAAGCCAAAGAGCACGGTAGTGCTGGTGTTGGCCGCCAGCACCTGCCACTCACTGCCGAGCAGAATCGCCGGGGCGGGGTTGTTGGCGTGCAGCACATGGCTGACCGCTTCGCGAATGGCCGCCATGGCCGGCGAGGCGAGGGGGGTGGCGGCATAACGCGGGGCAAAGCCGGCGGCGAGGAATACGCGGTTGCACTGGTCGAGGGGCACCTGCAGCGCGCTCAGCAGATTGTGCAGGGTGCCGGGGCTCGGCTTGGCGCGGCCGGTTTCCAGGCAACTGAGATGACGCTGCGAGACTCCGGTGATCAGGGCCAGGTCGAGCTGGCTCAACTGTGCCTGGCGGCGTAGCCGGCGCAAGTGTTCGCCGGCGGTAGCAGGATTGTCCATGGCGTGACCATGACCTCCGAGGTCATTGCGAGGGGCTGAACCTTATCACTATCGTGGGCCTCGATCACTTCAAGGAAGAGACCATGCACAGACCCTTTATCGCCCTGGCCGGTTTGCTCGGGTTTTCGCTGTATACGCTGATAACGATGCTGACCGCGGAGCAGTCGCTGCTGGCGTTTGGCCGGCAATTGCTGTCGCGCCCGGACACCGCGCAAGTGGTGATCGACCTGTACCTGATGGCGCTGCTGGCTTGTGTGTGGATGTACCGCGACGCCCGGCGGCGTGGGCGGTCGGTGGCGTCGGTGCTGCCTTACTGGGTGCTGACGGCGCTGTTCGTTTCGGTAGGGCCGCTGCTCTATATCGTCATCACGGGGTTGCGGGATGAATGAGCTATTGCGTGTCTACGCACTGTGCGTGTTGATGCTGTGCCTGAAGATGCTGGCGATTTCCTGCTATCAGGGCTTCTTCCGCCTGCGCGCGCGGGCGTTCACTAATCCCGAAGATGCGGCTTTCTTCAACCGTGCGCCGCAGCCAGACGAACTGCCGCAAGTCGGCCGTGCCGCCAGGGCGTGGGCCAATGACCTGGAGAACATTCCGCTGTTTTTTGTCCTCGGCGGGCTGTGTGTCGTGGCGGGCACCGCTTCGGTAGCCACGGGGGTGCTGTTCGGGGCTTTTACCCTGGCGCGGGTGGCACACACGCTCATGTACCTGATGGCGTGCCAGCCCTGGCGCACGCTGGCCTATGGGGTGGGCGTGGCGTGTCTGATCGGGTTGGGCGCGATGCTCGTGTTGAAAATGATATGAAGGGCGCCGGCGTCCTCAAGCGCTAGCTGTAGGCGCCGGCCCCGTGCGATCGAGCCGCCGGATGCCCCGGCAGGCTCAACCGATCAAACGCCTTTGGTCGACGGCAACAGAATCGTCAGAACCCCCAGCAACGGCAGGAACGAGCACAGCGTGTAGACGTACTCGATGCCATGGCTGTCCGCGAGCAACCCCAGCAATGCCGCGCCGATACCGCTGAAGCCGAACATCAGGCCAAAGAACACGCCGGCGATCATCCCGACATTGCCTGGCACCAGCTCCTGGGCGAAGACGACGATGGCGGAGAACGCCGACGCCAGGATGAAACCGATCACCACGCTGAGCATCGCGGTCCAGAACAGGTCGACATACGGCAGGGCCAGGGTGAACGGCGCCGCGCCGAGGATGGAGAACCAGATGACGGTCCTGCGTCCGATCCGGTCGCCGATCGGCCCGCCAAAGAAGGTGCCCGCGGCCACCGCGCCGAGGAACAGGAACAGGTAAAGCTGGGAACTGGCGACCGACAGGTTGAATTTCTCGATCAGATAGAAGGTGAAATAGCTGGTCAGGCTGGACATGTAGAAGTACTTGGAAAACACCAGCAAGGCCAGCACCACCAAGGCAAAGGTCACGCGACCTTTCGACAGGCCGTGGGTGGCTTTGCTGCCTTGCTTGAGCTTGAACAAATTGAGGTGGTTGCGGTACCAGCGGCTCAAGCCATACAGCACCAGGATCGCGAACACCGCAAACAGGCCGAACCAGGCGATATGCCCCTGGCCGTAGGGAATGACGATCGCCGCCGCCAGCAGTGGGCCGAACGCGCTGCCAGCGTTGCCGCCGACCTGGAAGGTCGATTGCGCCAGGCCGTAGCGCCCGCCGGAAGCCAAGCGGGCCACCCGCGACGTTTCCGGGTGGAAGGTCGACGAGCCGACGCCGATCAGCGCCGACGCCAGCAGGATCGCCGGGAACGTGCCGACAAACGCGAGCATCAGGATGCCAATCAAGGTACACACCATGCCCGCCGGCAGCAGCCAGGGTTTGGGGTGGCGGTCGGTGTGGTAGCCGATCCACGGTTGCAGCAGGGAGGCGGTCAGTTGGAAGGTCAGGGTGATCAGGCCGACCTGGGTGAAGCTCAGCCCGTAGTTGGCCTTGAGCATTGGGTAGATCGAGGGCAGCACGGCCTGGATCAGGTCATTGATCAAATGCGCCAGGGCGCAGGCGCCGAGGACGCGCATGACCAAGGGGCTGACTTGGGGCGGGCTGGAGGTGGCAGCGGGAGACGCGGTCAAGGTCGACATGCAGGCATTCCATACAAGGCAGTGAACGACGGGGACGGGCAGCGATGATTTAAACCGCCGCTCCATGGATGAGCTCGGCGTTTATGCTAGATTTGTCGAAAACGCCTGTCTCGCGAAATTCGGGCAGCAAACATCGCAAAAGAGGCGAAGCCATCAAAACACTGGATAAATTTCTGCGGGATATCGATGAGGGCGAGTGGGCCGTCATCAGCTCGGCCACCGACTATCCGGAGAGCTGGGTGATCCCCGACCATAGCCACGAGAAGCATCAACTGCTGTACGCCACCGAAGGCGTGATGGTGGTGCATTCGGCGCAGAATCAGTGGACGGTGCCACCCAATCGCGGCTTCTGGATGCCCAGTGGGCATGTGCATTCGCTGCGCTGCGTCGGGGCGTTGAAAATGCGCAGTGTGTTTGTTCGCCCCGCGAGTTTTCCGAACCTGCCGAGCGAAACCAAGGCCGTCAGCATTTCACCGCTGCTCAGCGAACTGATCAAGGCATCGGTCAGCTTGAAGCCGCCGTATGCCGAGGATTCGCGCGACGCGCGGATCATGCACCTGATCCTCGACGAACTGGCGCTATTGCCGGCCTTGCCGTTGTCCTTGCCCCAGCCTGCAGACCCGCGCATCCGCCGGATTTGCCTGGCGTTGCAGGACGACCCGGGCGATGCCTCGACCGTGGCGGATTGGAGCGAGCGCCTGGGTCTGGACCAGACCACCATCCAGCGCCTGTTCCGCCGGGAAACCGGCCTGACCTTCGGCCAGTGGCGCCAGCAAGCGCGGTTGCTGCTGGCGCTGGAGCGCATAGCCGTGGGCGAGAAGATCATCGATGTGGCATTTGAGCTGGGCTATGAAAGCCCGAGCGCCTTTACCAGTATGTTCAAGAAACAGTTCGGCAAGACGCCGAGTCATTTCTTCCGCTAGCGCAAGGCGCTGTCGAGCGCTAACACGGCGGGGTGCTCGCGCACACGTCCAGCAGGCCGTTGAAGGCGTCGATGTCCAGCGGTCGGCTGAGGAAGTAGCCTTGGCCTTCGTCACAGGCCACCGCCTTGAGCAGTGCCAGGTGTTCGGCGGTTTCGATTCCTTCCGCGGTGACTGTCAGCGACAGGGCGCGTCCCAGGCCGACAATCGCCTGCACAATGGCCTTGTCATCGGCGCTGTCCTCCAGCCGGTTCAAGAAACTGCGGTCGATTTTCAACCCGTCGAACGGGAACGCGCGCAAATAGCTCAGTGACGAGTAGCCGGTGCCGAAGTCATCCATGGCGATGCGGATACCCAGGTGCTTGAGGGTGTGCATGACTTCAAGCGCGCCGACGGCATCTTCAAGCATCACGCTTTCGGTGATTTCCAGCTCCATGCGCGTTGGCTCGATGCCGGACTTATTCAGGGCGTACCGCACGCGCTCCACCAGGTTGCCGCGCTTGAATTCGGTGGGGGACAGGTTTACCGACACAAACAGCTCATCCGGCCACTGCGCGGCGCACGCGCAGGCGGTTTCCAGCACCCAGTCGCTCAGCGAGAGGATTAACCCCGATTCCTCGGCAATCGGAATGAACGTGTCCGGTGCGATCAGGCCACGCTCCGGGTGTTGCCAGCGCACCAGCGCTTCGGCGCCGACCATTTGCCCGTCGCTGATGCGATAGCGTGGTTGAAAGTGCAGACGCAGCTCTGCGTGCTTGATCGCAAACCGCAGGTCGCTTTCCAGGCGGCGCCGTTCGATGATCCGCGCGTTCATTTCGCCGGAGTAAAAACGCCAGGTATTGCGCCCGGCGGCCTTGGCTTCGTACAAGGCAATATCGGCGTAGCGCAGTAACTCGGTGACGCCGTTGGCGTCATTGGGCGCGAGGGCGATGCCGATACTCGCGCTGATGAACACGTCCTGCTCGTCGACCCTGATCACCCGCTCGACGGACTCGATCAAGCGCCGGCACAAGGCTTCGACTTCGTCCTGGGCGCCGGCATCGATCAGGATCAGTACAAATTCATCGCCGCCGACCCGAGCGACCAGGTCACCGTGGCGCACGCAATCAGAGAGGCGGCTCGATACCTCATTGAGCACCCGGTCGCCGGCGGCATGCCCGAGCAAGTCATTGACCGGTTTGAACCGATCCAGGTCCAGGCTGAGCATGACCAAAGGGTGGGTGAGGGTGGGCAAGGCTTTGAGTTTACCGTCCAGAAACGCTTGCAGGCGCGTGCGATTGGGCAGCCCGGTGAGGGCGTCGTGCTGGGACAGGAACTCGATGCGGCGGCGCGCCTCGACTTCTTCGGTGACGTCGGTGGCCGTGCCGCGAAACCCGCCGCAGGGCATCTCGCGCGCCGACAGCCGGGTGGTGCGCTCCCGTCCCCGGGCGTCGACGTAGCGACACTGCAGGCTGATATCCGCGAGCCGCCCGGGCGTGGTCAGCCACTGAGAAAGGGCGCCGGCATCGGTGTCCAGCAGGTCGTACAGCGTGGCGCCGATCCAGGCCTGGCGGTCCAGGCCGGTGACGCTTTCGAAGCGCTCCGACAGGTAGGTGAAACGCCACTCGCCGTCGATTTCCCAGACCCAGTCCGAACTGGCTTCCACCACATCGCGAAAGCGTGCTTCGCTGGTGGCCAGCGCGTTTTGACTGTCTTGCAGCGAGGTGTGGCTGCTGTCGAGGGCCTGGGCGTCCGCCGTGGTGCGGCGCACAATCAGCCAGGTCATCAGGCACACCAGCAACGCCGCCAGGCCCAGCAGCGGCAAACCGACAGCCATCAAACGCATACCGGGCCGCTCGGGGTGCCAGTGCAGGCTGCCGGCGGCACCGTTCTCACCAAGGGCGAACAACAAGGTCTTGCCGATTTCATCGGGTGTGGCGATGTGCAGGTGATCGACGCCAAAGTCGTTGCCGATTTCGGTCAGCTTGGCGCTGTCGAGGATGTTGATGAAGAGCAATACCGAGGCTTTTCGGTCATCGGCGATCACGCTGGGGTCAGTGCCGGGCGTTATCGCCGCTGCCGCCACCAGCGTGGGGTTGCCGCGCACGTTAATGAACGTCGTGACCGGTGTGTCCGTCGCGGCGCCTGCGCGCGCTTGTTCGAGTAGCGCCGCGACGGGCTGGTCGAGCCATTCGGTCAGCTCAATCGGTTGCAGCTTGCCCTCGACCAACGCGTATACCGTGCGGTCCAGGTCGTTGACGACAAACACGCCTTGGAAACCGAAATCATGAAACAGCGTGGGCCCGACGTTTTCGCGGGTATAGGCCCAATCCGTGTCCACGGAAACGTGCAGGTGTTTGTAGGCATCGCCCCAGAATGCGTAATCCTTGACGGTCAGGCGCTGGGATTTTTCCAGGGACTGCACCGCCTTGCGCGTGTAGAAGGCGCTTTCGCTGTCTTCGAATCGGTTCAGTTCCTGGGCGAGGTACACCAGCGAATAGCTGGCCGCCGCAAACACACAGGCGAGCAGCACCACGCACTGGAACAACGACGTGCGCGCCATCGACAGGCTGGTGCGTTGGGAAAGGTTACGAATGATCGGGGCGAAGGTATTTGGCATTGATTCCCGCAGGGCGTCGCCGCTTGTCAGGGTGATGACAGGCTATCGGCAGCCTTACGCAGAAAATGAGCGTTTGAGGCGCGGCGCGCCCATTCTCCCGGTACCTGGCTCAAGTGTGGGCGGGTGCCCTTAGTTGATTCGAGGCATGGAACCTCATCCCAACAGCCGCCATTCGATGTTTTGCTCATTGACTGTGATGATGTCGGGCGGCAAAAACCGCGGCTTAACGGCCGCGGGAGAGGCGGGCGTGGGTCTGCCGGTTGTCGGTTCAAGAAGTTTGGCTTTGGCCAATTGCTGGATCAGTGCTTCGCTGGGCTTTTCTGGTGGGACGTTGGCCAGGCGTGCTTCCAGCCATTGCAGCTTGCCGTCCCAGGTGGGGAGTTTGGCGGGGGGTAGGGGGAGGATGTCGTTGATTTCGGGGACTTTGGGGGCGGCATAGGAGTAGTTTGCGAGAATTCGCCAGATTTTTTCATAGCGTTCGGCGCGCTCAAGGTCTTCCTGCTGGCCGAGGTAGTACAAACGATCATCCGACTTGGGGCCGAGAAAGCCTTTACTCAGAAAGGACGCGGAGGTGCTGTCACCTGCAATTAACCCAAGTTGAAATGCCTCAAGGGCCTCCTGATAGTGTCCATCTGTCGACAGGTCAACTCCTAGCGCCCTGGCGGCCTTACCATGGCCCTGTTCGGCCGAGCATCGGCGCATCTGCCGGGCGATGTTCGGAGCAATGTTGATTGGCGCCAGTATGTCCCCCACTTCGTACTGGGCTTGCGCGCTGCCCTGATCGGCGGCCTTACGAAAGTAACGCAATGACATGGCCGTATCCTGCTTCAGCCCAGCCGAGCCGCTTTTCAGAAAGAGGCCGATAAAGTAGTACCCCGTCGCCACATTCGCGTCGATCAGTTGCTGACTCAGGCGCAGGTGTTCGTCGCCACTGAGCGTGAAGTGGCCGCGCATGGTGCCGTTTTGCAGGTTGATGTTGGCTTTGTAATGGCCATTCTCGGCAGCAATCCGGTACAGGCGCTCGATCTCGGCGTCGACGCTTTTGTCCTGCTTGAGCAGGTTGTTTTTCTGGAGCCAGCGAGCGTATTGAAACAGCTCATCGGCCTCGGCGGACGGCGAAGGAATTTGCTCGTGTACACAGGTAAAGGCCAGCTTGGTTTTGATCTCGGTCAGTGGGTTCACGGCAGGGTCCTGAGTAGGGTGAGTAGGGGCGCTGCCGTTATCGCAGGCAGCCAGCAGCAGGCTTGTCAGCAATAGGAGTCTGCACATCAGTCAAGGTCCTTCACGGTCTTTCCATCCTAATAATGTCGACGCGACCGATAGAGCCGTACCGCCGCCCGTTGTCTTGTCGCCGACGCGAAAGATGCCTTGCATGCCTCACCCCAACAGCCGCCATTCGATGCTTTCCTCATTGACCGTTATGATGTCGGGCAGCAAAAAACGCGGCTTGTGACTCTCAATCTGCAGGGTGGGCATGATCTCGTTCTTCTCGAAACGGCGGATCACGCCATCGCTGAGCCGCGCATAAACATCGCGACTCAGGCTGAATGCCCGCCAATAGCCAGTCTGGGGGCAGGCCTGGCCGCTGGTGCAGGTCGGTTCGGGGTAGCTGGCCTTGATGAACGCGGGGGAGTCGGGTGTGGGTCTGCCGGTTGCAGGTTCAAGGAGTTTGGCTTTGGCCAACTGCTGGATCAGCGCTTCGCTGGGCTTTTCTGGCGGGACGTTGGCCAGGCGTGCTTCCAGCCATTGCAGCTTGCCGTCCCAGGTGGGGAGTTTGGCGGGAGGTAAGGGGAGGATGTCGTTGATTTCGGGGACTTTTGGGTTGGCGTAGGAGTAGTCCGCTAGCAGGCTCCAGATTTTTTCATAGCGTTTAGCGCGTTCGAGGTCTTCCTGTTGACCGAGGTAGTACAACCTATCGGAGGGAGGATGACCGCGAAAGGCTTCTTCCAACCTACCAGCAGCGCTCTCGTGACCAGCTACAACGCCCATCTGGAAGACCTCAAGCGCTTCCTGGTACCGACTCTCGTTTTTAAGATCGACACCCAAAGCAATAGCTGCATCGCCATTACCCTGTTCAGCCGCACAGCGGCGCATCTGCCGGGCAACATCAGGCGCGATGTCAATCGGCGCCAGTATATCCCCTACAGCGTACTGAGCTTGGGCACTGCCCTGATCGGCCGCCTTGCGAAAATAGCGCAATGACATAGCCGTATCCTGCTTCAGTCCGGCAGAACCGTTCTTCAGGAAAACGCCGATAAAGTAATATCCCGTTGCCACGTTCACGTCGATCAATTGCTGACTCAGGCGCAGGTGTTCGGCGCCACTGAGCGTGAAGTGGCCGCGCATGGTGCCGTTTTGCAGGTTGATGTTGGCTTTGTAATGACCATTCTCGGCAGCAATCCGGTACAGGCGCTCGATCTCGGCATCAACGGTCTCGTCCTGCTTGAGCTGGTTATTTTTCTGCAACCAGCGGGCGTACTGGAATAGAACGTCGGCTCCGGCCGACGGTTGGGGAA